>JAMPFM010000034.1 GCA_023664455.1 Blautia sp.
GACGGTTTTTGGCAGATTCTTCAATCGCATTAACAAACATCTCCACCTGTTCCTTACCAGAAATGACAAAATTTTTCGTGATGCTTGAAGTTGCCATAAGAAACACCTCCTTTGTTAGTATAGCTTTTTCTTCATTCACACATACTTCCTATTTACATTCTATTATCTTATTTCGGTTACTGCAACAAAATTTTGTAAATTTCCCATATATAAAATTTTCCAAACAAACCTTTCCCTTTAATCTATGCTTCCATAAGTATCTTCTTTAATAACCCGATTGCAGATTCTTCTTCTGGATTATTGGTGCCTAGTTCTCCCCGGAATGCTTTAGCGAGGATGGATTTTTTCATCAAATCAATCTGTTTCAGAACACATTCCGCTAATTCCTTTGCTTGTTCTTCTTTCCATAATATATTCTTTAATATTGTAGCAATCACTAATTGTTCTTCCATCGATGGAACTTGTATTTCAATATTTTCTACAAATTTAGAACTTACGTTTCCCTGATTAACACCCCCTGTTTCATTACTAAAAAATATATTTCTAAAAAAATTTGAGCGTAAATAGTATAAAAGATAGTCACGGTTAATATCTGTATTTGGTGTTAAGCATAAAATTCGTTGATTAACATATAAATTTTCCGCATTTTCAATACATACTGCATATCCATAATCTCTTTTGTATTTCGTTCCAGTCAGCGTAATCAATATATCCCCATTCTCTATTTTTGCTCTCTCTATAATTTTTTTATCCAGTTCATCTTCACCAATAAATACGGGAGAACGAGATAAATCTAAAATCCCACCATAAAGATTACCCATGCGAATAATTTGACACCCATGATTTTGAAACTTTTTACTGTCAAATGCATATCCAGCTCTTGATCTGCATACATCTTTTATTTTTTTAATACCCCAATCCTCTTTTTTCTTCCCATACATTACACGCCATTCGCAAGATAAATCACCAATAAATGCCCTACATAATATTGAATTGACTTTTGAATCATATTGCTCGACAACATTGAATGCTTTCTCTTTCGCCTCATCCAATTTAGCAAACAAACTTTCGATCCGCCCTACGATGCGTTGTTGCTCTGATAATGGTGGTAAAGGAAAACAATACTTTCCAAGTATTGTTGTATTTATATTTGCAATATTGGTTGTTTGTGTTGATTCTCCTCTAAATCTACCTATTAAAAATTCCAATCGAAGCATATAAAACAAATATTTACTTAACACCCGTTTTGCCCTGATGTTGAGAACAAATCCTCCAAAAGTCATCGGATATACCATATCATGTACATATGATGTTTTTCCCACCAGCTCTCGTGAATTTGCAGAAGACATAATAATATCATCTTTTTTTACTAACTTTAAATTATTATTTTTCATAAATTTTTTATTCACATATATTAAATCATCTATTTCTAATTCGTCCTGTACATTTGCGGTTCGTAAACAGGCTATGTTATCTTCTGTTTTCTCATTCTCTTTTGCTGATGCCGGAAAAGTTATCCCTCTTTCAAATTCACATATTTCTTTCAATTTCACCCAGCACCAATTCCCCGGCACCCCATACGGCCACTCCTCCACCGGCACTAACGCCTGTTCCAGTTTCTCTTCCAGAGACAGCTCCTTTTTCTTCTCTCCCCTCGCCATATTAATAACCATGCCTTTCTTTCAGCTTTCCAGTGCCTTTAGCTCTTTTACCACACTCATCATCAGATCCACCGCTTCTTCTAATTGTGCAATACATTCCTCGCCGCTTTCAATCGGGTCGGGCAAATCCTCATAATCTAAAACCGAATCATCCCGAATCAGACCTTTATCCAATGTATTCCCAAGCGCCTCTCTGGTAAAAACATTCCATCTTTCATCCTTAACCGCATGGCGGTCTTTGGCGGTATATGCTGCAATAAAGTCCTTGAAATGCTCATATTTTAATGGATTTGTCTTTCCAAAAGAGGGCATGTTTGTTCTAAGGTCATAGAACCATACTTCATCGGTATTGTTCTTGTCAGTTATTCCCCTTGTAAAAAATAATACATTCGTCTTGACTCCCTGCGCATAGAAAATACCCGTTGGCAGGCGAAGTATCGTATGCAGATTACATTTATCCATAAGGTCAGCCCGAATCCGTTCGCCTTCACCGTCCGCAAACAATACATTATCCGGCAGCACAACTGCCGCCCTCGCTTTACCGTCCGTCTTTAAGGAACGATAAATATGCTGTAAAAAGTTAAGCTGTTTATTGCTTGTCTGATAGGTAAAGTCATCCCGATTCGCCCGTTCGCCGCCTTTCTTCGTTCCAAACGGCGGATTCGTAAGCACCACGTCAAATCCATTCATCACCTTGCCCTGATTGGAAAGCGTATCGCATAGATAAATTTTTCCCTCAATATCATGAAGCATTGCATTCATCAATGCCAGCCTGTGTGTTTCATGCACCAGCTCTGCGCCGGTAAATGCCTCTTTTTGTTCAAATACCGCTTCTTCCTGTGTCAAATCCATCCAGTCATTGGCATGCTCTTTTACATAGCGGTCAGCAGCAATCATAAAGCCAAAAGTGCCGCACGCCGGGTCATTACATCTCTCGCCCGGCTGTGGTGCAATCAGCTCTGTCATAACATCAATCAGCACTCTTGGGGTAAAATACTGCCCTGCTCCTGATTTCTTTTCACTCGCATTTTTTTCAAGCAATCCCTCGTACAGATTGCCAAGCCCTTCCTCTTTTGCCGAATACCAATCCAGCTCATCAATATTCGTAATGATTTTCTTTAAATTTGCAGGTTCTTCAATATTGCTTCTTGCGCCCTGATAAATTTCCTGTACACGTCCGGTACAGTTTTCGCCAAGTTCCCTAAGGAGTTCTTCATAAAACCGTTTTAATTCCATACCTTCCTTGATTTTTAATTCATCCCAACGGTAATCGGTTGGAATATTTTTTTCCGTACTGGTTTCCTTTGCCATTTTCAAAAACAAAATATAGGTCAGCTCCGTTACATATTGATGATAAGTAATTCCATCATCCCGAAGTACATTACAAAGATTCCACAATTTTGCTACAATTTCTGCATTTGTCATTCTATAGCCATGCTCCTTTCTTAGCCTGCGAATTTATGTGCCCAAGACATCTTTGATGTCAGCACAAATTTGCGTGTGAAAAATTTATTTTTCACACTATCCCCCATGCCTTTCTTACGTTTTTCTTATGCAGTATACATATGGTTATTAATCTCATCAATGATAATGTCCAGTTTATTTCCAAATGCCTTATCAACCGCTGCATAGCCGCCTTTAATCTGAAACTGCGGCGCGTCAAAAGATTCTTTATTCAACACAACTTCTTTTATCAGATATGCTTCTATCCGCTCCAGCCAGTTAAGCTGTACCCGGCTTAACTCCGGATGTGCCGCTTTTGTTTTCACAATCGCACAGTGAATCCGTTCTTCTTTACTGACTAAAGCATCGCCAAGACTTCTCTGGCGGATAAAACTGATAATATCCGCAGCAATATCCTCATTCGTCATCTGTTTCCATGCGGTCTGAAGTTTTGTTTCACTAAAATTATGCCTATCCAGAATCAATTTCAGTTCTCTTAGTGACTGCCTTGTCAACTCTTTCGGTCTGGTTGCCACAATATTAAGCGCTGCAATTTCATTGATATTGTTCTCTATAAAATTATGAAACTCTTTCAGATAATCCTCCGGCTTTGTGACGCCCCCGTAACCTCTTTCATGGCTGATTAATTCATCCTGCGCATTGCTGATAAATTTGGGTCTTTCCTGATGAATCCCCTGCACATAAGCAAAAGCAGCACGATTCTTTTTCACGGTTTCCACTGCCTGGTCAGTCGGCATATTGCGAAGCGCATCTACAAAACTTTCCGGCGTTTCTCCGCCGGACAGCGATTGAAACTGTTCCCGAAACTCCTCCGGCATCTTATTTTTATTTCTTAAAATTTTAGCAATAATCATCTCTATCTGATTCTGCCTTGCCCTGTCGCTTTCCAGATTATCCATGCCATCTATTAAATCATCAAAAGTTACCGTCTGATTTACTACCACAGGTTTCATGGTGGAAACGGCTTCTAATGCCTGATAGACTCCTACTGCATCGTAAATCTCAAAATGCGTTTTGCCAATCTCCGGGCACAGCCGGGTGGCCCGTCCAAGCATCTGCTCAAATAAAATACGGGAACGGATTCTGCGTAAAAATACCAAATTTACAATTTCTTCCACATCAATGCCTGTAGTCAGTAAATCCACCGTTACGACAATATTGGGAAATGTTTCATTCTTAAAACGCCGGATTGCTTCTTTAATTTTGACGGGATTGCCATTTTCAATGGAACCGGTAATCTTCATAACCGCTTCTTCACTGATTCCCTGCTGGGTATAATAATCTTTCAAGATTCTCGTAATCATATCCGCATGGGCGTCGTCAACCGCAAAAATAAGAGTCTTACCCTTTTCGTTCGGGTCAATGTCCCTCGCAATTTCAGCTAAGACAGTTTCATTAAAACTCTCTGTCACGACTTTTTTGTTAAAATCCTCCACCTCAAATTTCAAATCATCTTCCAGCTCGTCACTGTTAATAATCGTATTGGTTACGGGGTCATAGATTGGCGCAGTACTCCCCGCTTCAAATACAATTCCTTCTTCACTAAGTTTCGTTTTCATAATATGCGGCGCGTCATGGTCTACCAGATATCCGTCCACTACTGCTGTACGATAGTCATAAGAGTATATCGGTTTCCCAAATATTTCCGTAGTATGAAGCGCAGGTGTGGCGGTAAGCGCAATTTTAACCGCATCAAAATAGTCAATCACCGCCCTGTACTTGCTACGGAAATCATCCTGATTACGATAAACCGCTTCGTCTTCACTCATTTCTTTATCCAGAATATACCCTCTATGCGCCTCGTCCACGATAATGCAATCATAATCCGACACCCCTATACTGACGTCCGATTCCTTGTAAAGAATGCGTTTTACCAGACTCTGAACCGTGGCAATATGGACACGGGTATCCTTTTCAAATTCCTTTTCCCCTAAATCTTTTATATCATATAACTGATTCAGTGTTTTTAAATCTTCCAGCTTTACTTCCTGAAAAGTATCCATTGTCTGCTCACCAAGCGCTGTCCTGTCAACCAGATATAAAATCCGTTTGAACCGCCTGGCAGATAAAAAACGATAAATCATGCCAAGAACCGTCCGTGTCTTTCCGGTTCCTGTCGCCATAGCAAGCAGCACTGTATTTTTATGTTCCGCAATCGCTTTCTCGGCTGCCCTGACTGCCTCGATCTGATAATAACGCAAGCCTAATCCATTCGGGTCCTGTAACAACTCATACCCTGTAGCGGCAAGTTTTTTATCCGCCTGCAGGGTATCCCTCTCCAAATCCTGCTCCATCCCCTGGGGGCTTGGCCATCCTGCCAAAGCTTTTGATGTATGAAACTGTTGCCTCGTATCTAAAAACCAGATTCCCGACATTTCTTCATATTGTTTGATATAATCCCTGCCATTGGTTGCAAAAAGAAACGGGACTTTATATTCGCCGTACTGTTTCAACACATACCTTTCGTGCTCCGCTTTAATCTTCCTTGCATACTCTTTACACTGTCCGTCCAGTACCGAAGAAACATTCTTATGTTTTCTCTTCGCTTCAATAATGCCCACCATTTTATCGCCAATGAAAAGTGCATAGTCCGCATATCCGCCATTCCCTGTCATAGAATCCGTAGGCCATTCCGCAATCGCAAGATTCCTGCCTTTCACCGGGCGGACTCCTTTAGAATAACGGAGTTTATCAGTATCCGCTTCCCAGCCGACCTTACGAAGCTGCTCGTCAATCAATTCCCTCGTCTGCGCTTCCGAGAGTTTTACATTCATCGCTTTCTTGTAGGCGATGGCTCTTCTGGCATTGTCAAATTTTCCGTTCTCCTGAATCCGCTGTAGTTCAACAAGCAATGTCTGATTACGTTCTTCCAGTTCACGATTTTCTTTTTCCAATTCATCCAGACTAATTGTAATATCTACCGGCTGCACATACTCTACTGGATTGTAATGATAATCCCCATATGTCTGCATATACCATACGCAGAGTTCATACAGAAGGGGCAGATTGTTTAATGCCTTTTCGCCCTCGTCCGCTCCGTTATGCGCCGCGTTATTGCGCTCTTTTCGTAAAATATATAAGGTATTGTCTATCTCATGCGGCAATAAGTCATTCTTCTTTAGCAGCCGGATACGGTTTGCATGGGTATTGTCATACTCAGGCTCTTTGATGCCGTCATAAGCAAGCATATATTTGACCATTACTTCCGCCAACATTCCCTGTTTGATAATAGATGTATTCGGGTCTGAATAAACATATTTTTCCGCCAGATCTCCCAATCTTGCCAAATCACTCCAACGCGCTTCAAGGAAGGTAAAATTACTCATCCTCTTGCCTCCTTCGTAAATCTATGCATATAACCCCAGATTATTTTCCTGGCTCTATGACGATAATCACAAAGCCGCTTATTTCTGTACGAATATTGTATCATTCTTAGACATGGTATGACAACCAGAAACTATGGGTATTTTCTTCTATAAGCAAAAGAAAAAAACTAAAAATCAACCTACTATACAAACAACGGGATTTTGGATATAATATAATCTGATAACATACAATACATTAAGCGATTGCGAAACTAAAGTATAGAAGTGTGTAGTTGTACAGAATATACAATCCATAAGCAGGTACTGTGAAAACGCCGGTACTTAGATGCCGTATTTTGGCATCTTATGTACCGCTGCGTTTGAACCGTAGCGCAAGCGTGCCTGTGTTGAATTGTATATTCTGCACAACGGGCGGTTGTAAAATCTTAGTTTTGCAATTACTTCCATACAATACATGAAAGAAAGGAGCAATTTATATGTTAGCAGCAGTCAAAGGATACTATAATGGAAATCATATCGTGATAAATGAAGACATCAACTTGAACACTGGACAGGAAGTTATCGTAACCATTCTGGATATGCCAAGCGACCCTGATAAAAAAATAGACCTGAAAAAATACATGGGCAGGGGTGAGAAGATGTTCCATACAGATGCCCAGGATTATATAAAGGGGATGCGAGACAATGACAGAATATAAAACAATCTTTTTAGACACCACCCCTATTATTTATTTTCTTGATGCAGACATAAATTATGCTGAAAAAGTGAAACAAATTTTTGAAAAACTCATAGACGATAAATGCTCTATGGTAACATCAACAATCACATGTACAGAATACCTAACCCAGCCATACAAAACCGGGAATACAGAAAAGATAAATGTTTTCTTTGAATTTTTATCAGACTGCAATATACAGATACAGCCAATTGATATTAGCATAGCTAAAAAAGCTGCACGAATACGTGCTGAATACAAAGATTTTAAAACTATGGACTGTTTGCAGCTTGCTACTGCCTGTCTGCAGCAATGCGACCTGTTCCTCACAAATGACAAACAGTTGCGTCAGTTTAACGAACTGAAATGTATAGTTATTGATGATTTCAAATGATATTTAAAACCCTTATTAATAGCCAGATGTATCACTCATCGTCACTGGAAGCAGGAAAAAGAGCCGTAGCCTAATTTACTGTGATTCCCCTCCTTCACCCCTGCTGCCTCTCATACTTCCCATACCCCCTGTAAATGCACCCGGCTATCACGGCAACCGAAATCCCGACCGGCATAAGCCACACGTCATAAATTTTATCCACAATTTCATATAACACCATAAAGATTGGCGCCGCCGACAATACCTTGAAAATTCCGTTGAATCCGTTGGTAAACAGCATCAGCAGAAAGGGGGCGCCCCAGCAGACTGCCGCCGCCGTTACCGCGTGGAAGCTGCCTTTACAATATGCGGAAAGGCATAGCGTCGCCGCACACAAAGAAAGGATTCCAAACAAACTCAGAACTAACACCATCATAACATAAACATACATGGGGATTATCCTGTCCGGCATAGGCATCAAATAACTAACCACCATTCCATTATAACAATGTAACCCGTCAAATCCATAAACCGTACCGCATAGAAGCAATGTGATACTGAAAACGCAAACCCAGACGCCCGCCGCCACTGTAAAAGCCGCGCCTATCTTGGCAATGGTATCTTTCTTTTTGCCCTCTTTGGCAGTAAACAATAAGGGCAGCATTTTCTTCTGTCCCTCATCCGCGAAAACAGCAGAAATCGTAAACAATAACAATATTTCGCTAAGAATCATTCCCAGTGTAAAGATATCCAGAAAGACGCTCCAGCCGCGATAATATTCCAGAATGATTTCTTTTCCGGTATATTCCTGCACCGCGCCCAACCCTGTATCTGCAATCGGATAGACACGGCTTCCTACTCGGTAATCATCGTAACTATACATATAGCCATCCGATAAATAATCCATTACAAACTGATTTAGAAAGTTAGCGTTCCTAAAATAATTCCATCCCTCTTCGCGTTTGTCTGGAAATCCGTACCTTGCTATGATTTGCTCTGCTTTCTCATCCGTCAGCGCACCTTTATATTCTTCTGTAATCTCTCTGTTCATCCGCACTGCCGGCAAGCCCTGGCGTCTCGTCCCATCAACCGTTGATTCCTCATCCATTACATGTATCCAGAATGCAGATAATAGGATACCCAGAATACATACCGCTCCTATGATAAAAACCTTCCGATGACAAAGCTTGTATAATTCCATTTTATATAATCTCATATGATCCCCCCTACCCCGCCTGCTGCCTCCGATACCTGCCAAACGCACCAATCAGAAGAAAAAGGATGCCCGCTGCCTCTATCCACATGTAGAAAGTCCAGCTACGGAAAATGTCATATAAGGAATTGTACATAACCAGATAAAGCGGCGTCGCATAAATCAGTACCCGGATAATCCACCCAAACAGGGAATGGATACCAGAGAAGATAAGCCAGGCAAAAATTGGCGCCCCGAAACAGATTGCGGAAGATATCACCGCATGGAATGTGCTGCGGGCGCGGGCGGATAAATAAACCGTCGTGGCACAGAGCAGCAAAATCCCCACCAGACTCCGAATCAATACAATCGTGATAAACTCTTTTACGCTTAATGTGGTAGCCGACCACTCCACCGCCGTAATGTACCTACACTCCTTAGTAATTCCAATGAAGCAGTCTGCTCCGTCGAGACCATAAACCGCAGCGCAGGTAAGAAAACAAAATAAGACGACTCCCAGCCAGATACCTATGGATACGCCAAACGCCGCCGCCATTTTTGCAAAAATGTCTTTCCTCTTGCCTTCTTTGGTGGTGAAGAGAAGGGGCAGCATCTTTATCTGCCCTTCCGTCGAAAAGACCGTTGAAACACAGATGAAAACCACGATGCACGCACATATCAGTCCTATCCCCAGCATATCTAAGAGCGCCGCCCATCCATCGTTATATTCCAGAATAATTTCTTTGCCGGTATGCTTTCGCACTTCCCCAAGCTCCGTATCCGCAATCGGATAAGCACGAGTGGCTATCTGATAATTATCCCAGTGATAAAAATAACTGTCCGATAAATACTCCGATACAAAAGTATTTAGAAAATTGCCGTCCCGAAAGTATCCATACCCTGCCACAACTTCCTGTGGAAATCCATATTTTTCCACGATTTTATCCACTTTCTCATCGGTTAAAACTCCTGCAAACTCTTCTGTAATCTGCCGATTTATCTTTATCGCCTGATATCCGCTATAATCGACGCCATCCACCCTCACCCTTTCCCCCGTAATATTCAGCCACGCAGAAAACCCCAATATCAAAATTAAACTCAATACCCCTATCACAAAAATTTTCCGGTGACAGAGCTTGTATAACTCTAGCCGGTATAGTCTCATGTTCTTATCCCCTATCTTTATATCCTTATACAATCTTCATTTCTTATCATCTTTGCGCTTATTTTCAAGTTAACGCTGCCGATTTTGATTTTTTTCCAATTTCGGTATCCTTAACTCCGCTCATTCTGCACATAATACAAGTAAATATCCTCAAGCGACGCCTCCAGCTTTTGGGCGTCCTGCGTCGGTTTTTCTGTCGATACGATGCGCAGCTCCACCTGCTCGCCGTGATTTTTTAGATTGCTGATGACGTATTTTTTATTCAGCCGCTCTGCCTCTTTCTCGGAAACGAGACATTTCCAGATACAGTCTTTGACCCCTTCTGCTAACTGCTTTTCCGTCCCTTCCTGTATGATTCTGCCATTCTTCATAATCAGGATTCTATCGGCGATATATTCCACATCGGATACGATATGCGTCGATAGAATAATGATGCGGTCTTTCCCAAGGGAGCTGATGATATTGCGGAAGCGGACTCTCTCTTTCGGATCCAGCCCGGAAGTCGGCTCGTCCAGAATCAGGATTTCCGGGTTATTCAAAAGCGCCTGCGCGATGCCGATTCGTCTGAGCATACCGCCGGAAAAAGTTTTTAACTTTTTATCTTTTACAGACGCTAAATCCACCACTTCCAGCAATTCTTCGATTCTCGTCCTGGCATAGTCTTCGGGAAGGGCTTTTAGTGCCGCCATATAATATAGAAAACGATAGGCGCTGAAATCTTCATAGTATCCGAAATCCTGCGGCAGATATCCCAAAAGACTTCGATACTCACCACCCATCTTCCTAATCAGCATACCATCGCACAAGATATTCCCCTGGGTCGGCTCCAGAATGCCGCAAATCATTCTCATAAGAGTCGTTTTGCCCGCGCCGTTTTCACCCATTAAGCCGTAGATGCCGTTGGTCAGTTTCAGATTCGTCTTTTGCACCGCCATTTTCTCTTTGTAACTTTTTACCACGTCTATCAATTCTAATTCATGCATATCATTTCCCCCTTTTCAATTCCCCGGAACAACGCTTTTAGCTGTAATCCGAATAACACGACGCCGGCCGCAAACGCAATCCCCCATAGGGCAAGCGACGTGATTTGATATAGCGCCGGTATCTGCGCCAGTATCATTTGCAAAATCATAAGAAACATGCCCGCCATAATCAGGACATAGACGTTTCGCCGTCCCAGCTCCCAGAGCAGAATCCTCAGACAGCAGCACTGCGCGGCGATAAACGGCACAAGAATATAAAGCCCGATTTGCAGCAGATTGATTTTCCATTGTAATCCGATAAAAAAGATTCCGCAGGATAAAACCACGAGATTAATAATGCCCGATAATGCAAACTGAAACGCCACAATCTGTTTCACATTGAAATAGCAGCTCTCACCCAGCTCCGCAATCCCCGAACCGAAAATGCGGCCAACCCCCATAATAGACACCACTGCAAGAACAATGGATAGTATCATGGAAAACAGGATAACGTCTTCTTTTTCCACCTTATAAAACTGCATAATACCCGCAAAAAGCAGCAGGACGATACATAAAAGCAAATGAACGGCAAATGTGGATTTATCCATATAGCGCATCTGGCTTATCAGGATTTGTTTCCTGTCACGCAGCACGCCGATTTTCTTTTCGTCTATTTTAATCTGCAATAACGATAATGTATCTTCTTTTTTCTGATTGTCAATGCCCACTGTCTGACAGGACATCAGAAACCTATCCCGTATATATCTCTCTTCCTTTTTCACCATGCCCCTCCTATATGATAAAAAACTAATACTACGCTGCATGATAACTCTTTCTGACTACTGTTAACTACTGCTGCCTTTTCTGCCAGCCCGCTCCGCTAAAGCAGCCGCCTCAATTTCTCTATCCCCAGCCGATACCGGGACTTTGCCGTAGAAAGATTGCAACCCAGCATCTTCGCGATTTCCCGGAAGGAAAGCTCCTCGTAAATCCGTAAAATAACGACTTCCCTTTGCTCTGGCGCAATTTCCATAAGCGCTTCCTGCAGCAGCATCTTCTCTTCCGCCAGCTTCAGCCCTCTATCTTCCTCTCCCGTCTCTGCAATTTCTTCCATCGAAAGGACGTCCTTTTTATGCCGGAAAAAGTCATAACATAGATTGCGCGCAATAATCAGCAGATATCCTTTCAGATTCCTATACTGATAAGAATCCGCATATCTGATAAACTTCAGGAATACCTCTTGCGCAATATCGTAAGAATCCGTTTCCTGCCCCGTCAGAAAGAAGCAAAAACGATAGATTTCATCATAATACTTCTGCACAATCATTGTTAAGGCTTCTTTACTGCCATTATGAACTTTTCGGATGAGCTCTCTGTCTGTCACTTGATTTTCCTCTTGCAAGCCGTATCGGACGCTATTGTTTCCTCTCTATCATAAATAACGTTAAAAAAGCAGGAAAAGTTCAAAGAAAAATTTTTCTTTTATAACTTTTCCTGCCTATTTTCCGCAAGCTTTAATACAGAAATAATCGGTACGATTAAAATACCACAACAAAAATTACTAATCCCGTGAATAAAATCCCACGGCAGCCCCGCCACAATCCAGGCAATCATTCCCTGGAAACTGAGACCATAGAGCAGCGCCTGTGCCGGCGCGTACAATGTCCCGAATAAAAAGCCATGTACAGCGCACACGCCCATATAGATAAGCGGCTGCCATTTCTTAGGAATCTTCCTCGGCAGCAGCATGACCATCCCCCAGAGAACAGTCCATAGATACAGATAGGGAATCCACCATGTTGCAAATCCGTAAAAAATACCGTTTAACAACACATAGATGTAAATGGGATACAACGCCTTTTTCCGGTAAACAACCGTATAAGCAACGGTGAATACGCCTAGTAAGTGGATGTTCGGCGCAAATTCCATTACAATCTTAGAGGCGTACATAATAGCTCCAAGCATTGAAAATACAACAATTTCCCTAATTGTAAGTTTCATGGCTTACACCCCTTGTCCGCCCTGTGCACAATGCCTATTCCACCTTAAAGGAATAAGACGCCCCTTCCGTAATGGAAGCGCTATCAACGCCTGTCTGCGCATACTCGCCGTCAATATAAAACGCCCAATATACCCCGTCCGCATCATAATCCGCGGTAATTCCATTCACGGTCTTTACATAAAGTCCGTATTCACTCTCGTCCCCCGCGATTAATCCCAGCGCCAACAACGCTTCGCCTACCGTCTCTTTATCTGTATGGATTTCAAACTTTGTCTCCGTGCCTTCCTTATCTACTACCGTAAAGAAAAACACTGTACTGCCTTCGCCTAACTGTTGATACTCGCCCTGTGGATCACCTTCCGCCACGACTCCTGCTTCCTGTCCATCCCTAGCAGACGCCCCACTTTCCCTACTGCCATTGCAACCCGTAACAGCCAGCGCCATAACCACAAGAAGTCCCATACAAAAAATAAAAGACCATAATTTACTATCATATTTCTTTCTCATATCAATAACCTTTTCCCTTTCTCATAGCCAAAGTATCCGCGCCATTTTCCGCGCTTTCCATTCTTATTTTCCATTTTTATTTTAGTCCATTCATTATCATAGTCCCTTCCACTTATTCAGTCAATCCCATTCTTCATAACACACGGAAAGGCGCGCAAAAGAAAAGGACTGCCCCCCTACGCAATCCTTTTCCCTCTATATTCTTCTTAACCTTCACCTCATCGCAAATACACCATGATACTCATGTACCCCATCTCTACGTCGTCTGCTTCAAATCCTGCGCCAGCGCGTAAATGCTCTCTAGAATCTTCTTGGTATTCGTCATATCCTCCGTCGTCTTTGCAAACGCACTCATACTTTCAGTAGAGGAAGCCGCCACTTCTTCGCTCGTTGCAGACAACTGTGAAATATTGTCGGTAATCGTGCTGGTAGAATGTAAAATATCTTCGATAATCCGCTCTACATTTTCGATGTTCTCCGCCAACTCTGCCACTTCTTCATTTACTTTCTCAAATTTCTCTTTTGTATTCTCAATCAGTTCATTCTGTCTGGTTACGGAAGCCGCCGAATTTTCAATACTTTCATTCGCCCGTTTCGTATCTTCATTCAGCTCGCCTATAATATGCGTGATGTTGTTGGAAGCTTCCTTGGTCTGCTCTGACAACTGTCTGATTTCTTCTGCAACAACCGCAAAACCTTTTCCTGCTTCCCCGGCGCGCGCCGCCTCGATAGATGCGTTCAATGCAAGCAGGTTGGTCTGGTTGGATATACTCAGAATCGCTCCCACGAAACTCTGTACTTCCCCTACTTTCGCGGTGAGGCTTTCGATTACTTTCACCGTAATATCGCTTGCCGCTTCCACGTTCTGTGCCTGTTCTTTCAGCTCTTTTACGACGCTAGAACCCTCGTCCACCATGACATTCGTACTATGGGAAACTTCCAACATTTTCTTGGTTCCCTCTTCCGCCCTATCCATACTATCCTGGATATCAGCGCACATCGCCGCCTGGTTCTGAATCGCTTCCGCCGTACTTTCCGTACTGTCCACAATATTTCCCATAGCGAAATTGCTGGTATCGATGCTGCTTTTCAGATTCTCAAGCATTTCCATCGCGCTTTCAAAGTGCTCCGCAATGTTTTCCGCTACAAGCGTCATCTTCTTATTGTTTTCTTCCTGTTTCTCCGCAGCCTCACGGACACTGTCTACACTTTCTTTGTTAAAATGAATCAACAACATAACAGCGCGGATGGATGCAAACGCCGCAAGACACAGCGTAACAACTGCAATAACCAAATCCATCATGGCGGCGTCATTCTTGGCGCCTACTGCCATAACGAGCCTGATTGCAGTTACGGCAATCGTAAAAATATTCCCACAGACGATAAGTCTCAAATTCAGAAATGCCATCGCCGTAAATAAAACCGGCAGCGCATAAGTCCATGTACCTGTCGTCGTACCAATCAGACTGACAATTCCGTATACGCAGGTAGCGCTTCCTAACATAATAATTCCACATATCTTTTTCGTTCTCGCCGTAACGAAAGCAGCGATACTCACAATAATCCCAATTACAGCCGCCACAAGCTGCGTCCACGTCCGCCAGGTAGCTCCCGCAGAATTAGCCCATAATAACATGGATACGGCAATGTACCCAAGAATAATCAACAACACGGGAAATACCGTACTGTTCGCTCTCTTATACTGTCTCTCAGTCATACTTATGCCTCCTAGCTCTTATAGTAATATTGTACAATCTCTGATTGTCCGTTCATTTTTATTATAAACCCTAACGGTTAATTGTTCAAACTTTTTATGAAAATCTTCTAATTTTTTTTCACAGGCAACAATTTTTGCTGTAATTATGGTTAAATTTTCTATTTTTCGCCCCCTTTTCTTGGTTATTTTTTATGCTATTATTGTATCTTGGTAAAAATTTATTGATTTTCGATAAATATTTATTGACATTCATGTTTTCACGTGCTATATTATGGAAAAGGCAAACGATACCTTGCAATTTACAGACATAGGAATACCGTTTGCACACATTGATGGAAAAGGAGAACTTTACCATATGAAAGATAAACTCACCTTATTTACGAAATACCTGCTGGACTTCATGTTCTATTCCGGTATTCTCGTCACGCTTACGCTGCCTTTCAGCATCAGGATTTACGGAAAGTACAATTCCTACTTCCGGGGAAATTATTACTCTCTGCTCGTCGTTTTTTTCCTTGCGGGCATCTTCGCAGTCCTGATTATCCGCGAGCTGCGTAAAATGTTTCTCTCGGTTTTAAAGGACGACTGCTTTATCCGGGAAAATGTGAAAAGTCTTGAGAAGATGAGCGTTTACAGCTTTTTCATTGCAGTTATCATGGCGTGCCGGCTTTTTATTTATATCACGCCCGCCGTATTGATTCTGATTCTGGTTTTCGTCATCGCGGGACTGTTCAGCAAAGTCCTTTCCCAGGTATTTGACAAAGCCGTCACTTACAAGCTGGAAAACGACTTGACCATATAACAGGGGGTAAACCAAAATGGCAATTATGATAAATCTGGACGTTATGATGGCTATGCGTAAAAAAAGCCTGACCGAGCTGGCAGGCGAAGTAGACATTACCCTCGCCAATCTATCCATTCTAAAAAATAATAAAGCAAAGGCTATCCGCTTTTCCACACTGGAAGCCATCTGCCGCGCGCTGGACTGCCAGCCCGGCGACATCATCCAATATATAGAAGATTCACCGAAAGGAGAAAAAGACCATGACTAACCAACCTCAAAATCAAAATTTAAACCTAAGTCAAAACCTAAACCAAAACCAGAACCCAAGCCAAAATCAAAACCTAAACCCAAATAACCCGCAGCCCAATCCCTATAACAGCCAATACCCATACTACCCGCCTACACCGCAAAATCCGGCACAGACGCAGAATGCATCGAATGAAGAAACCCCCATGACCAAGCGCATGAAAAGCCAGTTTTCCTTTTTCGGGGCAGCGAGCGCCATTTATGCTCTTTTTTACACATTCTGTCTTTATAAAAATACTTCCGGTATTACTTACCCTTTTTTCGTCGCCGGAACCCTTTGCTATTTCTTCTTATCTATGAAAAAGTTAGGGGTTCCCTACAAAAAAGACAGTCTCTTCTATCTGATCAGCGTCGTACTGCTCGGCATTTCCAACTGCTGCACCGATTCTACGCCGATTCTGCTGATGAATAAACTCTGCATTTTCGTCCTGACGTTTATTCTTATGCTGCATACAGTCTATCAGGACAGCGGGTGGAATTTTCCCAAATATATCCGGGCGATTTTCCAGACTATCGGGGGCGCTCTGCTCTGCATTTTCAGCCCTTTAATCGACCTGGCTTCTTTTTTTGATGCGCAAAAAGAGAAAAAAACAAACCGGAAAAACTATTTTGCCTATATTCTACTCGGCGTCGCCATCTCGATACCGGTCCTGACAGTCATAATCCTTCTCTTATGCGGCGCAGACGTGGTTTTTAGAAATATTGTAGAAGATTTATTTTCATTCGATTTTTCGTTTCGTACAATTTTCGGAATCGCTTTCCTCTTTTTCGTGGTTCTTATTCTCTCTTACGCTTTCTTGTCCGCACTCTGTAAAAAGCGCGTGCCGGAAACCGTTACCAGGAAGAACACCCTGGAACCAGTTATCGCGATTACAGTAAATGGAATGCTCTGCCTTGTTTATCTCTTTTTCAGCATGATACAGATTCTCTACCTTTTCATCGGCAATATGCAGCTTCCCGAAGGCTACACCTATTCTGCATATGCCAGACAGGGATTTTTCCAGCTATTGACTGTCTGTATCTTAAACTTAATCCTTGTGCTGTTTTGTATCGCCTATTTTAAGGAAAATATCATTCTGAAAATCACGCTTACCATTATCAGCGGATGTACTTTCATCATGATTTTATCAAGCGCGCTGCGGATGTTCATGTATATCGCAAGATACAACCTGACTTTCCTGCGGATTTTCGTACTATGGGCGCTTGCCGTGATTTTCCTGCTGATGGTCGGCATTACGATCTATATTTACTTCCAACGCTTCCCGCTCTTTTTTTACAGCGTTGCCATCACTGCTGTCTTTTATATCGGGCTTTCCTTTTCCCACCCGGATTACTGGATTGCGCGCTACAACTTAACCCCGGAGCACACCGCTTACCTGGACAGCTACGACATCTACGACAGCGAGCGTTACCTCACCCGCCTGTCCGCCGACGCCGCCCCCATCATCCTAAACGAGACCACCAACCCCTACCTATCCGGGAACACAGACTCCCTAGAAGATTCCGCCTTCTCCTCCTACTACCGGAAAATTTCCTCTAAATGGGACAAAATGCACCTTCGGAACTTCAACTTTTCGATTTATCAGGCAGGGAAATATCTAGAATAGTAATAGAAATAAAAACCAAAATCAAGATAAACTGCCACCAACGCAGGCGCCCACAGAAATCCACTCCCCATCAATCTCTTCTTGCCTTCTTGTCGAAAACCAGGCAGGGCAGACAAAAAATCCTGCGAAGGCCCTTGAAAAACGCCGGCACTTAGCGAAAAAGCCGCTTCCGCGGCTTTTAAGCTTAGTACCGCTGCGTTTTTCACGGAGCGAGAGCGCGCCTTCGCAGGATTTTTTGTCTGCCCTGCCGCCCCCGCCAAATACTACTTAAAAATAGCTTCCCATGAAGTTAACTTACACAACTGTAAAGCATTATTTTTTCACTTTTACTAAGAATTTTAAAGTATAATCCCGCTCCACCGGATAACAATACATCTTCGCTGTCTTAGGCCCACATATCCCCGTCCCAATCCCCATCTGGAATGCCGAAATCGTCACATAAGTCCCCGTCCTTTTCTCATCTTTCTGATGCTTCATCCCAAGAAGCTCCCTATCGCTATACGGCTTTATTCCCAGCTCGAAAGGTTTATCTATCGCCTGAATCGTAACATCACACTTTCCATCGCTTATCCGTACCATCCTGCAATCGCAGCGGTTTCCGCTTTCCTGCGGGCGAATATTGGGCTCTGTCATATCTGCTACTTTACAGGAAACTTCCTCAACCTGGAACTGCTCTTTCATATCCGCATAGGATTCTCCGTTTCTTCCTATATAGAAAACATCGTCAAAACTCTCATCCAGCCGGAAAGCTTTCCCAAACCTTGGCACATAGCCTTTTCCTTTTTCACAATGGAGCGTACTTGTTACCAGAATCCCTTCCTCGCAAGCTTCATAACAATCTGTGCAGGTAAAAACATGATTTTTACAAGTAATCCGTGTTACCCGGTTTATGACGCCTTCTTTCTTTTCCTCAGAAACGATTTCTTCCTTCTGATTCATAAAAGGATCCATACAGCTTTTTAGGAAAAAGTCCTTATCATTGTCTGTCGGCGCACGGAACAGAATGGTATAGGGTTCGCCTGGAAGCATTTTGCCGCTGCCAAGGTTTAATTGCATTCCTTTGCCCTCATACTCAAACCCTTCCGGGAAAGCTGCACCTTTTACAATTTCCGTTTCTGACGGAAGGCATGATTTTACCTCTATCTGCTCTCTGGCTACTTCCCTTTCTGTCTCGGTATCATAGGTAATTACTGTAAGCAGCCATTCCCCATTGTCTGTCTGAGGCGGCGCTATCTGTACCTGCGTCTTGGATAACGGCTCTGTATCCGGGATAATCTGCGTGCTGCTGCCATCATTCCACCTACATTCCAGACGATATCTTTTACCCGGAGAAAAGGCAGTCGTATTAAATAACTCGTATCTATCGTCACACAAATGCGTTACGCGAATCGGACGGTAAATAAACCGCATAATTTTGGCTCCGGTGGACGGTCTCCTATCCGGGTAAAACATTCCATCCACGCAGAAATTACTATCATGCGCCCATTCCCCATGATCTCCGCCATAAGTATAATTCCCATCTTCATGAAGTACGGCATGGTCAATCATTTCCCAGACACACCCACCCATCAGGTTATCATAGCGATAGATTTCTTTCCAATATGCCTCGGCGTCTCCCGGTCCTACCCCCATTGCATGGGCATATTCGCACAAAAAGTAGGGTCTGTCGCAAAGCTGTTTTTCTTTCCGCTTCTTTTCACCCACCATACGGACTTTTGCTACCTCTGGATACATCTCGCTGCCTACATCATAAGCGACTCTCTTACAATGAATTGCACTCTCATAATGAACCGGAATATCCGTATGTTTTTTCAGATACTGATACATGAGGTCTGTATTATGATAACCGCCGGATTCGTTCCCAAGGCTCCACAGGATAATAGACGGGTGCAGTTTATCGCGCTGGTACAGTCTGCGGATACGGTCCATGAAATAAACTTCCCACGCCGGGTCATGGCTGAGATGATTATAGCTGGGCGGCAGTTTGTGGGCAAATGTCCCATGCGTTTCTACATCGGCTTCATCCACCACATAAATTCCCAATTCATCACAAAGCTCCAACAGCAACGGGTCAGGCGGATAATGGGACGTCCTGACCGTATCGATATTGTATTCCTTGCATAGCTTCATGTCCTGCTCGATTTCATCTGGAGTCATTGTATAGCCGTTTTTACAGTTGGTGTCATGATGATTCACGCCATGAAGTTTGACTTTCTTTCCGTTAATCAGAAATACATCGCCCTGAATCTCTATTGTTTTAAATCCAATCCGGGTCTTGATACAGGCTGTTTTCGTCTCGCAGTATAAGTTATATAGCGTAGGATACTCTGCGTTCCACTCCTTTACCTGAAGCTGTTTGAAAACGGCTGACGCCTTTTTTCCATCGGAAGAAACCGTTATCGTCTCTTTGATGCCGTGACCTTCTAGTGTAAAAGTGACATCTGTGTCAGAATAAACTGATGCTTCCATCCGCAGAAGACAGGTTCCATCCCCCTGCTTCTTCTGTTTGAAGTCCACATCCCAGATATCTGTTTTTTCACTGATCCTAAGCAGGACGTCCCTGAAAATACCATTGTTCCTAAACATATCCTGACACTCTAGATAAGTGCCGGTGCACCACCTATGTACCACGGCGACGATTTCATTATCTCCTTCCAGTACATAACCGGAAATATCAAATTCCGCCGTATTGTGCGAGCCTTCCGAATAGCCGGCAAACTGCCCGTTGATATAGAAATCAATACAGCTTGCCACTCCCAGAAAGGATATGACATAATTCTTATTCACATCTTCTACCGTAAAGAAATGCCGGTATACACCCACATAATTATATTCCTCTTTCGGAACCTGCCACCTGGGTTTAATTCCATAGTCCGAGCCTAGCCAGCAGAAGGATTTCTCTGCCTGATTCGTCGTCGGGATATGGGGCGGATTATAAGGAAACTGATATCTGGCATTTAAATAGAAAGGACTTCCATATCCACGAAACTGCCAACAGGAAGGCACATCCAATTTCTCAAACTGCATCGTATCCGTCTCTATCTTATCGGGCAGATCTGTGGGAATGGGATAAAATTTAAAATCCCATTCGCCATTCAGGCAGACGACCTTCCCAGATTTGTATCTTTTCTCTTTTGCAGAAACCGCATCGGCCTCTTTCCGGTTTGGATAAGGAATAAAATAACTCCGCGGCGGCATTTTATTCACTTCTATTCTCTGAAATGTGTGGTAATTCGTCTTGTTGATTGTATACTGCATATGTTTCCCCTTTCTTCTGGAATATGATTCTTGTCTTTATGCTTTTTCCAACCAGACTAATTTCTGCATTCTAATTCCTGCATTTTATATTGTTCCTTGCAGTTTTCCCTCTTTATTTATTTGCCGACGCTCTTCTTTCTTCCATTTCTTTTCTTATCTGCGGCAATTTCTTCTCAATATCGAATTTCAGGAAAATGACAAACATCAATACATTAATAATGACCGGTACATAATTGGAAAAGGCATAAATTCCTGCTCTCATAGAATCTGTAGCCACCTCTAAAGTCGCATCATAAGCGCTGAGAGCCAGACATGCTGATAATATAATAGAACCCACGCCGCTTCCGACTTTACTGCCGAAGCTAACTGCGCCGGATGAAATCGCAACCACTTTTTTACCAGACTTGTATTCATTATAATCCACTGCATAACCTAAGATAACACCATACAGACACATAAGCGGAATCTGGACACAGCTTCCAAGCGCACCGGTTATCCCATACATAACGAAACTGGAAGGCATCAGACATCTTATTCCTGCAAACAGAGCCGCCCCTGCAAGCCCGAACAGGATAGATTTCTGGGCGCCCAATTTTTTAATCATGGGCTGCGAAATAAGAAATCCCAGAACCGTGCCAAGCATACCAAACGCTCCTGCTGCCGCCACCAGATTATCATTTCCAAAAATCCACTTACAGTAATAAGTAGCCGAGCTGCCTGAAATCGTACTTGTAACAGACACAATTAAATTGAATAAAAGCACCATGACCCAATATTTATTACGGAAAAGTATCCCCATAGCTTCCCCAAACGGAACCTTTTCTTCTTCCTCGTTTTCCACTTCCGCTGAGACATCTGCACTATTCTCCATTTTTGCCTTACGACCATTATTGTAACAAACCAGAAAGCACAACAGAATAATCAGACCTAACATCGCCCCATATTTAACCCATGCGCTCTGCGCTCCGCCCAATGCATTTGTAATCGGAACCGTCATAAGCACTACCAACATTCCAGAAGCATAACTTCCGACTGCCCTGAATACGCCCATCTTCGTCCGCTCTTCCATACTCTTCGACCGGACAATCTGGATTGCGGCGTAAGGCGTGGCAATCATAGTATAAAGCACTGCTGTCAGAAGTACATTGGTAACCAATACATAAATCAGCGCCGGAATCTGCCCCGCCTGAATCGGTACGGTAAAGAGCAGCACCATAATTGCCGCAGCCGGTACAGCCATCCGAATCATCCATCTATAATACTTCTTGTCACCGCCACTGGAATTATCCACGATATGACCACAGATAACGTCTGTAAATGCATCGATGACTTTTGCGATTGCCATGACAACACCCACTGCCCCGGCAGCAACGCCTACTTTGTCAGTATAAAAATAGGTAAGCTGCCCAACAATATTACTCATTAAGGCAAGACCCAACTGCCCTAACATATCGGCGCCGTAATCCTTCCCCCGCATAACTTTCTGCACACCATTGGCATCAAGCCCTAGTTCCTTTGTTTTACCCATAAGTATAAGTTCCCTCCTTCATTTTTTACATTACTATGTATAATGCAACTATAGTCCATAAACCATCTTTTGTATTGTAATATTTTTTACTATATTGTAATTTATAATTTTCTTTTCTGCGCGATATCCCCAAGAAAATAAAAACTCGGTTTCGGCTTTCTTTCCATTGTATCCCGGTCTACAGCAATCAGTCCAAACGTCTGTTTATATCCTGCCTGCCATTCGTAATTGTCCATTAATGACCAATGGAAGTATCCTTTTACATGAATCCCTTCATTGATACATTCCTGGACGCCCCTGACCGCCTTCGTAATATACTCTACGCGCTCTTTGTCATCATCCGTGGCAATTCCATTCTCTGTTATAAAAATCGGCTTTTTCCAATCTTCTGCCACATGCCTGATGACATGTCCCAGCGCCTCTGGATAAAATTCATACCCAGCCATAGTAAGCCTTGTTCCCTCTTTCGGCTCCAAATCCCCGTCTTTCCCAATAAACTTCCGCGTATAATTCTGTAGACCGAAAAAGTCATCATCTCTGATAGCAGGAAGATAATGTTTAAAATCATCCTCCCATTCTTTTTCGCTTCGGCTTTCTCCACCCGGAACAGGTTGATAATCAAATAAAGAGAACGTAATCCCAACTTTCGTATCTGGACTCATTTTCCGAATCATATCCCTCGCCTTCATATGTGCTTCCATCACAAGCTGGTCTCCCCGCTCGCTTCTTGCCGATATAAAAATCTGCACATTTTCCGGCTTCGTATGGAATGCCTCGCCGACACTTTTCATATAGCTTTCCATATATTGTTCCGCATCAGTATTAATACCAACTTGAACCGTCCCATGCGATGTTTTTTCTTCTGTCTTATATTCTGTGGGCATATAATATTTCATCAGTTTTGCTATCTGAAGTCCCATATTTGCCTCATTGATTGTACAGATATATGGCATATGCGCCCCTAACCTCTCCACAACATACCCACAATACTTTGCAAATAATTCCGGCGTTTTCTCGCTTTCCCAGCCGCCATGCTGCATCAACCACGCCGGGGAACTGAAATGATGCATTGTTACAATCGGAATAATGTTATGTTCTTCACAGCAAAGCAACACTTCTTTATAATGTTGAATTTCCTCATCGCTATATTTTCCCATTTCTGGCTCAATTCTTGCCCATTCAATGGAAAAACGGTATGCCTGATATCCTGCCTTCGCCATAAGCTGGATATCCTCTTTATATCTGTTATAATGGTCATCCGCTATGCCTGATGGCTCAGCCCACATGCTATGCTCCATATTTTCAAGAATCCAGCAGTCACTATTTCTATTGTTTCCTTCTACTTGATGTGCTGCTGTAGAAGCGCCAATTAAAAGATTTTCACTAATTTTCATTTGTCCTATGCCTCCTCGTCTTCTATAAATTTTCTCCGTTTGTTCGGATAACCTCTGCATAGAATCGTGCAGAGTCTTTCGGCGTCCGCTTCAAAGTCTGATAATCTACATAAATCAAACCAAACCGTTTATCGTATCCGTCCGCCCATTCAAAATTGTCCATGAATGACCAATATTGATAACCTATGACCGATATTCCGTCATCTATTGCCCGTCTGACTTCTTTAAGATAACGCCGCATGTAATCAATGCGCTGCGGGTCGTGAACCTGACCATCACTCATGATAAAATCTGTATTTGCCATGCCATTTTCCGTAATCAGGATGGGCAAGTGATAACGCTCATAGTGAAACCGCGGAATCCAATATAATGCTTCCGGGGTAATTGGCCATCCCATCGCTGTACGCGGAATGCCTGGGCGTATCAGAGGATTTTTGCTTCCATCATACGGATCGTTGTAATTATTCGAGTTATACAAATTAAACCCGCAGAAATCCAGAGGCTGGTATATCGTCTTCATATCCTCTGCCGTAAGAATATTCTGCTCTCCCTTCGGAATCGTGCCTAAAAGCACCGGATCCATCCACCATGCGCTTCCAAACGGCATAGTTTCATCATAAGTCAACTGTCTTGCTTTCTCGATTGCCTCCGGGGTATCCTCTTCGGGTGTGAAATAGGAGCCCGTAGGAGCAAGCCCGATAAGCGGCTTTTTCCTGGCATTGGCGCGGATGACAGAAACAGCCTTTCCATGCGCGTATAATGCATTTTTTGTCAGCTCCGGCACTTTGTCCATGATTTGTAAAAAAGGCGCATGTATACCACCTAAGTAACCACCGCAGATGAAAGCCTGTGGTTCGTTAATAGTCATCCAATATTGCACACGGTCTGAAAGCGCGTCCACGACAATCTTTACATAATCGGCAAAAACGTCAGAAATCCCATCCCAGAGCCAACCGCCCTTTTCATATGCCCACATGGGCAGATTCCAGTGGAAAAGCGTAACCATCGGTTCGATTCCGGCATTTAAGAGTTCATCCACAAGAGAGGAATAAAATGCAAGTCCCTTTTCATTGACTACTCCTTCTTCCGGTATTACCCGCGGCCAACTAACAGAAAAACGATACGACTTTAAACCAATTTCTTTCATAAGGGCAACATCTTCTTTATAATGATGATAATGGTCCGCAGAAATATTTCCATTCTCTCCATGTACAACATGCCCCTCGGATAACACATCCCAGATTCCCGGTCCTTTGCCGTCATCTGCGTATGCTCCTTCAACCTGATAAGCTGCAGTCGCTGCACCCCATAAAAAGTCCTTTGAAAATCCCATATTTCACTCTCCTTATATTTAGGTAGTTAGCCTACCCATTTCTTATAAATATAAAGCAGCAAAGAATTTTCTTTATGTAATATCTTGTTTCATATTGTAAATTATTATATAATAATTCAAAATACATCATTAAGTGGAGGACAGGACCATAGAGATGATTGATTTTTGTGAAACCTATTTTGCAGCGCATCATATCCCGCTGACCTGCTGCCAGGGAGGCAGACAGATTTATTCTTCTATGTACAGTGCATTGCATATAGAGCCTCTTCCCGTTACGATTTTTGAAAGCTCTGACAAAAATCCTGATTTTCATGCGGACGCTTCCGGCATGTTGTATGGCAGAATCCGCATGAAAGATGGCGGCTATACTCTGGATATCGGTCCGGTTTCTGAGATTCCTGTCACCGATGCCATGAGTCATCTTTTTTTGCGCGACAATGCGATTCCCAAGGAATCACGCCCTGCTGTCACTGCCTTTTTGAAAAATATCCCACAGCTTACATCGTCGCAGTTTTTATATCATCTTGTTTTTCTACATTATGTACTGAATCAGGAACGGGTTTCCATCACGGAGCATTTCTTCCAAAATGGTGAGACAGCATCTTTTTTGGAAGAAGAAACTATAAATGCCTATAATAACAAAGAAAACCTGAACCTGCACAACACTTACTTTTATGAGCAAAACCTATATGCCCTCATCCAAAAAGGAAATGTAGCGGATTTAGAGGCTTTCCTTCTGCAAAGCAACAACCGTCTGCGCGAAGGCACGCTTGCCAATACGCCCTTACGTCAGGCCAAAAATATTTTTATCGGGACGGCTACCAAGGCTGGGATGATGGGCGCGATTCCGGGCGGCGTCGATATCGAGCAGGTCTATGAGCTAATGGATCTTTATATTCAGGAAGCTGAGAGCATGAACTCCATTGAAGAAATTCAACAGCTTCAATATTCTATGCTTCTTGATTTCTGCTGCCGCGCCCACGACAGTAAAATCCCGGAAGGCATTCCGACAGATTTGTTCATCGCTATGGATTTTATCCGTACACACACGAATGAGCCAATCAGTATCGCCGACGTTGCAAAGCAGCTTAACAGAAGCAGCTCCTATACCATACAGATTTTCAAGAAAAATCTTGGTATCAATATCGGGGCATATATTACAAGATGTAAGTTAGAAGAAGCAAAGAGTCTGCTTGCCTACAGCACAAAAAGCCTGCTGGAAATCAGCACTTACTTGTGCTTTTCCAGTCAGGCTTATTTTCAGAATGTGTTTAAAAAGAAATTCGGGATGACGCCGATGCAGTACCGGAATCAGCATCGCTCTGGGAGCCAGTAAATGAAAATTTACCCTTTTGGCGTGAGCTGGTCATACTGCACAGTAGTTTTTCCGGTCGATAGGCAAGTCTTTTCTTTTTTAAGCAGAGTAAAACGCGGCTGTCCCTGTGTATAATCTCTCTCTGATTTGGGGAAGAAAGAACGGCAGTAATAATGATCATCATCCTGCTTTCTGGCGAGAAAAATATAGATATCATTCCCTTCATATGGAGTAGACATCAGATAATCCGCCTCAATCAGGGATAACTGATTCACTTTTGCGTTGTAACGGAAAACGAGACTGTTATCATCGAAGATTTTTTCTATACTGGCAAAGGGGAAAAAACGATTTTCTATCTGTGTGAAATATCTGCTCTTTGAGATAAATTCATAACTGATTTTGCCCGCCAATATATCGGAGAATACTTTCTCACGGTTTGCTCTGGCGATTCTCAGATCATGAAGTTTGTGGATACCAATCAGATGGTGGAAAGAAACTGCTTCAAAGCCAATATGCAGCTCATACAGTTTTCCTTTTCTGCCTAAAACAATTTGATAGGTAAGATTCAACATTTTATGATAGGCATTCGCACATGCAGACAGTTTATCCATTGTATATTCCTTTCCAAAAGAAAGCCGCCCCGCATATGCGAGGCGGTTTGAGCATTTTCTTTCGGCTTTGCAGCCTACACCGGTTTGAGGTTTCACTGCACAACCCCTCTCGAAGACTCTGCATAACAAGGCATTCCGGTACGCTATTATGCTTCAACGTCTGGACAGACACACGCCGTTGCCTGTCAACTACTATTATTATATGCGGATGCGGAAAATATGTCAAATAAGAAATTTTTTCTGCTGTACAAAGATTTCAAAAGATTTCAAGATTATAAAAAGATTCAATTAGTAACGATAAGCAGACCGTCTGCCTATGGAGAATATGAGCCATACCACTTCGTAGACACAGAAGCAGAGTTTGAACAAGCAGTGAAAAGAAGCATGGATAAAAGCTGTAGTTAAAAAGCCTGCTGGAAATCAGCACTTACTTGTGCTTTCCCAGTCAGGCTTATTTTTTCTCCCGTTATCCCTTGACACCGCCCATTGCCATTCCTTTTTCCAACTTCTTGATAAAGAATAGGAATGCTATTAGAATCGGCGCTGTCGCGGCGACAATAACCGTATATTGGGGCAGGTTCTTGTCATAGTTCGGATTCGTTGCTTTCATGAAATCCTGCGAGCTCGCCGTAATGCTCTTAACCCAGAGCTGCAGCGGCCAGAGTTCCTTCTGATTCGGCACATAAATGGATGCCTCAAACCATGAATTCCATTTCAAAATCGCTGTGTTTACCGCGGTTACAAGCGCCATGCCTCTGCACTGTGGCAGCATAACCCGCAAGCGTCGCCTCGCCGACCGGCTTCCACACCGTTCCTTTATGGCTCAACAGACCATATCCATCGGAAACAGACGCCATAAACACATGCCAGATCGGAATAAGTGCCGATCGGAAAAAGAACTCGGTTTCGATATCAGCGACTTTATTATGCAGTGCAAGCTGGAAGAAGCCAAAAGTCTGCTGCGCTACTCCGATAAAACCTCCACTTTGGCAGAATGTACACGCCGTTTTACCGCATAGGTTTCCCCGACAATATGGAACCGGTCTTTCATACGGATATCTTCACTGGACGCTCCCACGAAGACTTCCATTTCTCCAGGCTCTACTACCAATTCCATAGCATCATTATGGAATGCCAGCTGGCTTAAATTGATTTCCACGGATACTGTCCTGGTTTCTCCCGCTTTTAATGCCACTTTGGCAAATGCAGCCAGCTGCATACACGGTCTTGCAACACTGCTTAAAATATCCCGTATATAAATCTGTGCAATTTCTGCCCCGTCCCGTTCTCCTGTATTCTTTACACAGAAACTCATGTGGACGCTGCCATCGGCCGGAACTTCCTTTTCTACTTTAAAGCCGCTGTACTCAAAGCTCGTATAACTTAATCCATACCCAAACGGATACAGCGGTACGTTTGATTCATCATGTATATACTCTGACCATGTTTCCGGCGCTGTAAATAATTGAAGCCTGTTATAATACATTGGTACTTGTGACGCTTCTTTTACGACGGTTACAGGCAATTTCCCACCCGGATTCACCTCTCCTGCCAATACATTTACGATTGCCTCTGCGCCACGTTCCGCTGGCAGCCACGCATGAAGCAATGCCTTGCTTTTCTGGCTGACTGTTTCCACCGATAGAGGACGTCCGTCAATCAATACGGTCACTACCGGTTTCCCCGCCGCAAATAGCGCTTCCATCAGCTTTAACTGGTTTTCTTCAAGGTCCGTATGGATATTATCACGGTTCTCCCCACAGGTAGCCTTCTCATCCACCATACTTTCCAAACCGCCCATTACGGCTACTACGATATCCGCCTGTTTTGCGCATTCGACTGCTTTCTCAATACCGCCTGCAATTTCATCCCTGATTTCACAACCCGGCGCATATAAAATATTATCCGCTCCGAATTTTTCTTCCATGACTTGCCGGACAGTGCGGCAGGCGGGATAATATTTATCCAGAAAATCCTGCGCAGAACTATATTCCATATCCCCGCGCGACAAACTTTCTTTTACCATATTCATAATGATTTTTTTCTGTTCCGGGGATGGTTCGTCTTCAAAGTCTATCCCTGCCTGTTTCAAACCGTCCTTAAATTCTGTAATCGTAGCCTGATACGCCATCGTTAAAAATTTATCATTTTCTGTCTGGTCAAAATCCCGGCTCGTACTTCCGGCCGACCCTACAGAAGAATACCCGCCGAACATCTGCACCTTGCTATCCGCCGAAGGACCAATTAATGCTATTTTCAGATTGCTGCCTAAAGGAAGTATCTGATCCGCATTTTTCAGCAGGACAATTGATTTTTCCGCAATTTCTTGAGACAATTCCTTGTATTCTTCTTTTCTGGTCTCTTCTTCAAAATTACCTTCCCCATAGGGATTTTCAAATAGTCCCAGCCGGAATTTTACTCTCAAAACACGTTCTACTGCCTGATTCAGATAGGATTCTTCCACTTCTCCCTCTTTTACGGCGTCGTAGAGATGCTTAAAACAAATATTCGTAGGCTGTTCTACATCAATTCCTGCTTTTAACGCCTGTATTGCTGTCTGCCTTTGGTCTGCGGAAGTACGATATCTGGCGTCCGCGCGTCCGATACTGCCATAATCTGATACCACCGGCCCGGTAAAACCAAGTTCTTCACGGAGAAGGTCTGTCAGCAATTTTTTAGAAGTCGCTACAGGTTCATTATTCAAAATACCATAACCATTCATGACAGCCATAATGCCGGCGTCCTGAATTGCAGCTTCAAACGTCCAGCTAAAGGTATCTTTTAACGTCCTTTCACCCATCTGAAGCTCGCCGCCGTTTCTGCCGCCTTCCGCATTTCCATATCCGATGAAATGTTTGGCAGTTGCCATGACCTTGTCATCTTTCTGAATACCCTGCACAAACGCAGTTCCCATCTGTGCTACTAAATACGGGTCTTCCCCATAGGTTTCACTGATTCTTCCCCAGCGGGGGTCTCTTCCTAAATCAAATAGTGGAGAATGAAGCGCATGCATACCAAATGCCAGCAATTGCTTCTGTTCTGCTTCACCCATCTTTCGCGCCAATTCAGGCTCCCATGTGGCCGCCATCCCCATTGACTGTTGAAATGTTGTCGCACAGGGAATCTGCAATCCCGCAATCCCTTCATTATGAATCAACGCCGGAATACCCAACCGGGTTTCTTCTACAAGATATCTCTGGATTTCATGCAGCTCTTCCTGATCTTTTTGTATATTTCCCGTCATAGAACTATTCAGGCAGCTAAGCGTCCCGATTCCATCCTTTATAACTTCTTTTACATCCGGCTGATTCGACATGGTACAGGAAACCTGCGCTACTTTTTCTTCCAGGGTCATCCTATCCAATAAGTCCTGAACCCTCTCTTCTATACTTTTACTTTTATCCTTATAAATCATATCCATTACCATCTTCCTTTCTTAGAGTGTCTGTTTTCCAATTTCCAAAATCTGTTCCTGTTTTATAAACTAAACGACTTAAAGTCAATATACCCCTCCCCTCGATAAGTAAAGTACAGTGCTTTCACACCTTCTATTTTCGATAAATTTGCAGAAAACTCCTGCCATGCCATATTGGGCTTTACCAAAATTCTCGCAACAGGCTCTACTTCCGGGTTGGTATATACATACATTTTCCCCTTCGCTCTTCCCCTTACTTCTATACTAATATGTTCCGGGTGTGCCGAATCAAAATCAAAATATTTAAATCCTGCCGTCGCGCCATTTCTCATATTTGCTATATACTGATCCGGCATGGATTCACGGTCTGCTCCCGACTGTGTAAAATAGGGATATTCCGTTTCCGTGCATTTATTTCTGTCATAGTTGAATGTTCCCTTTTTACCCCAGAGATTGCAGGCGATACGCGCCTCGTATTTTCCGGCTGCGCGCAGCGGGCCATCATTTAATCCGCAGGACGTCATTTCTACCTGCTTAATGCTTCCGTCCTCTTCGATCGTTATTTTCTCCGCACAACCCTGGCGGGCACATCTCTGCTGATTGGTCTGTCTATGATAGAAAATATACCATTGTCCTTTGACGCAGACCATGCCGCCATGCGTATTCCCTATGAAATTGCGGGCGTTTTTCTCGGTAACTCCCGGTAATCCTATATCTCCGTTGCTTACAATCGTTCCGCCATATTTCCACGGTCCCATCGGATGATTGCTTGTCGCATAGCACAACTCATGGCTTAAAACAGAAGAATATACGAGATAATAAATTCCGTTAATTTTCCGAATAGAGCTTGCTTCAAAAAAAGGATGCTCTTCAAATTCTGTTCCCTCTGCATACAGTTTTCCCGGTATCGTAGGCATTTCCCTTCCTGCTAACGTCAACATATCCGGCTCTAACTCCACCACGGAGCCGCCATTATAGGTCCCGCCCCGGCGTTCCATCAGAAAACGCAACAGACCGCTATCCGGTGAGAATCCGGTATACATATAGATTTTTCCATCATCATCCAGTAAAACGCCTGGGTCAAAATTATACGCATCTTTCTTTAACCCATAGGGTCTCCCATTCGGGTGCTTTACGACTCCATAATACTCAAATGGGCCTTCCGGCTTCTCTGATACGGCGACCGACGTGGTATTCTGCATCTGGAGCTGGTAATAAAGATAGTACCTTCCATCCGGTCCCACACATACATCCGGCGCATTCATATATTGGTTGCCTTTCGGATTTACCGGATCCTGCGTCCTTCTGTAAATAACACCTTCATATTTCCAGTTCCCCAAATCGTCAATCGGCGCGGAATAACATACATAGTCGTTTACACAGTATCCCTTTCCGCCAAAAGCATCATGACTGCCATATACATACAAACGGTCGCCAAAAACATATGGTTCGCCGTCCGGCACATATTCATAAGATGGCAGATAGGGGTTAAATGCTTGTTTTTTCATAATCAATACCTTACCTTGTATTATATAGTAGTAGTGTTTATAGACCCTCTCCAAGGTCTTGATGCT
>JAMPFM010000035.1 GCA_023664455.1 Blautia sp.
AGAAAAAAGAATCCCGTAATTATGCGGGTTCTGGCGTTTCGCAAACGCCTAAAAACTTAAAAATTCAAGGAAAGGAGTACAAAGAAAATGAAGAAAACTCTTCAAAAAGTGAAGCGGACGTTCGCGATTCTGCTTGCGGTAGCTATGGCTGTGACGTCGCTGTCCGGAAACGGCGGTGTTGTTTATGCAGCGCAGGAAAATGCCGCAGCCTCTGCCGTAACGGAAGATGGCAGCCTGGCAGATGGCGGAAGTACTACGCCCGCAGCAGCGGACACCGATGAAGGTGGCGCAGAATTAGGGGGGGGGTAAGGACGACTCCCAGCAGGAAAATCCCGGCGAGGGCATAACGCCCGGTGAGGAATCCTCTGAAGAAACAGCAGGTGGCGAGGTTACAGAAGACACCGAAGATGGAAATACTGCAGAGGATGAGACAAACACAACAGAAGAAACAAACGAATCAGACGAAAACATATCTACGGAAATTCCCGAAGCGGAGGATGACGCGCCGGGGATGGACATTTTGGCAGTGGAAGCGGTACAGAATGACGCGGCTGCTGCATCTGATGCATCTTTTATCGTTTCGGATAGATATCCTTATTCGAGTGGAGATGAAATATCTTATTTCTATGTGGAATTAGAGCATGAAAGTGGACAGTCATGGGACGTCACAGCTCAATTCACCGATGATAATAGCTATACGATGACACGTACACGCTCTTCTGTTTCTATAGGGGATGGCGCTTATCGCAGCACTTATCTTGCAGAAATTACAGGTCTTACGGCAGGAACCTATACCGTGACGCTGACGGCCCGGTACAAGGAATCAAACGAGGCGGATGCTGTAACGAAGGCGGTAGCAAAGGAAGTTACCTTAGAACCTGTTATGCCAGATATGGGAATACAGAAGTGGCTGAATCCGGGGGAGGGAAGCTTGGATTTTTGGGTTGATATCCCTTCCAAAAACGGTGAGAAAGTCACCGGGGCGAAATTGGTAGAGCATGGAAATCCTGATAAGGTAGTAGGAATGACAATCGATGCACCTACTATTCAGAAGAACTATGCAAGGCAATGGGGCAATTATTTTAGGAGCATTGGTTTTTACTTTACTATATTGCCGGATGAAATAAATTGGATATGCCCTTATGTCTCTGGCACGATTAAGCTGTCCTATAAATTAAGCGGCAGTTACGACTTGATTATCGAGACGAATAAAGATGGATATACCTTTGAAAATTATGCGGTATCGGAATGTCCGACGTCTTTGATTACCCAGGTGGGTATAGATGCTAGATATGATAATACAGGAGCGTATATCTATGTTCAGCTGGAAGGGGAAGCGTTAAATACTGACGGCTTCTATCCGGTGTTAAAACGAGAAGACGGAACGGAAATTACAGAGACAGATTCCGCCATATTGGTTGGAAGCAATTATTCTCCTTATACAACCTTCCGATTGAAGAAGAAAGCAAATTTTCCGGAAGGAGAAGAATGGGTATTTTGTGAGTTTGTATCTAAAGACGGTTATCCGGAAGTGCAGATTCAGGAGCATGTGTCAACAAAAGTGTATACACCGGTTACCAATTCCAATAATGGCACAGTGAAGATGGTCTTTAATGGCAAGGAAAAAAAGTATGTATTGTATACAACGAGTCAGATGAAGACAGGCACCCGGATACAACTTGCCATCCAGAAGGGCAGCTATCCGCAATACGATTCCAGTACGAACAGTTTCTCAAATGTACTGGCAACTGCGGCCATTACGGTAACGGGTCTGGAAACGGAAGTGGAATTTTTAAATAGTGCGGGAGAGCCTTATTATCCGCCCGCTAACTATTCCGGTGATGTGCTTAATTATGCTGCCAGTTGGGAAGCAGACGGGAGCAGACATGGGGATAGTGGAACTGTTTCTTGTTACCCAAGCGGATTCGGTACGCAGGGGATGTCCTATAGCATCTTACCCAAATCCTGTCAGACAGGCACGGAAATTCCCGTTACAGTTAATGTCTTTAGGGCAGCGTCTGTCAAAGACGGCGATACGCTTACCGCAACGCTGACAAAGGAAAGTGATTTGGTAGCGACAACCCAGCTTACAGCAGCGATGAATGGAACTACCGCAGTATTTACCGGAACCTTTACCTCTGAGACGGCTTTTGACGCGGGCACTTACACAGTAGCGGTTTCCGATGCTGAAAAAGGGATTTCATCGAGCGCTACCCTGTATCTGTTCAACGACGGCGATACGAAATTTTATCAGACCAGTCAGTACGCGGGCAGCCAAATCAGAAACGGTGAGCTGATGTCTTACCTGCAGGTAAGTTTGGCAAATGCGGGTGCATTGGACAAATCAAAATTCAAGGTGGAATTTTTTGATTTGAACAAGCAGCCGGTCACGGACGTGGAATGTAAAGAAATCGATTTTTATGAGACTTTTGATTTTGTAAATTTCTATTATTCCGATATGGCGCAGAAATATACTACACTGTATGCGAAAGTGACTTATGACGACGCATTAGGGTGCAAGCCTCATTCCAGTGAAACATACTATAGCGAGACGGAGCAGACCTACGGAAGACTTGGCACTTTTGGTTCGGGGATTACCTTCAGCTATACGAATAACGTGGGTTATAAGACGGTCCAGAGCTTTTCTATTGCAGACTACAGCGTAGAGGTCTATGATGACAGGGACGGCACACCGCTGGCAAGTTTCCCGGTTACAAAAATCGGGGCGTATAACTTTACGAAAAAGGATTTGCAGCCTGTCCTTGCGAAAGACCCGGACCTGAACAAAGTCTATAAGCTGATGGCAAAAAAAGACGGCTATATTTATGCGACACAAACGAACGTCAACATCAATTACGACGGCAATACCCAGACAGAGCCGGTAACGCCTAAAGAGCCGACAGCCGTAAAACTGTCCCAGACAAGCGCGACCTTATTAAAAGGAAGCAGTCTCACGCTGAAAGCGACTCTGACCCCGGCGGACGCTGCATCTACACTTACCTGGGCAAGCGATAAGCCGGAAGTAGCGACCGTAAGTAACGGCGTCGTAACCGCAGTGGGCGAAGGCGAGGCGAAGATTACCGTCACGACGGCGAATAATAAAACCGCGGCCTGTACGGTCAAGGTTGTGGATTACGCCCTGACGTGCGACGGCGAGCCGCTGACGGATGATACGCCGATACAGTTAAAACTGACCGACAAGAAGACGGCAACGCTGGGCGTGACCAGGGGGGATGGCAGCGCGCTTTCTTCCACGGAAAAAGTAAGTTTCCGCTCCTATAATCCCAGCGTGGTAACGGCAGCGGCTGTCACAGGCTCTGCGGACAAAGGAACGATAACGGCAGTCAAAGGCGGCACGACGACCATCGTAGTGACCGTGACAGTCAATAAGGTGGCAGTCGAACTGACCTGTAAAGTAAGCGTGACAAGCGAAGTGACAGCCATTGAACTGCTGTCTGGCAGGACGAAACTGGAGTCTGACGGCGACAGCGACACGCTGCAGGTATTCATCACTCCCGCGGATCTGGCGGCGGATACCAGTGTGAGCTGGGAATCCAGCAGACCGGATATTATGACGGTAACGGACAGCAGTACAGGAAATGGCACAGGCAGCGGCACAAGCAACAACGTAGGCGGCAGCACAGGCGGCGTCCACCGGGGCGTGGTAACAACCCTGCCTTATGACGCTTCCGCATACGGAAATTCGGACGTGGCGGAAGTGACGATTACCGCAAAAGTGACCTCAGCAATTACAAAGCAAGAAATCAAAGCGGAATGGAAGTATACCGTTGTCAAAAAAGATACAGTAAAAGAAGTGCCCGCCGGGCATAAAGTGTATGTCGTAACCAACGTGGATAAGACACTTGGCGACGGAGCAGTCAAAGCGCAGCTCCCGGAAGGCTGGAAGTGGACAGAGGAAAACGCGGGCGTGCAGTTAAAGTCCTTTGCCGGCGTGAAAGAAAAGACCTTTACCATTTACAATGAGAATCCGGTGACGAAACAAAGGACTTATGCTACGGTAACAGTAGTCTTTTCCACTATAGACGGGATTACGTTAAAAGATGCGGATGGAAATGATGTTTCCAAGCTGGCGTTTGCTTCCGAAGACACAGGCGCAGCGTCAGTGGAAGGAGCAGCCGTACCACCTACGACGGCAGTATTACGTTATACGGTGTCCGGCGAAGCGAACAATAGCCGTCTGGCGGCTTTGAATCTGCAATACAATATCACCTTGGCGAAGAATGCAAAAGCAGACATTGTAAAATGGGAAAACCTTAAAAAGATTGAAAATACGGAAACGCCTGGGAATCCTGCTAACCTTGCCTTGACTGACCGCGGGGCAGAGGTAACACTGAGCGGACTCAAAGCGGGCAATACGACACTGCTTTTACAGGTCGTAAGTGGCGAAACCATCGTTTATGAAAAACAATGGAAGATAAGCGCAGTTGACAGCAAGAAAAAGGGTCTTTCCACGATAAATGCAGAGCTCCGTAAGAGGGCAGCAGACGGCAGCGAAGGCGACCTGATATCTGCCCAGACCGACAAAAACGGCATAGTCTACTACCCGATTTCCACACCGGATACCGCAGACGCGGCGAAATTCGTTTACCTGAAAAACCTGACAACCGGCGACTGCAAGCTTACCTACAAATCAAGTGACACCACTGTCATAAAAATAGGAAAAGCCACAAAGGAAGAACCCGATAAGATACCGCTGACCATCGGCAGCATCGGGACGGCGGTACTGACAGTGACAGCCGACGATACCCTGAAAACCACGAAAGAGTACCTTATCCGGGTAACCAATGACAAGCAGAAAACAGAAATAAGTACAAACAGCATATCCATCAGCCACACCACCGTGACCGTGAACACGGCGCTGACAGAATCCGACGCAGTGATAGCGGTTTACAACGGAGTCGGAGGAACCTTGAAGAGTGTAGCGATTAGCGGCGTATCCGGCTCAAAACTGGCAGGGATTGCGGCGGAAATCATAACGACCGCAACAGACGGGACCGAAACAACAGCCGGGACTGATGCAGCCGACGGGACCGGAACGACAGACGGAACCGACGTAACAACCGGAACCGGCACATCAGCCGGCACGGCAACAAACGAAGTCCGCATTTATCCCATACCGGGGGCAGCCGAAGCTGGCAATGTGAAAGCCGGCAAGGCAAAACTCGATGTCGAGATAGACGCAGGGGGCGGCACAGTATTGAGGAAATCCTTCAATATCACCGTGAAAGTAACCGCCAAAGCCCCTTCCGTAACCGTCAAACAGCTGGATAAAGTCAATACCTTCTATCAGGATAAACCGGGACGTTTCAGCATCGGTTCCCCGGACGGACAGATAACGGACGTAACGCTGACACAGGTAACAACGACAGCCGCAGCCATGACAAAAGGAAGCGACTATACTTTTGACAGCGCTACAGGTATACTGAGCATTGAAAAAGTGCCCGAAAAGACCAAGAAACTGAATTTCAGCATCGAGGTGGCAGGATATAAGACCCCTGTAGTGAAGAAAAACGTCGCAGTATCCACAGAAACCGCGAACTTTAAACTCAGCGCTACGAGCGGCACCGTTTACACCGACAGCAGCCAGATGGCAGTTGCGGTTAAACTGTTGGATAAGACCACAGGACTGACGGTGGATTTAACCAATGTCAATGTAACAGTCACAAAGGCAGACAATAAGGCGACAGGCAGTTATACACCGGTTAAGAATGCTGATAAGCTGACCTTATCTACCACAGCCGCCCCGGCTGCCAAAGGCGATAAACTGACGTTGCGATTTGAAAGCAGCAACTGGAATGAAGCCAGGGAATTTACCTATACCGTGAAACCCGCACTCTTATCCAAGGCGGCGCTGCAAATCGGACAGAAGACACTGACCCTGTACAACTACAAAAAGATGGCGGCAAGCACGGAAACCACGCTGACCTTAAAAGGCGGAAGCGAACTGGAAGAGCTTTTCACGGCTGGCAATCTGAGCATCGGGGAAAAAGTAAATAATAACCTTGGCGCATCTTTAGACAAAACACTGAAGATTGCCTATGCAGACGGAAGCCTGAAAGTGAGCAAGAACAGCGAGCAGCTGAAGGCAGGGACCTATAAGTTTGACATCGCCTTATCCGGTTCTTACTGGAAGAACCCGCTAAAAACGACGCTGAATGTCAAAGTCGTGGACGTAGACATGGATAACGCCAGGACGGCTGCGAAAGCCAAAGTAACCGCCAAGGGCAGCATCGACGTCCTGAACAGAAAGGGAACAAGTGTTATTTTAACACCCAAGTTTACCAACGTGCCAAAAGACGCCAGGGTAACGAAAGTAGAACTGACAGGAACAGACGCGCATCTCTTTACGATTACCGGACGAAACGGCAATCAGGCTGCCATACAACTACAAGAAGGCGTGAATGTCATTACCAAGTACCAGTACCGTATCCAGGTCAGCTATACAGTACAGGCGGGCGATACGGAGCTGACGCTGACCAGCGAGGCAGTCAAAATCAAGCTGACGCAGAAGAAACCTAAGGTAAAGGTAAGCGGCGGGAATGTCTACAGCAGCACCCGCAGCGATGGAAAAACCATCCGCTTCGCCCTGACCAACAGCGTAGGCGCATCGATAGATGCAGACAGAATCGTGCTCCAGAGCGCGCCTAAAGATTTCAGCTACGATACAGCAACCGGTATCCTTTCCTATACGCCCAGGGGCACGACTGCAAGAGGCAAGAGCTATACGCTGAAATTTGCAGTTTATCCTGATGGCTGCGGCGATAACGAGAAACCGTTGGTGGTAAGTTATAAGGTGGCGATAGCGAAGTAGAAGGAAAGCATTGCGTGAATAAGTCATAAGATATAAGCAATAAGATATGAGTATCCCCCGGACTGAGGAAAGTTGGTCCGGGGGATGGTTTTTGTGGTTAAAAGTTTAGGCTTACTTATTTGTTAAACAAGATGAAACTGCTCCTTTAAAGCATCTTGTAATACTTGTGAAAAATTAACATTGTGTTCCAGTGCAAAAGCATTAAGCCATGCGGGCAGTGTTACAGTACGATTGACGGAACGATTGATATGAGCTTGCCGGATAGACGGCATATAGACATCAACCAATACGGCACGTTCATTAGACTGCACTTCCAAATCAGCAAGCGGAGTTGGAACAGGAATTTCTTCCCCATCCTCTTCCAGACCGTAAAGGACGCAGCCGAGAAGTTCTCTTGCAGATAAAAGGGCATCATCATCATTGATGCCACTTGTGGCGCATTTTAAGTCAGGAAAATCAATGGCAATTTCCTCACCGGGTTCATAAGTAAAAACAGCAGGATAAAAATAGCGTTCTACTTTTTTCATGAAAAACCTCCTTAATCTGATAAGAGGGGCTAAGAAAACGTTTCAATGTTTTCAAAGGGATATCTTTGTCAGGATGCTTTACAGTGGTACGTCCTTTTTGGTTGGATGTTTATATTGGTGATGGCTTCCCACAACATTTACTTCATACCAGCCGTCTGCTTTTAGCATTTTAATCACTTCTCTTGATGAATAATTTTTCATTAGTGTTTCCTCCTGACGTTATTATAATAACACATATAATAATATTTGCCAATGAGGTAAGCAAATATTATAAAAGGAAGCTTTTTACATAGAGGTTTCGGAGGACAAAATATTTGAAATCATTGATTAGGTTTGAAGATACTTATGGTATGACAGATATATTCTGTGCGATACATGAGCTGAAGTATATGGACATTGATAATACTGCGATGATGATGAATGAGATTATGCCAGGATTATTTGTAGATTTTGGACTGGGTTCAAGGTGGGGTATCATATCGGATGCCGAAGCATACGCGATAATGGAAAGAGGTATTGAAAAAGAATCCAGGAGTTGGTTAACAGTATCAATACAAACCAGATGCAGTTATGTATCTTGGCATATCTGTTAAATTATCATAATATCAAACATGCCAAAGTAGTGAGAAATTACATAAATACAGAACAGCTTATCAAAGCGGATTAGCAATAAAAACTGATATCATCTATTTTAAAATGACGTTTCCATTCTGCACATATAAAAAAGTATTGTGCCTGAATGATTTCTAACATTTCATTCAATATTCTAGCAGGAATAAGGTCTTTATTATTGGCGATGATACAACCGCCGCTTTTTGTCAGCCAAATTTTTGTAGCATTTGCATTAGGTTTTCCCTTTGTGACATGAACATGAATAGGTTCATTATTTTCATTAGACCAAAAGAAAACCTTATAACTTCCAATATGAAAGAGACTAGGCAATCTGTACACCTCCATTTGCTCCATACTTATAAAACAAATGAGCGTTACTGTGCATCATCTGGTCAAACAATTTTATTTCATCCTCTGAAAAGCCTTCCTTTACTAGCCATGTGTATGAAGGCAACTGACACCTTGCAGTATCAAATCCTTCTTCTGTAGGACGTTCAAAGTGAACTTCCACTTTTTGAACGCCATCTTCATCAAAAATCTGTGTATGCACGATTTCCGTGCCATCTGATAAGGTAATATAAGGATAAACCACGAACTTCCCCCTCCTTCTCATTTTTCATATTATAACAGATATAGTTATAAAAGTCATTAGGAGTTTTACCCCATTTTCCAATTACATCCCACTCCATGTTCATGTGCTTCTCCTGGTCATATTCAAATATACACATAGCTATCGCCTCCGCCCGGTTCTGTGATAAAAAGCCTGCGAGTATTTCGTTCCTCATGCATAAAATCCCCCCAATCCATCCATACTAAACTCAATCAAAAAAGAAGAGGTAAAAGGAGTATGTCCACCAACAGCGTAACCATCTATCTGAAAGCGGAGCAGAACGTGGAATTGCAGTCGGAAGACGTCTATGTCAAGGATATTGGTAAAATCACCTGCACTGACGCCAATGTTCTTGCGAAAGTAAAAAGCATTAAACTGCATCATTTTAAGGAAGGAAACCGTAAGCGGGAAGTTATCAGCATTCTGAAGGTGATTGAGGAAATTGAAAAGGCATGTCCCAATGTGACGGTGGAAAATCTGGGGGAAATCGATGTTTTGGTAGAACAGATTGACGTCAACAGACATAAGGGACCCGTACAGACTTTCAAAATTATCTTTGTATCCGCCATCAGCTTTTTCGGGACGGCTTTTACAATTATGGCGTTTCATAACGATATCGGCATCAACGAGGTATTTTCCAAAGTGTATGAGATGGTGATGGGGCAGGCGGGGGATGGTTACGGCATTCTGGAACTTTCTTATTCGATTGGGCTTGCAATCGGCATCATTCTCTTTTTTAACCATATCGGCGGCAGACGCATTACGAAAGACCCGACTCCGATTGAGGTGGAAATGCGTGTGTATGAAACGGATGTCAACAAAGCGTTGATAGAGACGGCGGACAGGGAAGGGAAAATGATAGATGTTAATTAGGCAGATTTTCATAGGAATTTTGGGAATCAGTTTCGGATTCATCGTATCGGGCGGTGTTTTTACGGTACTGGTTTCCGTGGGGCTGATACCCCGGTTTGCAGGGAAAATGCATATCGCGAGACATGTTTTTATCTTGGAAGAAATGGTGGTGATTGGGACGCTTGTGGGGAATTTTCTAAGCGTCTATGGCAATTATGGGCGAATCGGAAATTTCCTATTATCCCACATGCCTTTTGGCGTCCCGGCAACGGAACGGATTGTGCATGGGGCGGGCAGTATTCTGCTAATTTTATTCGGTATCTTTTCCGGGATTTTTGTGGGCAGTCTGGCGCTTGCGATTGCGGAAATGCTCAACACCATTCCGATTTTTTCCAGAAGAATCGGGTTTCGGCATGGTCTGGGAATTGCGATTTTGTCGGTGGCGCTTGGAAAGCTGGCGGGGAGCTTGATTTATTTTACGCAGGCGGTCTATCTGCACGGCGGTGTATAAAGGGCGAATAGGCAGAAAGAATAGGTAGGAAGAATACACAGGAAAGAGAGGAATGCATATGGAAAAGGATGAAAAGAAAGGGCAGGAAGGCGAAGCAATACAACAGGAAAAAGAACAGGTCGAAAATAAACGGTATCAGCAGCATGTGAAGGAGGTCACGCCCACGAAGAATCTTCTCTGGCAGATGGTGAAGGCGTTTGTCATAGGCGGGATTATCTGTTGTATCGGGCAGGGGATTCTGAATTATGCTACGAATCAGATGGGGCTTGATAAAGAAACAGCAGGGTCGTGGTGTTCTATGTTGTTAGTGCTTCTAAGTGTGCTGCTGACGGGCTTTAATCTGTATCCTAAGCTGGTAGATTGGGGCGGCGCAGGGGCGCTTGTGCCGATTACGGGGTTTGCCAATTCCGTCGCCGCACCGGCGATAGAGTACCAGAAAGAGGGGCAGGTATTCGGCATCGGCTGTAAGATTTTTACCATCGCCGGACCGGTCATTCTCTACGGTATTTTTACAAGCTGGGTACTGGGGCTTTTTTACTGGCTGTTGTCTTTTTTATAGGGAAAAAAATCTTCCATTTTTCTATTTGACAGTATGATTTTAAGGGTCTATAATTTGACGGGAGTTATTAAAAACAAGTAGAAAAAAGGAAGTGGTGAAAGTGGGACGAAACGGTAGAAACAAGGAGTATGCGCTTTGTTTCTTTTCCCTGATGGGCGTCTTAATTGGAGCGCTGATGTATGCTTTTTGTATGATCTGTACGCGCTTTGGTTTCGGGCAGTCCTGCTTCGCTTTCATCGGCACGGCAATTCCAGTGATTGCAAGCGGGGGTGTTCCTCTTTCCGGCTTTATGAATACGGTTGACGGATTGTGCCTGGAATGGTTTGGGAACAAGGACGGGAAGCGGAAAGAGGAGTCTTCTGACGCCGCCCGCAGGGGGAATTATGCGGCGATTGCGCTGGGAATCTATTTTTGTCTGTACGCAGGGGGGCTTTTGTTAATCTGGAAAGAAAGACAGTTGCTGCTTCTGGGGATGGGCTATATTGCTTCCAGGACTTTATACGGAATGGGATTTGTATGGTTTCCGGGGGCGCAGGGGGAAAAGATGTCCTATGCGTCTCTTTCGTCTGCCCAGAAGAAGGCGCTGCGGTTGATTCTGGGCATGATTCTGGCGCTTTGCTTCGGCACCTGTGTCGCAGTCGCGCCGGTGGCAGGCTCATTAGAGGCGCTGCTTTGTATGTGGATATGGACGTACTATTATTATATGTCCAAGAAAAGGTTTGGAGGCGTGACGAAAGACGCAGCGGGCTACTTTTTGACGCTGTGCGAGCTTGCAGTCGTAGTGTTTGTAGGAATGTTCGGACGGGTTTTGCTTTAATCTGTGATAATCGGATAGGGATGGGACGATGGGAAAAAAGAGGCTTGTCATTGGGATTCTGGCGCATGTGGACGCCGGGAAAACTACATTAGCGGAAACCATGCTCTATAAAAGCGGCAGCATCAGGAAAGCGGGCAGGGTAGACCACGGCGATACGTTCTTAGATACGGATGCAAGGGAGCGGGCGCGGGGCATTACCATTTTTTCCAAACAGGCGGAAATATCCTGGAAGGAAATGGACGCTGCGCTGTTAGATACGCCGGGACATGTGGATTTTTCGGCGGAAATGGAGCGAACGCTGCAGGTGTTAGATTATGCGGTGTTGGTGATCAGCGGCGCAGACGGCGTGCAGGGGCATGTGCTGACGCTTTGGAAGCTGTTAGAGCGCTACCGGATTCCGGTGTTTCTCTTTATCAATAAGATGGACCAGCCGGGGACGGATAAGGAAGCGCTGTTTAAAGAGTTACAGGAGCGTCTGAGCGGGCAGTGCGTGGATTTTTCGGCGGACAGACTTGTGGGACATGGCGGCATATGCGATGGGAAGCCGGCGGATGATATCGGTGCGAGCGAGAGGGAGTCTGCTGGATACTTTGATATTTGCGACGAAATTCTGGCGGAAAATATTGCGATGTGTGATGAGAAGTTGTTGGAGCGTTATCTGGAAACTGGCAGGATTTCGCGCACCGAGGTTGCCGCTTTACTAAAAAGAAGAGGGATTTTCCCCTGTTATTTCGGCTCTGCGCTGTTGATGGAAGGGGTGGACGCCCTTTTGGATGGGGTAGCGTGTTACGGACTGCCCGGTGTCTGCGGGGAAGCGTTTGGTGCAAGGGTTTATAAAATCGGTAGGGATAACGCCGGAAACCGTCTTACTTATATGAAGATTACGGGAGGCAGCCTACAGGTGAAGCAGACCGTCAGCTCCAAAGAGGGCGGCTGGGAAGAGAAGGTAGACCAGATTCGTGTCTATTCGGGCTTGAAATATACGGCAGAAAAAGAAGTTTCGGCAGGGATGGTCTGCGCCGTCACCGGGCTTGAGAAAACCTATGCGGGCGAAGGGCTGGGATTTGAGGGAAAAAGTATGCTGCCCATGCTTGCGCCGGTCATGTCATACCGGGTGCTGCCCCCGGCAGACTGCGATTTACATAGTATGTATCAGAAGTTATGTCAACTTGAAGAGGAAGAACCGCTGCTGAATGTCCTATGGAAAGAGCAGGTCGGGGAAATTCATGTACAGTTGATGGGGGAAGTGCAGATTGAGGTTTTGCAGAATCTGATTGCGGAGCGGTTCGGCGAGCAGGTGTCCTTCGATGCGGGCAGCATTCATTATAAAGAAACCATCCGTAAGGCGGTAGAGGGCGTAGGGCATTTTGAGCCACTGCGCCATTATGCGGAGGTACATCTCTGGATGGAACCGGGGGAGCCGGGCAGCGGATTGGTTTTCGATACGATATGCAACGGCGATATGCTGGATAAAAACTGGCAGCGTCTCGTCCTGACGCATTTGGAAGAAACGGAGCATCCGGGGATTCTGACGGGGGCGCCGATAACGGATATGAAAATAACGCTGGTGTCCGGCAGGGCGCATTTAAAGCATACGGAAGGCGGGGATTTCAGACAGGCGACGTACCGTGCAGTCAGACAGGGACTGCATAAGGCGGAGTGCGTGCTGCTTGAGCCTGTGTATGAGTTCAGGCTGGAGCTGCCTTCTGCGATGATAGGACGCGCCATGTCAGATATCCAGTCGATGCACGGGCAGTTTGAAGCCCCGCTCGTAAACGGGGATACCTCGGTTCTGACGGGTGTCGCGCCCGTGGTGGAAATGCAGGGATATCAGGCGAAAGTGCGCGCTTATTCTGGCGGCAGTGGCAGGCTGTTCTGCGCCTTAAAAGGCTATGAGCCCTGCCATAATGCAGGAGAAGTCATCGAAGCTTCCGGTTATGAGGCGGACAGAGATATTGAGCATCCGGCCTCTTCTGTGTTCTGCGCCCACGGAGCCGGTTTCCTGGTAGAGTGGGATGAAGTGGAAAAATATATGCATCTAGAAGAATATCGACCGAGTGAGTCAACGGGCGGCAGGGCAGACGCGCAAGGCAATGCGATAGACAGACATGGAAATGCAGACGGAAACGGCGGGGCAGGTGCACAAAGCAGTACGATTGCCCAAGACGCAGCGGCCCAGCGTGAAGCAGCAAACGCGCACGGCGCAGCAGCCCGCCCTGACAATACCGCCAGCCTGCGAAGTTACGATTACCGCGACGCTGCGGGCGAGAAGGAGTTGGAAGAAATTTTCCGCCGCACCTATGGGAAGAAGAGCGACTCTGAGGAGGGCGGCAGGAAAAAATGGGGATACCGGGGAAACCTTCTGGACAGGCCGCCGGATGTTAAGCGTTCACAGACGCCGAAACTGGAAGAGTATCTGCTGGTAGACGGTTATAATATCTTGTTTGCATGGGACGAGCTAAAAGAGCTGGCGGAAGAAAATCTGGACAGCGCAAGAGGCGCGCTGATGGATATTCTGAGCAATTATCAGGGCTATCGGGGCATGACGTTGATTCTGGTCTTTGATGCATATAAGGTGAAAGGAAATCCGGGCAGCGTTTTACCCTACCATAATATTCATGTCGTCTATACGAAGGAGGCGGAAACAGCGGACCAATATATCGAGCGGGTGACGCATGAAATCGGCAGGAAGCATCGGGTAGTCGTGGCGACATCGGATGGTCTGGAACAGTTGATTATCATGGGGCAGGGGGCGGAGCGGATGTCCGCCAGAACCTTGAAAGAAGAGATTATGTCAACCAATCGGGAGCTTCGTGCGTTGTTTGAAAACGGAAAAGCATCATACAGGCGGTATTTGTTTGACCAGGCGTCTGAGGAGCTGGCGCAGCACATTGAAGAGGTGCGGCTGGGTGAAAAAGAGTTCTAGGCAGGAAAGGAGTATGATTTTACATGTACTTGTTGTATTTTTTGTTGTGGGTCATTTTTAACGGACAGTTTACTTTGGAAATTGCGCTGTTTGGTATCGTCGTTGCAGCGGCGTTGTTTGCGTTTACCTGTAAGTTTACGGACTACAGCGTGGCAAAGGAAAAAAAGCTGTTACGGCATATCATCAGTCTTATCCATTATGTGGGCGTGTTAGTGGTGGAAATCGTGAAGGCGAATTTTGCGGTGATTCATTTCATTCTGACGGAAAAAGAGGAAGCGGAACCGGCGCTCGTCCTGTTTCAGACGGATTTAAAAACTCCTATGGGACGTGCGGCGCTAGCGGATGCGATTACCTTGACGCCGGGCACGATTACGGTGTTGCTAGAGGATAACAGGTATTCGGTTCATTGTCTGGATAATACGTTTGCAGAGGGAATCGACAAATCCGTGTTTGTGGACATGCTGCAGGAGTATGAGAAAAAGGTGGAAATGATACCGGATGAAAAGGAAGGGGCGTAGAGCGTTATGGGAAAAGGAATACCGGGTCTGGAAGAGGCGTACCATCTCTTTTTTGTCATCGTGCTGGTTATTTTGGCAATTATGATTATTCTATGTCTGATTCGTGCAATTATGGGTCCTAAGGTCGCGGACAGGATTGTTGCCACGAATATGATGGGAACGATTATTATGGTCATCATTGCCATACTTGCCATCATGCTGGAAGAGGGATATCTGGTGGATATCTGTATTATTTATGCCATGATAAGTTTTCTGGCGGTTGTCGTTCTGACCAAAGTTTATATGGGAGTTTACCGGGAAAAGAAGGAGGCGGATAAGGATGGAAGTCATTGAATGGATACGTTTTATCATAGGGGCGCTGTTTCTGCTTTGCGGACTTCTTATTTTTGTAATCGAGATGATAGGGGTATTTCGGTTTCGATATGTACTCAACAGAATGCATGCCGCCGCAATGGGCGATACGCTGGGCATCGCCTGTTCTTTAATCGGTTTAATGATTATGAACGGACTTAATTTTACCTCATTGAAATTATTTTGCATTATTGTGTTTCTCTGGTTTTCATCCCCCACGTCTTCCCATCTGATTGCCAGACTGGAAGTAGCGACGAATGAGGACTGGGAAAAAGAGTTTAGCGTTATTACACTGGGAAAAGTGGAAAAAAAACCGGAAAATGAGCAGCTTTAGGGACGGGAGGTAAACGATGCAGGTATTTGTAAATATTTTATTGGGATTCTTGATTATCTGCGCCATTGCCGCAAGTTTATCCAAGAATCTGTTGAACACGATTTTGATATTTATGTCATATAGTCTGGTAATGTCCATCATATGGATTCTGTTAGAGTCGCCGGATTTGGCGATTACCGAAGCTGCGGTGGGCGCCGGGGTAACAAGTGTGCTATTTTTCGTGACACTGAAAAAGATACACGCTATGGTCATGTTGGATAAAAAGAAGGAGGAACAGGAGCATGAGCAGGAAAATTCCGAAACAGGAGTATGAGAAAACAGCTTCTTTCCGCCTGAAACAATGGTTTGACGCCCCGAAAGACCCATTAGAGGGCAATGTGGAAATGAAGCCGCAGAAGGAATATGAGGAAGCGGAAAGCGCCGCTTTATCCAGAGTGCAGGAAAAGGCGCAGCGCAGGGAAAAGGTCTATGATGTAGCGCACAACTGGGAAGTAAAGGGCTTTGAAAGAGGGTATAACATTTTCAGTGGTCTCTTCTGTGTGTTTCTGGTGATGATGCTGCTGATTGCGGTATCCTACCTGCCCTCCTACGGACATATGGACAACCCGGTCAACAATGAAGTATCCGAGCGTTATATCGAGGACGGGCTGCAAGAGACCGGAGCAGTCAATATTGTGACCGGCATGATTCTGGATTACAGGGCATTTGATACATTGGGCGAGTCCCATGTGCTTTTTATTGCCACCTGTACTGTCTTAATCCTGCTTCGGAAGGATAAGAAAAAGGACGAGTATGGAAATGACATCAATGTCAGTGATAGGATTTATGAGCCGAAAAACGATGTCATCTTACAAATGGCGGCGCGTATTTTAGTGCCCCCGATTATTATTTTCGGCATCTATGTGATTTTGGGCGGACATTTAGGACCGGGCGGCGGTTTTTCCGGCGGCGCTATTATCGGAGCAGGATTGATTCTGTATCTGAATGCGTATGGGTTCCAGAAGACGGAGCGTTTTTTTACAGGAAAGACCTACAAGGTGTTGAGTGTCTGTGCGCTGGGCTGTTACTGTCTGGCGAAAAGTTATTCTTTCTATACGGGAGCGAATCACATTGAAAGCATCATACCACTTGGAACGCCGGGAGCGATTTTGAGCAGCGGACTGATTCTGATTCTGAATATCTGCGTCGGAATCGTCGTGGCGGGAACGATGTATACTTTCTACGTCATGTTCCGTAAAGGAGATTATTAAAAACGTACCGGTGTGTAAAAAGTTTTTTTGAAACGAAACGAGAGGTGTAAGGTATGGACTTTTCTAATTTATTGACAAATTATGAAGAAGCCGTGTCAATGATTTTATTCGGCATCGGTTTCTCCAATCTGCTGATGCAGAAAAATCTGATTAAAAAAATCGTAGGCATGAATATCATGGATACGTCGGTGTATCTGTTTCTTGCCTTAAAAGGATATATTGCGGGGCATAAGGCGCCCATTGTGGTAAACGGCGTACAGAGTGTGGACGCTTATATCAATCCGATTCCTAGCGGGCTCGTGCTGACGGGTATCGTCGTTTCTGTTTCGGTGACGGCCCTGATGCTGTCTCTGACGATTCGGCTGTATAACCGATATCATACGCTGGATTTGGACGAAATCTCGACGATGCTGAAAAAGGAGGGATTGTAAATGGAATTTGTGCAGAATTTTCCCTTTTTTTCCATTCTGCTGTCCCTGTTTTCAGGTTCCATATCCTCTGTCTTAAACGGAAAGTGGGCAAAACGTCTAAATCTTATCGTAATTACGGTTATCGGCGGCATGTCGGCGGCAGTGCTGGTTTTTACGCTGAAGATGGGACAGCCCTATGTCTATACGATGGGGCATTTTCCGGCGCCCTGGGGCAATGAAATCCGAATCGGTATTCTGGAAGCTGCGATGGCGTTGTTTTTCTGTGTCATCATGCTTCTATGTGTCGTCGGGGGCGCGCTGGAAAGGGAGCTGGAAATTGAAGAGACGAAACAGAATTTGTACTATATCATGGTGAATCTGCTGCTTTGTTCCCTGCTAGCGTTGATTTATACGAACGACTTGTTTACCGCTTATGTTTTTGTGGAAATCAATACGATATCGGCATGCGGGCTGATTATGATAAGGCAGACGGGCAGGACGATTGAGGCGGCGACCCGCTATATGATTATGAGTCTTTTAGGTTCTGGTCTGCTGCTTTTGGGAATCTGTTTCCTCTACAGTCTGACCGGACACCTTTTGATGAGCAATATCAAGGAACAGGTGACGCTTTTACAGGCTTCGGGGCAGTACCATATCCCGCTTCTGACGGCAATCTGCCTGATGTCGGTGGGGATTGCGATTAAAAGCGCGCTCTATCCTTTTCATACCTGGCTGCCGGACGCTTACGGATATTCTACATTATCCTCTGCGGCGATTTTGTCATCCCTGGTGTCCAAAGGCTATATTTTCCTGTTGGTGAAGATTTTTTACCGGGTGGTGGGCTTTGAGGTAATCCGGGAAACGAAAGTCATCAACGTACTGTTTGTGTTCGGCGTGGCGGGGATGATTATGGGCTCTGTCAATGCGATTAAAGAGAATGATATCAACCGTATGATTGCCTATTCTTCGGTGGCGCAGATTGGGTATATCTATATGGGCTTCGGACTGGGAACGACTTCCGGCATCATTGCCAGCATTTACCATATTGTGTCCCATGCGGCGACCAAATCACTGCTTTTTGTGGCGGCATCGGGTCTTACCGATGCGTCGGGCAAGAGTAAAGATTTCTTCGATTTGACGGGCGCGGGCTATCGGAATAAGCTGGCGGGTGTCGCCTTTACGGTGGGCTCGCTGTCAATGGTCGGTTTTCCGATGTTTTCGGGCTTTATTTCCAAGCTGCTCTTTGCGCAGGCGGCGGTGGAAAATAAACATAAAATACTGATTACGTTGATTGCGCTGGCAATCAGTGTTATTTTGAACGCGGTTTATTTCATGAAGACAGTCATCCGCATTTACACCCCGGAGAAAAGAGAAGTCATCATTGATAAGGGCTTCGAGGAGGTAGCTATCTGGGAGCAGCCCGCCAAAAGCGCGGCGCTGATTTGTTTCATCGCGCTGAATCTTTTCTTAGGATTAAGCTCCGAGCCGATAATCAATCTGATTGAGCGGGGACTGGAAATGTTCGCATAGGGATTTGATGCGGAAAACCGAGAGAAAGGCAAGGTTATGATTATGAATCAATGGATAGATGGTTTATGGATGCTGCTGCCGGTTCTGTTATCCGCTGCAAGCGGCGTCGGACTGCTGCTTTCGCGGCATAAAGAAGGGCAGGACGGGGCGCAGTCAAAGAAACGGCTGCATCTTCTGGTCGGCGCAGTGTTGTTTCTGGCGGCGATGCTGGCGGTAACGGCGGCCTGGGGCGGCGAGAAGAGCCTGACGCTGTTTTATGTCATGGATGATATTCCGATTTATTTTCACGTAGATGCGCTGGGAAAATTATTTGTGACGCTGACGAGCGTTATCTGGACGGCGGTGGGGATTTACGCTTTCGTCTATATGGAACATGAAGGAAAAGAACGGCGGTTTTTCGGCTTCTACCTTCTGGTATATGGTGTGCTGCTGGCACTGGAATTTGCGGGAAATCTGATTACCTTTTATTTCTTTTATGAACTGATGACGCTGACTTCTATGCCCTTAGTCATGCACAACGGCTCGAAAGAGGCGATTCTGGCGGCGCTGAAATATTTGTTTTATTCGATGTGCGGCGCATATTGCGCGCTGTTTGGCATCTATGTGCTGTATCAATACTGCGATACGCTGACCTTTACTACCGGTGGCGTTTTAAATATGACACTGGCGTCAGAAAATAGCGGGGTTTTACAAATCGCAGTCTTTTTGATGTTAATTGGCTTCGGGACGAAAGCGGGAATGCTTCCGTTTCATTCCTGGCTGACGGCGGCGCACCCTGCCGCGCCCGCGCCCGCGTCTGCGGCGTTGTCCTCGATTATCGTAAAGGGGGGCGTGCTGGCGATTATCCGCACGGTATACTATATCGTAGGCCCCGCATTTTTGAAAGGCACCTGGGTACAGACGGCATGGATGGTATTGTCGCTTGTGACGGTGTTCATGGGTTCTATGTTGGCTTACCGGGAAAAAGTGTTTAAGAAAAGGCTTGCTTATTCCACGGTTTCCCAAGTGTCCTATATTCTGTTTGGACTGTCGCTTTGTACGGATACGGCGGTGAGCGGTGCGCTGCTGCATGTGGTATTTCATGCCTGTATCAAATGTGCGCTGTTTCTGACGGCAGGTATTTTCATCTTCCGCACAGGAAAGACGAGAGTGGAGGAGTATGTGGGGATTGGCAAAAGCATGAAAGTGACGTTGTGGTGTTACACTTTTGCATCCCTCGCCCTTATTGGCATTCCACCCATGAGTGGTTTTATCAGTAAATGGTATCTGGCGCAGGGAGCGTTGCAGGCGGACGTAGGTATTTTTGCGATAGCAGGTCCCGTCGTCTTGCTGCTTAGCGCGCTTCTGACCGCAGGGTATCTGCTGCCCATCACCATCAAAGGATTTTTGCTTGGCGAAACTGCGGCGCGCGGAAATCTCGGAATGGAAGAAAAGAAAGAACCTATGGATAAGATGACGGTGGTACTATTAGTACTGGCGGTCTTGACGGTATTATTCGGCGTGCTGCCCAATCCGCTGATTACTTATGTAAGCGGGATTGCAGCGTCGCTATTGTAAAGGAGGGGGAGAATACTATGAATGCGTATTATATGGTAATTGCAGTTTTGCTGCCGATGCTCGGCGGAGTGCTCATTCCGCTTCTGCCCTTTCGGAAGAGAAATCAAATGGCAATTTATATAGAACTGATCGTGGTGGCAACATCGGCGCTCACCTTTTTCTTGATTTGCAACCGTCCTGCGGACGCTTTCGTTTTATTCCGCTTCACGGGGCAGCTCAGCATCAGTCTGAAACTGGATGGTGCAGGCAGCGTTTTTGCAACGATTCTCGCGTTTTTATGGCCTTTTGCCACGCTCTATTCTTTTGAATACATGAAGCATGAGGAGCGGGAAAAAATCTTTTTCATGTTTTATACGGTTACTTACGGCGTTACGCTGGGTATCGCTATGGCGGAAGATATCGTCACCATGTATTTCTTCTATGAAATGCTGACGATGGTAACGCTGCCGCTTGTACTGCATACGCTGACCAGGGAAGCGGTGCTGGCGAGTAGGACCTACCTCTATTACTCCCTTGGCGGTGCGGCGTTTGCCTTTATCGGAATGATTTTCATCCTAATCTATGGCACTACGTCCGACTTCACGCCGGGCGGTGTGCTGGATATGTCCCAGCTTGGCGACAAGACCAATCTGCTGTTGTTCATTTATGTGCTGTGCTTCTGCGGTTTCAGTGTAAAAGCCGCCATGTGTCCATTTAGCGCATGGCTGCCCAAGGCGGGCGTCGCGCCCACCCCTGTCACGGCGCTTCTACATGCGGTCGCCGTCGTAAAAGCGGGCGCGTTTGCAACGCTGCGAATCACTTATTATAGTTTTGGCACGGAACTTCTGCGGGGAACCTGGGCGCAGGATTTGCTGATGGTCATGATTATTTTTACGATTGTATTTGGCTGCAGCCGGGCGTTGAAAGAGACCCATCTCAAGCGTAGACTGGCTTGGTCAACGGTCAGTAACCTATCCTATATCCTATTCGGTGTCGTGCTGATGACACCCTTGGGATTGATGGGGGCGTTTGCCCATATGCTCTGCCATGCAGTCATGAAAATCTGTTCTTTCTTCTGTGCGGGAGCAGTCATCTATAAAACGGGAAAAACCTATATTCATCAACTGGACGGTCTCGGAAAGCGGATGCCGAAAGTCTTTACGATTTTCACCGTATCTTCTATGGCGCTGATGGGCGTGCCGGGCTTGTGCGGTTTCGTCAGTAAATGGTATCTGGCGAAAGGAGCGGTAGCGGCGAATCAGCCGCTTGCCTATGTCGGGCTTGGCGCAATCCTGATTTCCGCGCTTCTGACCGCTATTTATATGCTGACCATCGTCGTCCGCGCCTTTTTCCCCGGACGGGATTTCGACGATAAGACAATCGCGGACGCGCAGGACCCAAACTGGATGATGATAGTGCCGCTAACTGTTTTTGTGATTGTCATGTTTGCGATTGGGCTGCATCCGCAGTGGTTGATGGATATTGTGGCGGATGTGGCGGTGTCGGGGTTTTAGAGGATGGAAAGGGCGTTTTTCACGGAGCGAAAGCGCGCCTTCGTGGGATTCATGTCTGCTCTGCCGTCTCAACCTAAATAAGTACGAAACAGCAATGAGATAACGATGAAATAGTAATGAGAAAGGAGTATCAATAGAGATGAAAGAAAGCATAACGCTTGCCATATTAGTGTTCTACCCCTTAGCCGGAGCGCTCATATCCGCATGGATTGGCAGTAAGAAGGAAAAGACGAGAGACTATTTTGCCGATTTTATCGTGGTCAGCGAATTTGTTCTTGCGCTTGCCCTTGCAATTATCAATAGGGGAAAAGGCGGCGGAGAAATCTGCCAGTATGCGATACCGGGCATTTGTGGTATGGGGCTGCATTTTACAATGGATGGATTCCGGCTGGTTTATAGCGTGATTGCCGCATGGATGTGGATGATGACGACGATTCTATCCAGGGAATATATGAGCCATCATCAGAATAAAAACAGATACTACCTGTTCCTGTTGGCGACTCTGGGCGCGACAATGGGCGTCTTCCTTTCCGCGGACTTGTTTACCACATTTATCTTTTTTGAAATCATGTCCTTTACTTCCTATGTGTGGGTAGCGCAGGAAGAGACGGAAAGCTCCTTAAAGGCGGCGGCGACCTATCTCGCGGTGGCGATTATCGGTGGACTTACGATGCTGATGGGCGTCTTTCTTCTCTACCATACGCTGGGAACCGTGCAGATACAGGAACTTTTCTTTGCCGCGCAATGCTATGAAGGCGATAAGAGCGTTCTCTATGGAGCAGCCGTTTGTCTGCTGGTAGGTTTTGGCGCCAAGGCGGGTGCATTTCCGCTGCATATCTGGCTGCCCAAAGCCCATCCGGTGGCGCCGGCTCCTGCATCCGCCCTGCTTTCCGGCATCCTGACCAAAACCGGTGTGTTCGGCATTCTGATTATCAGTTGCGACTTATTTCTGGACAGTCCGGCTTGGGGAAGCCTTATTTTGAGTATCGGCGTGCTGACCATGTTTGGCGGAGCGCTGCTGGCGGTCTTTTCCATTGATTTAAAACGGACTCTGGCATGTTCTTCCATGTCCCAGATTGGATTTATTCTGGTTGGCGTCGGTATGCAGGGACTGCTTGGAGAGGAAAAAGCCCTTGCCATGCATGGGACATTTTTGCACATGATAAACCATTCCCTCATCAAACTCGTGCTCTTTATGGCGGCGGGCGTGATTTTCATGAATGCCCATGCGCTGGATTTAAATGAAATACGGGGATATGGCAGGAAGAAACCGCTGTTAAAAGGAATTTTCCTGATTGGCGCGCTCTCAATCGGCGGCATTCCTTTTTTCAGCGGCTATATCAGTAAGACGCTTCTGCATGAAAGCATTGTGGAATACGGCGGCAGCGGGCTGATGGGCGCCGTGGAAGCGATTTTCTTAATCAGTGGCGGTCTGACAGTCGCCTATATGACGAAGTTGTTTGTTGCTGTTTTCCTGGAAAAAAACACTGATGCAGCGAAACAGAAACAATATGATAACGAAAAACATTATATGAATAAAGAAAGCGGTTTCGCCCTTACCTTCAGCGCACTCGCGCTGTTAATCTGGGGATTGTTCCCCCATAGTCTGATGGATAGAATCGCGGGACTGGGTGAAAGCTTCATGGATTTTCTACATTTAGCAGAGTCCACCCATAAAGTCGCTTACTTTAGTCTGGAAAATCTGAAAGGCGCATTTATTTCCATAGCCATCGGCGCAGTGGTATATCTTCTGATTATCAGAAAATGCCTGATGCGTAAAAACGCGTATGTGAATTTCTGGCCAAAGTGGCTGGATATGGAGGAGCTGATTTACAGACCGCTGCTGTTAGGTTTTATCCCTTTTATCTGCGGTGTGGTATGCAGAATCTTCGACAGCTTCGCCGATTTGACGGTAGTGCTGCTGCGTAAGACTTTGTATCAGGATTCACCGCTTCCCTATGAGCGGAAAGAGGGAAACGCCCTGACCGAGTGGCTGGGCAACCGGGTGAACAGTTTACAGACGCTGCGCAACCGCTTATGGGGCAGGAAACATCCGACCCACAAAGATTTCGTCCATACGATTCCCGCCGGCATAGAAGATTTCCGGGAAAGCTTCATGATTATACAAAGGAGTCTGTCGTTCGGGCTTCTGATGTTTGGGATTGGGCTGACGCTGACGTTGGTTTATATTATTTTGTGGTAAGATTTTTTTAAAAGTTTAGTTAAATGGTTCAAAGACATAAAAATGTGCTATACTAAAGGTGCGGATACCCGATAAATATTTTTAAAATATTAGGGATTTAACAATGTATGGGGTACAGATGCCGAAAAAAGTATATTGCAATGAAAACCTGCATATGCTATAATGCCAGTAGGCAAAAAAGATATAAGAAGTCCAAGCTGACGAAGAAACGAATCCCCCGACCGTACTGCCATACAGTCGAGGGATTCTTCTTTACTTTTATAGTGGCAAAGCACCCACTAGGCTAGTTGTTGCCCTTGTTGTCACCGTCTAGCCATTTGATGATGTAGTGGCAAGCTACTCCACCCAGCACGGCAACTAAAAACGATATAAGAAATTCCAACGCTGACACCTCCTCCCTGTTGCGGGTATCGGTAGGACAACACAAAAATTGTATCATAAAGTTATGGATAATTCGACATTTTTTTGAAAAGGGTTTAGGGAATAGATATATGGACTTATTTGAATACATGCGAAGCACAAAGATGGAAAAAGAGTCGCCGTTGGCGGCAAGGCTGCGCCCCGTGACTTTGGACGAGGTAGTGGGGCAGCAGCATATTATTGGGAAGGACAAGCTGCTTTACCGCGCGATTGCGGCAGATAAAATCAGCTCGGTTATTTTCTATGGACCGCCGGGAACCGGAAAGACGACGCTTGCCAAGGTGATTGCCAATACGACCAGCGCGGAGTTTACGCAGATTAATGCAACGGTGGCGGGTAAGAAGGACATGGAAGCCGTCGTGGAGCAGGCGAAGAATATCAGCGGGATGTATGGGAAAAGAACCATTCTATTTATTGATGAAATCCATCGTTTCAATAAAGGGCAGCAGGACTATCTATTGCCGTTTGTAGAGGATGGGACGCTGATTTTGATTGGCGCGACGACGGAAAATCCTTATTTTGAGGTCAATGGGGCGTTACTATCCCGTTCCATTGTTTTTGAACTGAAACCGCTGTCCAAAGAAGATATTAAGACGCTGATTCTACGCGCGGTATACGATAAGGAAAAAGGCATGGGCGCTTACGATGCGGTCATAGAGGAAGACGCGCTGGAATTTCTTGCCGAGTTGTCCGGCGGGGATGCAAGACATGCGCTGAATGCGATAGAGTTAGGCGTCATGACTACGCCAAGGAGCGAAGATAAGAAGATACATATTACCCTTGCTGTGGCAGAAGAATGTATCCAGAAACGGATGATTCGCTATGATAAAACAGGGGATAACCATTACGATACGATATCGGCTTTTATTAAAAGCATGAGAGGGTCAGACCCGGACGCAGCAGTCTATTATTTGGGAAGAATGTTGTATGCAGGGGAAAGCGTGGCGTTTATTGCAAGAAGGATTATGATATGTGCCGCTGAGGACGTCGGCAATGCGGATCCCAATGCGTTGACTGTTGCGGTCAGTGCATCGCTTGCAGTAGAGCGGATAGGGATGCCAGAGGCGCAGATTATTCTGGCGCAGGCGGCTGCTTATGTGGCATGTGCGCCTAAGAGCAATTCCAGCAGCCAGGCGATTTTCGAGGTAATGGAAGCGGTGCAGCAGACCGGAAATCTGCCGATTCCCACGCATTTACAGGATGCGCATTATAAAGGAGCGGCGAAGCTTGGGCATGGCGTCGGCTATAAGTACGCGCATGACTATCCTGGTCATTATGTGAAACAGCAATACTTACCTTACGAGCTAGACGGAAAGGAGTTTTATCGTCCCTCTGGAAACGGGTATGAAGTGAAGATTGGGGAGCATATGAGGCGTATCAAAGGAGAAGAACCTTAAAATAGCTGTTCAATCAGATACTGATACACTGTCTGATTTTTCTTCTGCCAGTTATCGCAGATGGCGGCTGCGGTTTTTTCATCGGGAACCGACAGCGTGACGTCAATCAAGTGAATTTCTTTTTCAACCGCAGATAAATGGGCTTCGTACTCCCCGGAAGTGGATTTGTAGTAATCGGAGAGAACGGATACTTCATTGCGCATTTCCAAGGCGTTTTCCCGGAAGAAATCGTCGATATTGTTTTTTGTGACATTGCTTAAACGGTTCGCAAAAAAAGCCAGCGTCTTTTTCCCTTCTTCCGTAATGGTCAGATGGGTGCGGTTGCGGACCGTTTTCGCCGTTATCAGCTCCGCTTCAATAAGCTGGGAAAATACCTGCTGCAGATTCAGGAAATCCGTATATTCTTTTTCCAGAATGAAATCGGCTATCTGCGCCTTCGTAATCGGGAAATCGCAGCGCTCCAACATGTATAAGACGATTAATTTATAAAAAGTAAAAGGGTCTTGTTCCATAATAATGTCATGCCTTTCTCTGTCTGGGAATGGTTTTAGTCCGGTCGGAAAAGTCTGCCCTGAAAGGTCTGCCGGATTTTCATTTCATGATGGAGGGAATTTAGTACCTCTTTTTTGTGCAGACTCCATAGAGGCGCCAGCAAAAGTTCTTTCGGTCCGTCGCCGGTCAACCGGTGTACTACGATTTGGGGCGACAATCTTTCCAGAGCGTGAATCAGGATATCCAGATAATCATCTTTGGAAAGAACCGGTACGGCGCCTGTCTGGTATTGCGCTGCTAAATCCGTTCCCTTTAAAATGTGTAGGAGCTGTAATTTGACGCCCCAGATATTGGATTGATTGAGGTAGTCAATGGTCTGTAAGATATCGTTTTCCGCTTCACCGGGCAGTCCGATAATCACATGGACGATGATGGGAATCCCGATTGACCGTAATGCTCTGACAGCAGTGTCAAAACAGGATAAATCGTATCCACGTCTGATATAATGGGCAGTTCGTTCATGAATGGTCTGTAATCCCAATTCTACCCAGACAAACTTGTCAGGAAATTTTTTCCGCATATCGACTAATATAGTCAATATTTCTTCCGTAATACAGTCGGGTCTTGTGGCAATGGAAATACCGCAGACCGTCTCTTCCAAAAGCGCTTCCTCATAGATGCTTCGCAGGTAAGCGGCGGGACCGTAAGTATTCGTGTATGCCTGAAAATAGGCGATAAAACCACAGCCGGTCTTTTTCCGGGAAAGAAGACGGCGTCCCGCTATAAGCTGCTCGTGAATCGAAGGGGCGTCCTGTATCTTAACGGCAAAATCGCCGCTGCCGCCCGCACTGCAGAAAATACAGCCGCGCCCGCCCAGAGTCCCGTCCCTGTTGGGACAGGTGAGTCCGGCATTGAGGGCAATCTTATACAGTTTCCCGCCATAAGTGTTTTTACAATAAGCGTCCAGTGAATAATACGGTTTTCCCAGCCATAAATCAGAATAAGAGCAGCCCATATTATGCGTGAATGTGGGCTTTTACGGCTTCTGCGACCTTTTTCGCCACTTCGGGGTTAAAGGCTTCCGGCATGATATTGTCTTCGCTTAATTCCTCTTCTGGAACGAGGGCGGCGATGGCAAGGGCAGCGGCGAGTTTCATCTCTTCCGTTATCTGCTTTGCGCGTCCTTCCAGAGCGCCTTTGAAAATACCGGGGAAAGCCACCACGTTATTAATCTGGTTCGGAAAATCGGAGCGTCCCGTGCCTACGATTCGCGCGCCCGCAGCTTTTGCGATATCCGGCATGATTTCCGGCACCGGATTCGACATGGCAAAGAGGATGGAATCTTTGTTCATGGAAGCCACCATTTCGGGAGTTACCACATTCGGAGCGGATACGCCGATGAAAATATCCGCATTTTTTAAGGCGTCCGCCAGCGTTCCGGTTTGATTGTCCAGATTGGTCAATTCAGTCATTTGTTGTTTTACCTTATTCAAATCGTTTCGGGACTTGCTGATAATCCCCGTACTGTCGCAGAGAATGATATGCCGGAATCCATAGCTTAACAAAAGCTTGGTGATGGCAATGCCCGCGCTTCCCGCGCCGTTTACGACGACTTTGCAGTCTTCTTTTTGTTTCTTTACAATCTTGAGGGCGTTGATAGTGCCCGCTAAGACGACGATTGCCGTACCGTGCTGGTCATCGTGGAAAACAGGAATATCCAGCGTTGCTTTCAGTCTTTCTTCTATTTCAAAGCATCTTGGCGCGCTGATATCTTCTAAGTTGATGCCGCCGAAACCGGGGGCAAGATAGGTCACAGCCTTGATGATTTCCTCGGTATCCTGCGTATCTAAGCAGATAGGGACAGCGTTTACGCCGCCAAATTCTTTGAACAGAACCGCTTTTCCTTCCATAACGGGCATTGCAGCATGGGGACCGATATTTCCAAGACCGAGTACCGCGCTGCCATCGGAAACAACAGCGATTGTATTGGCTTTCCAGGTATAAGTATAGGAAGCTTCTTTATCCTTTGCAATGACTTTACAGGGTTCCGCAACTCCCGGCGTATAAGCCAGCGCCAAATCCTCCCTCGTTTTGACGGGCGTCTTGGATACCGTTTCCAGTTTGCCGTTCCATTCTTCGTGCAGTTTGAGTGCTTTTTCGTTTGTCGTCATAATGATACCTCGTTTCTTTATGAAATCTGATTGCTCTTGGCATTTGTCCTGCCGGCATTGCAGCGCATGTCTGCTATGGCAATGACGGCTCTTGTTTCATCATATAGTATTTGGGGAGTTTGTGCAATAAGAAACTGCGGTGAAAAACGCCTATTATCCAGACAATATATCAGTGGTTTATCCCTCAAGTATCTGGCGTTTTCTTTCATGAATAATTTCTTCTAAATGATTCAGTTCCCTTAATGTTTCTTCATTATTGTCTGTCGGAAGCAGCGATGCAATCAGTTGGGACGCCGCGATGTTCTTGCTGACCAGACCGTCTAACATTTCCCGGATGGCGTCTAGTTCTATTACTTCCGAGCCGACAAGCGGTCTGAAGGTTCTGCCTAAAGCCTTCTTGTTGTAGGCGATACCGTCTACTGCAACCATGTCCTTTTTGATTAAGTTCTGGATAATCCGCTGTACGCTGTATATGGTCCCGTCCTTATCCCTTTGTACGATTTCAGATACCATAAGCGGTTTCTCGGCTTCCCATAGTACCCGCATGACGGCTAGTTCTCTGTTTGTTAGTTTCATTTCTACCTCATTTCTGCACTGCATTTGTCTCGTCTGTATCGGCTTTCATTGAGACTGCGCCTAAGATTGCATATTTATTGTCTTTAGGAAAGTATAGCAGACAAATGTTGTGTGAGTCAACAATATTTGCAAGTGATATTTTTAGGAAATTAGTTTTATTTTAGTTGACTTTTTGAAAGCAATATGATATTTTAATATTGTTTACAAAGACAATACTTGTTACAATTCCGAAATGTCAATTTTTCAGATAGAAAGGGTATCCTATGATGAACGGCAACGAAACAATAACCCTCTATCATGGTTCAAAATCGGGGATTCAAGGCACTATTGCTCCTATCAGTAGGGAACATTGTGATTTTGGCAGAGGTTTTTATATGGGAACCGAGCGGATACAGCCGCTTACGTTGATTTGTAATTATCCCGACGCCAAACTATATACCCTGAATGTTAATCTGTCAGGGCTTAACATTCTAAATTTGGAAGCAGGATTGGAGTGGGCATTATTAGTTGCTTATAATCGCGGCAAGATGGAAGATGTAAAGCATTCGTCAGTTTATCACCGGGTTGCCAGTCTGGGCAAGGACTGCGATATGATTGTCGGATATATTGCAAATGATAGGATGTTTGTCGTTTTAGACCGTTTTTTTAATGGGGAAATTACGGATGCTGCGCTTATCAACAGTCTTTCGGCATTAAAACTTGGAAAGCAATATGTAGCATTAACAGAAAAAGCCTGTAAAAAAATAGAAATTCTGGATGAACAAAGACTTACCAGAAGTGAACGGGATAAATTAAAGCAGGAAAGTGAAACCAATCGTTCTAAAGGCATTGCGCTGGCGGATGAAATATGCCGGGAGTATCGCCGTGAAGGCCGTTTTTTTGACGAGATACTAAAGGCGGAATGAAAACAGCGTGGAAATGAGGAAAAATGAAAGCTCTATCACTCGAAAAACGTCAGCTTTGCGACATACAGGGAAGGCTGTTTGAGCTGGCTTTGAAAAAAGGGTATGATTGTCCGGCATTTATCGAAACCTTTATGAATAGCAAAGCCGCCGCCGCGTTAGACGATGTCTATGACAGACTGCAATGGGCGGGCGAAGAATATATTCTTGAGGAATTAGAGGAGGAAGCGGACGGTCTGAAAAAGGCTGGAACGCTTTATGATAGGGAGGTGATGTATTGGGCAGGGTATCTTTATCGGTATTGGCATTATTATACCGATGAATACAGCCGCGAAATTTATAAAATCGCCGATGCGAAAACCGTGAATGAATGCTGGCGCGGCTTTCATACGCTGGATGTTACGATGGCGATTGACGATTTGAAAGAAATTTACAATCAAGTACACGAAAAAAGGAGGAACTTATGAAAAAAAGAATCTTTTTACTTTGCGCAGGTTCTATGCTTGTCCTTGGCGTCGCAATCGCGGGCATTGCGGCTGGAATGGCTAATTCCAATGAAGAAGGCATCGCGCAGGAAAGCATAGAACTCAGGGCGGATAGCCGGAGCACGGATCCCGACAAGGACGCTTTGTATGCTGATTATATCGTTAAGACTGTTGTATCAGGAATTGAGGACTGCGACGGAGTAGTGGACTGTGCTATCGACATCGATTATGCAGACGGTGAAATCCTTTCCGCCGATGTAGGCATCGTCGCCGGACAAGACCGGGCGGATACACTGGAAACAGACATATTGGATTATGTCTCGAAATCTTTCGACATTCCGGCAGAAAACGTCACCTTGTCTTTTCAGGAAGAATGACAATAATTTTCCGACAATTATTTATCGTAAAAACGTTATAGCAGATCAAAATCCCGTGAAGGCGCGCCTTCGTGGGATTTTTGTTGCTTTTTTCAACAATTCGTGTATAATGGATTGTGATATAAGATTTTTAGCATCTCGATTTACATATCAGGAAATAAAACCCCTTAACCAAAGAGTGAATAAAAGATAATGCTGAGTGCTTTCAATACATGAAAAAATGGCGTTTTACGCTGATATAGTTTACAAAGGTATAGGAGGAATTTATGCCAATTAAGATAAATAGTCTGTTAAGCAAATATGTAAATAAAATAAAAGAAATCTATGGACAGTATTTGAAAGTTGTCATATTGTATGGTTCTTATGCAAGAGGGGATTACAGGGAAGATTCAGATATTGATATCATGATTTTACTCGATATAACAGATTTGGAAATTGAGAATTACAGACATCAGTTATCGGACATGACCTATGATTTCAACATGGATTATGATGTGGATATTAAGCCGATTGCTAAATCTGATGAACATTTCAGATATTGGTTAAAGGCATATCCATTTTATGCAAATGTGGAAAGAGAGGGGATAAAGCTGTATGGAACGGCATGAAGAGGGAACGAAAACTGATTTGATGAAATACAGACTGGAAACGGCAAAAAGCGATTTAAAAACGGCTAAAATGCTGATAGAAGCAGAAGAATACAGGGCTTCTAATAACAGAGCTTATTATGCCATTTTTCATGCGATATCAGCAGTCCATGCACTTGACGGGAAGTCGTATAAAAGACATAAAGACACAATCAGTAATTTTAATAAAGATTATGTAAAAACAGAGATTTTTCCTAGAGAGATAGGCAGAAAAATCA
>JAMPFM010000036.1 GCA_023664455.1 Blautia sp.
ATTCATTCAAAAAAATTGATTTTAGGTCTTGACTTTTAATAGTTAGTCTTTCTTTGTATTTATACTTAAAAATTAATATGAACCTTAACCTTATGCAGCCGCTGTGAAACAAGGACTGCTTCCTTATTGTGTCTTGAAGCTCACTTTGTTACTTTGTAACCGCAGCCATGCTGTGTCTTGAATCTTGTTTCTGTTATGTCGTAACCGCGACCATGCTGTGTCTTACGACGCTGTCCCGGTAGGTGTAGCCTTTCTGTAACTCCTGCGCGATGACGCCGGACTCGTACTCATCGCTTTCCACCTGCATGACTGCATTGTGAAATTCCGGGTCAAACTCTTTGCCGAGGGCTTCTATCGGTTTCACATCGATGGATTCTAGCTCTGTCAGAAGCTGTTTGTAAATCATTTCCATCCCCTGTGCAAAAGCGCCGCCCTTCTCTTCTTCCGGTATCGTCGCCAGACCTCTTTCAAAGTTGTCTACGACTGGCAGAATCTTTTCGATAACGCTCTTGGCTCCGGTCTCAAACATCGCCGTTTTCTCTTTCTCAGTGCGCTTGCGGAAATTATCAAATTCCGCCATCTGCCGCTTCACCCGGTCTTCTAAGTCTGCAATTTTCTCTTTCAGGGCGTCCTGCTTTTTATCAGCTTTCTCTTTTTTCTTTTTCTCTTTTCTGGACTCTTTGGAAGTCTCCTGGTCTGTTTCCGGCTGCGCCGCTTCGTCCATCTCTTCGGAAACTGATTCTGCATCCGTAGTTTCCGAAGAAGACTCCGCCTGGGAAGTCTCTTCTTCTGAAACGCCTTCCGCCTGCATCTTATCTTCGCTTACTTCCTCATCCAGTGTTGTTTCATTCTCTGCTGCATCTTTCATCCCGATACCTCCTTGCCCGTTTCGCAGAAATCCTCCAGTTATGTCTTTCTATATAAATCATCCAACTGTCGTTTTAACATTTTCAGATTATAAACCACTTTCTCATAATCCATGCGCTTCGGACCGATAATTCCTATCGTGCCCTTCATGCCTTCATCCAATTCGTAAGTCGCAGTGACGACGCTGCAATCCGTCATGCCCCGAATCGGCGTCTCGTTTCCGATATAGACCTGGATGCCGGTATTTTCATCCGAGAGATTTTCCTGTACAAGCTCGTGTAAAATCTGTTTCTCTTCAAAAGTCGTAATCAGCTCGCTCGCCCGCTGGTTATCGGAAAGCTCCGGGTACTTGAAGAAATTCCTCGCGCCGCTTGTATAGATTTCCAAGTCTTCATCCGCCTTGATAGCTTCCGCCACCGCGTCGATGACGCCCGCCACAATCTCACTATGAATGCCCGCCTGCTGTTTCATCGCGGCTATCATGCCGAGATTAATTTCTTCCATAGATAATCCGTTTAAATGTGTGTTCAGCAGGATATTCAGTTTCAGCAGCGTCTCGTCGTCCAATGCCTCCGAAACGGTCAGCATGGAATTTTTAATCACATTCCCCTCCACCACGATAACGGCAAGCAGCTGGTTCACATCTACGCGGGATAGCTGGATAAATTTCAGTTTATTGCTGCGGTACTGCGGCGCGGATACCATTGCCGCATATTCCGTATTATTGGCAAGCAGCTTCGCCGCCTGTTTCAGAAGGTGATCCATCTTGCTTTCTTTCTCAAGAAGCACTTCCTTCATTTCTTCTACTTCCCGTTCCTTCTCTTCCATCATCGTATCGACATACAGCCGGTATCCTTTATCTGATGGAATCCGTCCGGCGGAAGTGTGGGGCTGCACGATGTATCCTAACTCCTCTAAATCAGCCATCTCATTACGGATGGTCGCGGAGCTCAGGTTCAGATCCGTGTATTTGGAAATCGTTCTGCTGCCTACCGGTTCGCCTGTCTCTAAATAGTTCCGGATGATGGCCTGCAAAATCTTATATTTTCTTTCATCCAACTGCATACCCTTTCGCCCCTTTTGTTAGCACTCGACTCATTAGAGTGCTAACACCTTCTAGAGATAAATTATCACTTCACTATTTAATTGTCAACATATATCACGAAAAAAATTATGAAAAAAGAATAAAAAACTGGCAAAAATTTTCCTAAAAGGAAAGCGCAGGTCCTATTGCCCGCGCTTCCCATTGCCAGATTTCATTATTTTAAAGGTCTGCTATATCAGTTTCTGCTCACGATATTGACACTCATCGTAATCGCCGTACCGCTTGTATTGACGCCCTGTCCTTCAAACTCGACGTACATTTTAATTTTGGTCGCCTTATTGCAGGGATAGGACGGCGTTTTCAGCGTCAGGGAAACTTTCAGCGTGCCGTCGTCCTGCGGCACATAAGTCAAGTCAAAAGACTCCTGTGATTTTTCATCTTTTTCCCCGAAAGAAATTCCTGAGACTTTTCCCACACTGCCTTCTTTCGGCGTTACAATAAATTCTGCTTCGTAATCTTTCCGCGCCGTATACAGGCTCAGGCTGCTTCTATCCGTCGTTACTTTCGGTAAGGTCTGCGCCGTTTTAATCGACACGTCCTTCGCACACCATGTACCACCATCGTTTCCTTCAAAAGAGTAATTTTCCAATCTCACCCACATTCTGACTTTATAGGTTTTGTTATTTTCGATTTCCGCGTCCGCTTTCGGCGTTATATAAAGTTTTCCATCCTCCAATAGAGCCACGTCGAAATATGCGCTTTCCTCATCTTCATATTCCACCGCCCGGTTTGTTACGTCATAAATTTTGGCTTCCGCAACCGTGTCTTTCAGATTGGTGATGGAAGGAGTACAGATAATGCTGTTTTTCTGCGTATACTCTTCACTGCCGCGATCGAGCAGATTCAGTTTCCCTTTGGCGGAAAGCTTGACGGATATCGCGCCGCTGTGTACCTTGACTTTGAATTTCACATCTTTCGCACTGACAATTCCTGCCGCTCCGTCAAAGCCGGGCGTCATCGCAAAAGAGTAGGTCTTCGCGGACGGCAGCCCTGTCAGCCCGACTACCAGCTTATTATCCTCTATTTTCCAGGAAAAACTGCTTTCTATCCCTTCTGAGCCTTTTGTCGTACAGCGGATGCTCTCTAACGTTTCCTGTTCCGCTATCGTATAATCTTCCGGCAGATTTTTGTAAGTCAGCGCCAGCTCCGCAGTTTCCGACTCTACGGCGAGCCTGTTCAGCGACAGGCTGCCTTTGGCGGTTACCGTCGGCGCCGTCTCTTCCACCTTGACTGTCAGCGTCACCTTGTTAAAGGTCGCATCATAGCCGCTGTTGCTGCCTTTCACGGTACACTCATACTTATAAGAGCCTTTCGCAATGTCGGGTTCCAGCAGCTCTACCTGTCCGTTTCCGTTCTCGTCGCAGGTAATCGCTATTTTTTCATACTCCTCTTCTTTCCCCCGCGGCGCCTTCGCGATAAACTCCTGTTCCGGCGCAAACTCAGTTCCAAGCTGGTTGGAAGATAACACAAATGCCGCCGATTGTTCGGGGTACTTCTTATTTAACTTAACGGTAGCGTTTTTCAACGTAATCTTCGGATCCTTATCCGATACCGTAATCTTATAAGTAAAGGTAGCCGCAGAGTTTAACGCCCACTCCGTATTTCTGACGGAAAATTTGAAATTGCCACTCTGCTGTCCCTTGGGAACGGTCAATTCAAGTTCACCTTCTGAATTGATGGCATACTGATTCTTGCTGACAACGCTTCCATCCAGATTGGTAATTTCATAGATGCTGTCATCCAGCACCAGCTGCTCTTTGGTCTTCTTATCGATTATCTTCAACGCAACCGTCACGCTATTGCCCGACTGGAAGGTTCCCGACGTCTTTTCCAGTTGATAGGAAGGCTTCACGGTCTGGGTCGGTATGGTAATCTTATACTCTTTCGTATAATCGCTATTGTCATCCTTGTATCCTGCAAATTTCAGTACCAGATATCCGGTTACCGCCGGTTTGTTATTATGCGTGTAGGACCGGATGGAATCGCTCTTCTGCGTAATCACGCCTTCGGAATCGATAGTGAAATTCTCTGTGAAAACTTCATCTTTATCTTCTTTTAAAGGCTTCAGACTATATTCTGAAATTTCCGCATCGCCCAGATTCGTAATGACAGGCCTGACTTCCGTTCCGTCGTTGGCGTAGAAAAGATTGATTTTCGGCTGTTTCTTATCAAACGCCACTTTGGGATTGGGATAGGATTTCTTGACGACTATCTGGAGAGGGATTTCATAATCAACGTCTCCCATCGTCATCGTTACTTTTACTGATTTCTTCCCATCACTAAGGGTGTGCGAAGGTATGACCCGGAATCTGGCAATAGAACCCGTACTGCTTCTGTCATACTCCGCCAGAAAATCTTGATTTCCGTTTTTATCAACAATCTTTACCTGCTCCGCTACCTCACTGCTAATCGTTTTCCCATATGCGCTAATCATTATCATTTCCACACCGTTTTCCTGATTCGGATTCAGATTCAGTGTAGAGGACTTTAATATCGGTGTGTAATCCCTGACGCAGACGAGGAATTTCTTTGTCAAAGTCTTCTTATCGGAATTGGTCGCTGTGACTGTAATTACCGCTTCACCGCCGGCATTCTTCGGAATCGTAACCGTATTGCTGGAATCTGCATCCGCAGTTGTCGCTTTTACCGGTTTTGCCACGCTCGTATCACTGCTGGACCACTTCAAGGCTACCGCAAGATTATCGTCGTTTTCATCATATGCTGTGACGGTCGCCTGGAACGTCAGGTCTTTTCCATTTAAACCTGTCTGATCAATCGACAATACCGGCACCTCTCCGGTCTGGTCGATTTCCACGGAACGATTATCAGAAGAAAGCTTTAATTTCAGGGCTGTTACATCCGCCATAACGACATCTACATAAAGGTTTTTATTAATGTCTGCCCCATCCCTGCCTTTTACTGTCGTCGTAATCGTTGCTGAACCCTTCGCCAACGCTTTAATCGTACCGTTTGATGAAATGGATGCTACCGTCGGCTTGTTCGATTTGAAGGTTATTTTAGATGTAGAAACCACACTGTTATTATCGGAAGTATCTACCAAGAATAATCTGGTCGTCTGTCCGACTTTTAATTCCACTCCGTTTCCAGCAGGTAATAAATCCCCATTGGAAAATTCGTATTTTACCTCATCCTTCAGAGCGTTAATATTTTTACTTCCGCTTGAAGTTGTAAACTCCGCCGTGATAAGCGCACCGCCCTTGGGCATTTTAAATACATAATCATTGTCTTTATTCTTGGTAATCGGGACGCCGTTGCAACGCAAAGTGCCTTCTATAAGCTTGCTGCCCGCACCCAGAACTAACTGGACAGATAGCTCGGTTCCAGCTTTTACGCCCTTCTTATCATTTTGTTCATTTGCCAGCTTATCCATATATTCATCATATACATAAATATGAATATTATCATTGTCACTTGCTTTTTGATCTATCTGTACCACACATTTGAAAAACTCTTCGGTATCTTCCTCTTCATAAGAAACAAACCGAATTTTACGGGTTGAAGCATACTCCTCTGTCGTAGAATCTTTATGTCCTATCATGCACAAATCCGAGCTGTTGGGAAATGCCTCGTCTTCTCCAAAACGTGCGTTGGTCGGAACTTCTACCTTTTTTAGTCCCGTACAACCTTTAAATGCATATGACTGAATCTCTTCCAGATAAATCGGGAACAACACAATGCCAAGACTCTGGCAATTCTCAAACGCATGGGCGGACACTACTTTATTCTTTGCTGCAAAATTGACTAACATCAACTTCCTACACCCATAAAAAGCATACTCAGAAATCACTTCCATCCCATTTGACAATGTAACATCCGTCAATGCAATACATTCGCGGAACGCGCTGCTGCCTATCGTGGTAACGCTGTCCGGCAATACGATATCCGTGATAGCATTACAGCCCGCAAAAGCGGAAGCTCCGATGGACTGAAGCTTCTCCGGGAAAATAAAATCCGTATCGGAGCAAAACTCCGTCAATGCCACGCACTGATAAAAAGCAGAATCCCCGATAGATTCCAGGCTGCTGTATGCAGCGTCTTTCATGTAAACCATAAACAAGCTTCTGTCGCTATAAAACGCCCTGCTGCCTATCGCGGTAACCGTCTTGGGAATCGCTAACTGCGTCAGTTTCTGGCAGTTTTCAAAAGCGCTGTTCCCAACCGTCTTTGTCCCCGCCGGAATCGTAATGCCCGTTAATGCGCTACAGCCTTGAAACGCCCCCTGCTCTATGGATTCCACGCCCGACGGCAGCTTCACATAAGTTACCGCCTCGTTTCCCTTGAAAGCGTTTGTCCCAATCGTCTTGATTCCCCGTCCCGAATCAATTACGACCGTACCCGATACTGCCGCGCCGCTGCTTGTCTTAATATCCGTCAGAACGCCCGCCGTTACCGTATACTGATATTCCGCATTTGCATCATAAGCGACAACCATACCGGTCTCGTCTGTAAAGGTGCGCATTCTGGCTTCCTTAACGATTGCCTTGCCTACGGTTTCCGTTTTATCTGATTCGCCGGTCTGGGGTGCATCGGATTCGGTTTCGTCGCCTTCGGTTTCGTCCGGCGTTCCGGTTTCCGCTCCGTTATTTCCGGTTTCGCTTTCATCCGGCGTTCCGGTTTCCGTCCCGTTATTTCCGCTGCCGCTTTCGTCCGGCGTTTCGGTTTCCGCCCCGTCGCTTCCGTCTTCGTTTCCATCCGGTTCGCCAGTTTCCGTTTTGTCAGTTTCTGTTCCCGCTTCATTGGCTCCGCCTTCGTCCGGCGTTTCGTCCTTTATTTCGCCGCTCCCATCCGTATCCGCCGCCGTGTCATCTGTCTCGCCGGCTTCCGTTTCTTCTGCCATATCTATTTCATCCGCAGTCAATGCTGTATTTTCACTCGTCCCTGTACCTGCTGCCAGAGCCGTAAAACCACCGGAATCAAATGCCATACTCAACACAAGAAACAGTGCCAACAGTCTTTTTCTTTTCATACGCTCCTCCACCTTTTTCTTTTGCCGACCTTCCTCGGTAATTCTGCTTACAGTTATAATTAGCACTATTATACCAGCTTATTTTCAATCATACAAGATATAGGGGTAAAAAAAGTGAGGTTGGATAGATGTTGTTTTTTGAATAAATTCTTTTCATTCAAAAAAGCAGTCCCCCAGGCATACGCCCGGACAAACTGCTTTTTGTCTGTTTTCCAACAATAGAAACCCATCCGCCAGTTAAAATTTAATCTGCGGATTTAAGGTTTAAATATAGAAGTTGCCAGATACATCATCGTTAATTACATAGTAAACAAGATTCTCTTCCGGCTTTACATAAAGAGCAACTGTCTTGAAGTCTTCCGGCTTCTGATTCAAATCATACTGCCATACATCCTTCGCACTCTTTACCAAATCTTCTGTCGTATAAGACTTTCCTGCAAACTGCAGATGAACAACTGCTGTGCTTTCCGCTTTCTTAGCAGCTCTTGTAGTCGTCGCTTTTTCTGTCGTTGTTTTTGCTGCTTTCTTAGTAGTTGTCTTTTTTGCCGCCGTTTTCTTAGCCGCAGGTTTCTTTGCTTCTGCTTTAGCAGCCGGTTTCTTTGCTTCCGCCTTAGGCGCCTCCTGCACTGCAGCTGTTGTAGCTGCTTCTTCTTTTTTTGCCTCCGCAGCTTTAGCTGTTACCTTTGCTACCGGCTTAGCAACTGCCGATTTCTTTGTCTCTGCCATGAGTGTTCTCCTCCCCTGTACTTGGCGTACAATCTTAACATTTATAAGTAACATCATCTAGCCATAAAACACTATATCTATAATCTACTGATTATACTACAAAGACGATTGTACCCTAACGTTTTATACTTGTCAAGCAACAAACTGTTAGAAATCTGAGCTTAATTCTTTCGATTATAAGGCACTTTGTACGATAAAATACCCCAGAACCACCGCTCCCAAAATAATCCGATACCATCCAAATACTTTGAAATCATGCCGTTTGATATAGCCCATCAGGAAGCGGATTACAATCACAGATACGAGGAATGCCGCCGCCATGCCGACGAACAGGATGGTCAGCTCCGTCGTGGTGAAGGCGAAACCGAATTTTAGAAGCTTGAGCAAACTCGCGCCAAACATAACTGGAATTGCCAGAACAAACGTAAATTCCGCTGCCGCCGTCCTGGATACGCCGATTAACAGCGCGCCTACAATCGTCGCGCCGGAGCGGGAAGTCCCCGGAAAAATCGCGGCTATCAGCTGGAATACGCCAATCAGCAGCGCAGTTTTATAGCTGATCTGGTCCATGCTCGTAATCTTCGGGCGCATATTCTTGTTACGTTTTTCAATCACGATAAATGCCACGCCAAAGACAATCAGCGCAATGGCGACACACCACGGATTATAAAAAAGCGCGTCGAACACATCATCAAAAGCCAGCCCGACAACCGCCGCCGGGACGCACGCTGCCAGAATTTTAAACCAAAGTACGAAAATATCTTTTCGGATGAAAGAATTATCCAAAGACTCCCGCGCCGCCCCGGACGCCGCTTCCTTTTTCCCCAGACGGAATGGGAAAATTTTATCAAAAAAGAGGATGACGACCGCCAGAATCGCTCCCAGCTGTATCACTACCAGAAACATATCCCAGAACGAATCCGATACCGCCGCCGAATCAAAGGATACGAACTCATTTAACAAAATCATATGTCCCGTACTGCTGATGGGCAGCCATTCGGTGATTCCTTCCACGATGCCGTACAGGATTGCTTTTAAAATTTCTGTCATAATTTCCCATTATCCTCCACTTTTCATTCAACTTACATCATTCGCTGCCAGACGCGCGGCGCCAGTACAAGCAGTATATCCTATTCAGTCAATACCCCCGATGCAAAGAGCCACCTGTTCGCTACCCGGTACAATCAATACTCCGCCCGCACAAACTTCCTGAATGCGTCTAAGGAGCGTTCCACCTTCCCGGTCTCGATGCAGTAGGCGATACGGAAATACCCCGCCACGCCGAAACTGTCGCTGGGCACCAGAATCAAATCGTACTTTTTCGCCTTTTCACAAAAAGCGACGGCGTCTTCTTCCATAGCTTTCGGAAACATATAAAAAGTCCCGCCCGGCTCTACGCATGAGAATCCCAGAGAAGTCAGCTCTTTATATAATATGTTCTTATTTCTCTCATATACGGATAAATCTGCGGTCATATCCAATACTTTCGCCACTGCAAGCTGGATAATCGAGGGCGGGCAGTTATGCCCCGTGCCCCTGGAAATCTGCGCGCACATATTCGCAATATACTCCGCATCGGTACACGCCGGATTCACCGCGACATAGCCGATTCTTTCGCCGGGCAGCGACAGACTCTTGGAAAAAGAATAACAGGATAAGGTATTGTCATAAAAACGGGACACATAGGGCGCATCCGTGCCCGCGAATACGATTTCCCGGTAAGGTTCGTCAGATATCAGGAAAATATCATGCCCGTATTCTTCGGATTTCGCCGTCATGATACCGGCAAGCTTCTGCAGGGTGTCTGTCGTATAAACGACGCCGGATGGGTTGTTCGGCGTATTAATCAAAACCGCCATCACCTTATCCGTCAGCATTTCCTCAAAAGCCCCAAAATTAATCTGGAAATCTTTTTCCTGCGCGGGGACAACCCTCAGCGCAGCGCCGCTCAAATTGATATAGGGCTGATATTCCGGAAAATAGGGAGCAAACGTCAAAACCTCGTCCCCCGGCTGGGTGACGCACCGGAGTGCATGGGCGATGGCTCCCGCCGCTCCCGTCGTCATGAAAATATGGTTTCCGGTATAGCTCATGCCAAAGCGCCTATTTAAGGACTGCGCCACCGCCTCCCGGACGGCGGGGATTCCCAGACTCTGGCTGTAACCGTGCAGTTCCATCGGATCCATATTCTGCAGCATATCTATCATGGTATCCGTAAACGCCTGCGGAACCGGAACCGACGGATTCCCCAGACTGTAATCGAATACATTGTCATACCCGATTTCCTGCCCCCTCGCCGTTGCAAATTCCGAAAGCTGCCGGATCACCGACTTTCCTTTTAACATGTCTTTGTATTGCTGTACAATCATACCTGTCTCCATACCTTTCTCCCAATCTGCGCATTTACCTATCATGTCAATGCACTATCAGCATTTGCCGTATAATCATGACACGTGTGTCACAAATCCGCGATTGAATCATCTCTGTATCTCATATCTCATCTCATAAAATAGAGTTTATCATTTATCGGAGCGTTTGTAAATTCTTTGAAAAACAAGTTTATTAACAAGTTTGCACAAAGTTCGGGACAAAACCCGGACTTGCAGACAAAGTAAAAATAGGGATTAACATGAATGAAACCAAAAAACCGGATAGGAAAAAGACAGGAACCTGCCATGCGCAGGTCAGAATGAAACTGTGGATGAGAAACACGCCCCTTCCTATAACAAAAATCATCTTTGCTTCATTTTTGATGTCGATTTGATGTCATCCGCCCCATTTGATGTCAGACCATAGTCAAGCCATTCTGGCGGGAACTTCCCTAAAAAATATCGCCGCTATTTTCAAGCGCCTTGACCGCTTCCTGCTTCTTTAACTCTGTTGCTTCCGCATAAATATTCATAGTCGTCTCGATGCTGGCATGACCCATAATGCTCTGGATGACTTTCAGATTCGTTTCATTTTCACAAAAGCGGGTGCAAAACGTATGCCGGATATGATGACAGGTAAAACGCGGAATCAAAACCGGTTCCCTTCTCTCCCGCTGCGCATTGATGATTTCCTCGGCATTATACGCCTCATAGATTCTCTGGATGGCGTCATTGATGACAATGTGGTTAAACAGGGTTCCGTTTTTATTACGGAAGACAAAACCGCTCATTCCTTCCACCTCCTGCGTATTAAAACCGATTTTTTCCTGCACGGCATATTCATCCAGAAAAGCCTGTTTCACCGCATCCATCATCGGAATGGTCCTTATCCCCGCTTCCGTCTTGGGCAGGGAAACATGATAATCTCTTTTCTTGCCGTTCAGCGAAATATACCCGATTGTATGGTTAATACTAATCGAGTCTGTATCATAGTCCAAATCTTCCCAGCGCAGACCGATGATTTCCCCGATACGGCAGCCGGTGCCAAACAACACTGTAAATAGTGACAGCCAGTGCCGGTAAACGTCACTTTTTTTAATATATCCAAGAAACGCCCTCTGCTGTTCCAGCGTCAACGCATGGCGAATCCCTTTATTTTTCCCGCTGCTTTTCCTGATTTCCGACATTACCCTGTCGGATGGATTATTTCTGATAACGCCGTCCCTGACCGCCATCTCGAATGTCGGATGTAAAACGGTATGTACATTGTCCAGCGAATTGATTTTCAGCCCGCCCTCGTTCAGCAGGGAATAATAGAAAAATTTTATGTCCGAATACTTAATATCCGTTATCAGCCTCTGCCCCAGCGACTCTCTGACGCAGTGATCATACATATAGATGTAATGCGATTTTGTATTTGCCTTCAAATCATATTTTGTAGAAATATATCTGTCAAATACATAATTCAAAGTAGCCTTCCCTTCGCAATAACATTGAAGCCCGTCCAGCTGGTTCTTTACCAGGCGCACCTCTTTTTCCCGGAGCTGCGTCAGATCCGTTGCATAAATTACCCGTCTTTTTCCGCCGGGATCCATATACTGATAAATATACCGTCCGTCGCTTTTTCTCTGGCATTCCCCTTTGTTTAAAGCTCTGCCTTTACAATCTTTTCTTGACTTTGCCATTCGTCTTCCCTTCCTTTTCTATCCGCAAGACCCCCTTTTCGTTATACAGTTACGGTTCCTCATGTCCTTTGAAGTGCTTTATTCAGTTGTCAACGTGCGGTTATTCCGGTTATTTATGATATAAAATCATTTTTTCCCATTTGCGTTTTCACTTGTTCTTCCGCTTGTTTTTTCATTTGCTTTTTCATTTACTTTACGATGCATTCATCGTTCCGTCTTTGATTTTGCTATTCTTTCGTATCCTAACATACGCTTTTTTTCATTGCAAGTTTTTCCAAAATGATGTCAAATTGATGTCATTTGGCAGAAAAATATGCAAAAAAATCCGCATTTTTAGCGGCTTTTAACCATCCAGCCAGCATTGTGTCCCACAGACGACGATCATGTCTTACGCCGCTTCTGACACTGATGTCATTGCCGCAGAAACAGGCGCGGAAGCGGACGAAAATGCCGCTGAAGTGGAAGTGTCTACGGATGATTCCGCAGATGATTCCGATACCGTGTCAGACGAGGAACCGGCGGTTCCCACGGACGCGGGCGAACAGCCTGAGACGACGGGCGATGATACGGAAGTAGAATCGACGGAAGGAGAAGAACCGGAAGCGGAAGCGGCCAGGGAACCGGAGCTGACGCTGGAGACGGAAGTCGTAGAGCCGGATAAGGCAACTGCCGGATCTGCTCTTGACGTTAACTTTGATTACGCCACAGATGAGGTAACAAACATTATTGTTAAAAAAGGCGCAGCTCTTGAAGAGGTTGCTGAGAACGCTAAGGAACTAATTGCCACAAATGCAACCGCAGGCAGCAATGGCGAAGTATATCCCGCAGAGGTTTATCAATACACTGCGACTCCGGCACCGGGGTATCAGATTACATCTATCAAAGCGTATAATAACGCAGATAGACCTACCGAACCGGGAAAAGACTGGGCAGATGTGACCGAAATCAAAGCAAGCACACTGGAAGGGGAAGAAGGAAGCAAAGTTCAGACCCTTACAATTGGCACAGATTTTAATGTTGCGGATTATGAAACCATCACCATCGTCGTAACCGGAGAAAAAATCAAATACAACGTCACGGTTACATTGCCAACAAATAATTCCGTGTCCAAACTGGAATATACGGAATGTGATGCTGGGAACACAGACTTTACAGCAGTAGACAAGTGGACAGAATGGACGACAGGAGCTATCCAGGCAGAGCATGGAAATGCGCTTGGTTTCAAGATAACCCCGGCGGCTGGTTTTAAGGTTACAGGAGTCAGCAACACATCATATATTGATACTGACGGCGTTTATGTTACCGGGGCAATCACAGAAGAAGCTGCTTTCGTGGTTTCCACAGAGGCGACAGAACAACCTGCAGAAACCGTTACTCTGACCCTCAAAGACTACACTGATAAAGCAACCAACAAATTTGAAGTATTCCCACTGACCAAAGTGGCAGGCAAAAACGAATATACAAAAGCGGATACAGCAGTTACTTCTACATGGACGGCTGAGAAAGGTAAAGACGCATATTTCATCCTGGAAGCAGATGCAGGGTATAAGGTAACTGTAAAATCTGAAGCCGGAACCAAGAAGACAGCACATGGTACAAGCAATGTAAAGATATCTGGAACCGACGGTTATACAAAGGCTTATAAGATAAGCAAGGTGTCTGCAGATACACAAATCACGGTTGCCTTGACTGTAGATACATCTGCATACAGCGCATTTTTCGACAGTGTGGAGGATGACAACTACAGAATAACGACAAGCGGTAACGCGACCACTGGTCTGACTGACGCCAGGGTAGCTGACAAGAGTGTTTACACCACATTGGAAAATATCACCTACACAATCACACCGGATACGGGATATGAAGTAATCAAGGTTGAGAAGGTTGTTGAAGGTTCTGATAATGTGCGGGAGACAGATTCAGATTCAGATGATAGAACTTTCACTTTCAATGGAACATTCAATGAGAATGCAAAAAAAGTAACCTATGAAGTAACCGTTGCTGCAATAGCATTAACGGCTGATGGCGGTAAGATTACTTTCACACAAGATGCATCCGTCAAAGGTCTGACATTGAATGTTAAGGAAGTGGCAGACAAATTTGTTAAAGATACGAGCGCAACAGATAAAGAAGTGTATCTAGTAAAAAATGGTGCTCAATATGTTGAGTTCACATTGACGGCAGCTAATACAAGCATCGCGCCAGTAGTTACGTTAGACGGCGATGTATGGGAGCCGGAAGCGCATGAGAACGATGCAGACCCTTACCAATATAAAATGTCTGCAAAACTTTTTGAGACAGATAAAGAAATTACCATCAGCCAGATAGCGGCTGATAAGACCCTTACCATCGTAAGCGATGGCGCGAAAGTAGCGCTTGATGAGTTAACAGTAACTGTTACAGGGGAAGCCGATGAAAGGGAATACTTTGAATCCGGCGACTTTGATGAGGACAATGCAGTTGACGGTCTGACTACTTATAGAAAATATACAATTCCATCAGGTTCTGAAGTAACGATAACCGTTGCGGCACAAGAGGATTATAAGATTGCGTCTTATAAGATTGGCAGCGGAGAAGCCCAGCCCGTAGATGACAAAAACGCTACGATAAAGCGGACGCTTACAGACCATACAACTGTAGTTATCACCCCGGCGGCGGCCGACCCGGCTCCATATGATATCTTACTGAAAAATGTTTCATCAGACGAGCGGGTAGAAGCAGTTGACGGCGTATATTCCGTTAACTATAATCAGCCATATACTGTATCATTAATGCAAAAAGATGCTTTTCAGGTGCTGTATAAAGCGGATCTGAAGCTTGAGGGCGGAAAAGAATGCGCGACAAAGCTGCCGGCGCTTAATGGGACTGATTCTGACCTCAGATTTACCATCGACGCAAACGATGCTGGCAAAACGCTGCTTTTGAAATTATGGGATACCGAGGACGCGAAGAACGATGATACCATCGAGCCTTGTGCAGCCCTCACATTAAAAGTCAGCAACGCCATCACCAAAGCCACCATCACAGGCGTTAAGAACAAAAAACTCACCCAGACTGTAGATACCAAACAGTCCTATGAGATAAAAGTAGAGCCTAAAGACGCAGACGTAAATAATCTGGCTGCGGACATTAAGTGGGCTGAGGGCGTGACGGCTGAAGACAAAGCTGCATTGACGGCGGCAGTAGAAGACGGCAAACTTGTAATTACCGTTCCTACAGCCAAAGATGCAGCAGCGGCTGATGCATTAAATGCAGCGGCGCAGAAAGCTACCATCAGACTTGCTGATAAGACAAAAGGAACGATAACAAACGGAAATTACCCGGATGATGCAATCATCGAAGGTTCCGACTTCGTACTGGCGATTGAAGCTCCCAAAGCTCTGACAGGCTTAACGCCTACCGTGAAGCTGAAATCTTCCGATGACGTCAGCCTGACGCTGACACTCGGCGTACCGGCCAGTGCGAAACTGCCTGAGTTAAACGCAGGTAAGTTGTGGTATGAGGTAAAAGTATCACCCCAGGGCGCGGCAGAAGAACTTACAGCTAATGGCATCAAACCGGAAGAAACTTATTATTTCGCAAAAGAAGCTGGTGCGACACAGGATAAAGAAATTACGGTAAGCACCAAAAAATTTGGCGAAGGTATTCCTTGCGACTTTAAAGTAAATGTAAAAGTCGTACAGACGCTGGATAAAACGTTTGATTTGAACGATAAGACCCAGGAAAATTATGAGACGGGCAAAGCAGCAGCCTTAACAGACTTTGCAAGTAAAGCAGCCACGGAATTAACCGCAGCTACCAAAACTCCATATTACGCAACCAAACTGACCTTAAAGAAAGCCACGACCAATGTTTACACGGGCATGGAAGGCATTAAGATTGCCACGCTGAACTTTGGGAAAGAAGCTACCTTTACAGGCGAGGTTACATTTGAGGATATAACGTCTGGTGTTATAAAAATTCCTAAGGCGGCATTCCACGCAGACGGCACGGACGTCACGATAACCTTAAATAATACTATTGGATTAACTACCAATCATAGTGGTTACTACAATATTACACCCGGCAAACATACCATCCGTATATCAGCAAAAGCGCCGGATGATACAGTAGCGGCATATGCAGACCTCGCTATCACACTGAACCGTGGTATCGAAAAGCTAGAACTGAATTATGCATCTGACAAGATTTATAAGGAATCTAATAATAATAAAGCAGCTTCCTTAAAGGGAACGCCGGTTTATAATGATGGTTATACCAAAAATAATTATGAAGCAAAGACCAAGAAAGTAAAAGATTACGTTCTTGTAAAGGCTGAATACGATGCAGATAGCGACGAATACCACTATGCACGGACAACTGACAGCGAAGGCAACCCCAAAGACGTCATCCTGGAGAACACCAAGACGCTGTCCATTAACGCTAAGAACGGCGCAATCACTGTAGCCAAAGATTTTGATTTAGATGCAGCCAAGAAGGCTGGCACAGACAAATTCTTTGTAAGGGCAACCTCTGCTGACTGGACCGACAAGGCGTCAGGCACAAGCAGCAGCGTATATGGTTATTCTGAACTGATCACGATTACAGGCGATAAGATGGAGCTGGGCGACATCGTCGTTGTAACAGCAGAAGAGAACGGTGAGGGAACCATCTATAGACCGATTCTCAGCGAAGGCAAGAAGATTGCGACTTCCGGCGAATTTGTCAAGTGGCGCAATGATGAACAGGTTTATAACGCATGGGTTTCTGTACTGAAGAAAAATGTCACGCCACGCGAAGATGGTAATGGCGATTACTATTTAGCTACAGACTTTGTGGAATCTGAGTACCTGACCTATAAGTCCAGCAACGCCAAGACGATGACGATTGTTCCAGACGGTCTCGATGCCCGTGTTACTTCCGTAAAGACCGGTAAAAACCTCACCCTTACCGTTACCGCTAACGACGGCAGTAAGGCAAAGGCGGAGCTGAAGGGACTCGAAATCAAGAACCAGACGCCTACAGAACTTGGTCTGATGGTAGAAGAGGTTCACTATAATTATGATGAGAACGGACGTTATAACTCCTGGACGGACGACCTCAACAGGAACGCTTACGCAGATGACACGACTCCGATTGGCTTTACCGGAACGGCGAACAGCGTATTGAAGCTGACTGTCATGAGACATGAAAATAACGAATGGTTCCCGATGGATGAGCTGAGCGATTTGAAAGTAACAGTCAGCGGGGCAAAAACTTTAAACAAAGTATCCCAATATAACCAGGAATACACCGTTGTTGCAAACACGAAAACAGCAAAAGTAAAACTGGTATACACGGGTGCGGCAGGTAAAGTAACAAAAGAATATATCATCAACAATACGGGTATTAACACAACTGCGGCTCCCAAGCTGAAAACAACCGACAAGCTGCAGGGCGGTATTTATGACGGCTCCCAGACAATTACCTATACGCTGAGCGGCAATTATGATTACAAAGGCAAAGTCGTCAGATTAGAGACAGACGCCGCAGACCGCAGCAATAGCAAAAAGGCAGAGGGTTATCAATATCTGGAAATGGCTCTGCTGAACGGCGAGTGGACTTCCGTAAGTGAAAACGGCAAGTTTGAACTGAACTTTAATAATGATGGCTGGGACGCTTTCCGGGAAAATGAGGGCGGCACCTACATTCCGGCAGGCAGCTACAAGATGATTTTCACCTTTGGTAAGCTTGATGCGAACGGTAGAGTTATCCCGGATACGAAACCGGTAAACGTTACGCTGAAAGCAAATGCGCCTAAGAAAGTCAAATCTTCTTATAAACCTGTTACCACAGTGAAGATGTCCGTATACGATACCGCAGCGGGTGTAGAGCTGAAAGGCACAGGCAAGGATATTAATACAGATGAAGAGTATTATGGTCCTTTGAAGAATGCAAATATCACCGGACAGAAGAACCATTTCACACAACTCTTTGAGTTAACGGATAATGTATTAAAGCTGAAATCCAGTTTCACTGACGAGTTGAAAGCAGACCTGTTGAAAACCGGTGAGATTGCGAAAGCAACAGTGGCAGAGGTTACTAATGCCGATGTTGTGAAGTACATCACGGAAAGCACCAGCAAAGCGGCAAAGAATGACCGTATCGGATATGTAGACTATCAGGTAGAGGGCGTATCTGACCCGTCTACAGGTGATTATGCTTATTTTGAAGGTACGACCAAACTGACCGTAACCTTCAACAACAAGAAATCGACGGATACCTATACCCTGACCAATACGACGGTTCTGCAGGGTACGGATACCGCTACAGTACAGGTTCTGAGAAACAAGAAATTCGCGGGCGATATCGCGGACGCTTATGTTACAGAGTGTAGCAACAGCGGCGTATTTAAGGTAAAAGCCATTAAAGGTCAAGACTGGCAGGCGGATGACATAATTTCTTTCACGCTTGGCGATACGACCAAAAACACGGCAAATAAGTATAAAGTAACCGTATACATTGTTCCTAAGAACAACTACTATCAAGGAACTATTCAGAAGCTGAAAGAGGCATTAGAGGCGGCAGAGCGTACAAATGCAGGGAATCCTTCAGACGCCAATAAAAAAGCTGTTGATGATGCAGAAAATGCATATAAGGAAGCAATCACGGCACACGGTATCAAAGTTACCACCACCATTACCGTAGGCGATAAGGGCAAGACCAAGAACAAGATCAGCGTTGCCAAGAATAATCTGAAACCGGCATTTACCAACTCTTATGTAGGTTCTATGGCAGAGGTTAATATTGAATCAGATTATGACGCTAAACACGGCAATTACTACATTCATATTCCTTACACCACCAATCTCGGTGAAGATGTGTGCGGAATTGCGTATATCGAATCGAACGATGGGAAATATGTAGCGCCGGAAGGTGCAAACGCTGAACAGCTTGCAAGAAAGAACCTGCTCGAATTTGGCAGAGGCATACAGGACTGGGATCCGAGCAGAGACGATTATGGACAGAAATTCATTGACGTTTCCCTGACCGCGAAAGATTTGGCGAACGCAGTAAAGGCGAAGAAGGTAAAATATTCAGAAGGCAAGAAGAAAGCAACAATATCTGCGACAGCAACCATCCACTTCACCAGCGAAACGGAGAAAGATGAAAGTGGAAATGATAAGCTGGATAAGTTTGATAAGCCTCAATATGTGGATGAAGCGGAAAAAACCGCAGACGGAAAAGAAGTTTACCAGACAGAAACCATCAAATTCACCATCACACTGCCCGAGGCGCCGAAGGCTTCCGGCTATGATGATGCACTGAATAAGGTTAAGGCAGCAAAAGCGGATATCGAAAAAGCAGCGGTTCCTACAGACTGGATCTGGAATGGCGAAGGACTCGATGCAGCAGCATGGACGCCGGATGAAAACGGCAAGATCATACTGAGAAGCGATAACGATGATCTCAAAGAATCCTTCAAAATAGTTGAGTTAATCAACAATGTAGGGGAAGCGGTAGAAAAAGTTGTTCCGAGGGATACAGGCGTAGAAGTCAGAATGCCCCAGAAGGAATGGAATGATGAGAGAGAAACTATAACCCTCGCAGCAGCTGACTTCACAGCTCCGACCACCACGACGGAAGGAACACTGAAAGTCCAGGCAGACCTGTACGATGCAACCACCTTTGATGATGAAGGAAACATTATTCCAGTAGACAGTGGGGATATCAAGGCAAGTACCAAAGAAACAATCGAATTTACAGTAACCATTCCTGCATTAAAGGAAAAACCGTCGGATGTAGAAGGCATACTTGACAAGTTTGTAAAGGAAAAGGCTGCGGATGCAGACTATATCGCAGAACTGAATAAGCTTGCAGCAGAAGACGAAGGAATGGCACGAAACAAGTTTGAGAAAGAAGCAAGAATTGCAGCCGGACTCGTAGATGCAGACGGCGCAGCTGTCAACACGCTGAGACTGAATCTGGAAAAATGGGATTATCAAGAGGCAAGTGTTGGTGTAGAAGGTTATATCAAGGGTTGTATCCATGTTTTTGGATATCGCTACGGCGGTGAGGGAATCTGGGCAGACTTTAACTTCACGACGCCGGCATTGAAGAAGCTTTCGGATACTGCGGACGATGTAAAGACTGCGGTTGATGCTATTCAGGTAACAAACAAAACCACCAAGGACAAAATCCTTGAAACGGCAAATGCGGCGATTATGAACCCCATGTACGAAGCGGTATGGCAGAAAGCCGGCGACGATACCATGAAGGATTCACACGTTACGACAGGGGAACAGCCGCTTGTTAAAGATGATGCCAACGAAGTTTTCAAAAAAGTAGCAGCGACCAGAGCTGGCGCAGGTTATATCATTGGTACAATCGTTATCAGAGTTAAAGATGGCGCAGATAGCGAAGAAACTCCGGTAACAAAAGACTTTGACTTAACAATCACGCAGCTGGCAAGCAACGAAAATGCAAAAAAAGCAATCAAAGCAGCAGTAGGTTTTGATGACGAAGGCACTGCTGTTGATACAGCGAAGCTCAAAGATTTAATTTTAAAATATGAGAACGACAAAGCCAAAGTAAAAGCAGGTATCCTCACAGAGGCGAATAAAGTAGTTGCAAACGACGGCTATACAGTAACTTACAAGAAAGATACCGCCGATACACCGGCTGACATATTCGACTTTACACCTGCGAAATACAAAGCAACCGCGGCTGCAGAAGGAACACCCGCTGACAGCGGCGAAGGTTCCATCTACTTCACGCTGGAAATCACGGATACCGAGAAAGACGCCGATGATACGACAGCCAATGAAGAGGTATCGATGGCGACGGCAGCAGACCCGCAGAAATTCGGACCGTTCTCAGAATTACAGACACTTGAGCAGGCGGAAGCAGACGTAACGGCAGCATTGACCGCTTACAAAGCAACCATAACTGATAGCACGGCAGTAGATGCCGATGCAATTAAGGGCGCACTGACAACTGCAAATGCAGTAACCGGTACAGGTCTGGACGTTAAGGTAGAGAACTTCAGTAAAAAAGATGCTAGTGTCAAAGAAGCCGGAAGCATTACCTGCGACGTAGTAATTACCAAAACGGTTGACGAAGAGGTAGTTGACACTAAGACGGTTGAGTTTGCGATGGTGATTGAGAAAGTAGAACAGAATTTGGCAGCGGCAAAAACTGCAGCAGAAAGCGTACTGAATGGGTTGGCGGCAGATTACATCACCAATGACAGTATCGGAACCCAGACCGTTCCTGGTGAGGGTGGTGCAGATGATACGACAAAAGATGTTGTCAACGAAGATGTATTAAATGCAATCAAAGGTGCTGTAGAAGCAGTAGTTGATACCACAAAGTTCACAGTTACATTCAGTGAAGAAGCAGCTGACTACACGGTTCAGAAAGCAACCATCAAACTTGCTGGAAGCGTTAAGATTACCGTAGTGGTAACTGAGAAAGAAACTACTACTAATACTGAGAAAGCCACCAGAACCTGGACGATTGCAGCATTAGACCAGTCACCAGAAGAAGCTGAAACAGCGGCACAGGACGCGATTGATGCTTATATCGCTACTACTTATGCAGACGGTATCGAAGATACAGCAGCTGCAGACTTAGACACCACCGTTGTTAATGCAATTAAAGCGGCAATCGAAGCAGTCGTAAAAACAGGCGTCTATACAGTAGATGCTACAAAAGATACTGCTAATGACAACAAGATTTTTACCAAAGATGAAACAGATGCAGAGAATCCCGTCTATAAGGCAGAGTTTACACTTACTTACACAGACGAGGACTCACAATCGCAGACCATTAAGTTAACAGCAACCATTAAGGTCAAAGCAGCAGCAGACCCTAATGCTGTAACTCCTGCAAATTCCGTAAGCGCAAACGACAGCACACGGTAATGACCAGACGCGCTAATAGGAAGTATCGCGAATCGTAGATAGCGAAGATAAACAAAAAAAGACTGCCGCCCTACCGGTGAGAACCGGGGGGCGGCGGTTTTATTTATATAACCCATTTCTATCGTTTTCATATCTTTGGGTCTTAATCATCATCTTCCAACATTGATTGAAATATATCTTTTAACTCTAATATTTTTTCATTATCCGGTGTAATTTTTAACGCTTCATTAATTACACTTAAAGCTAATCGGATAAAACCTTGAAACTGTTTATTTGTCATACCCATAAACATCACCTGCCTTCATTGTGGCTTGTTTTGCTTTAAGGGATAATAAAGATAGTCGTTACTTTTTATAGCGCATAATCTTTTCCCAGTTTTCCGTAAAACCCATTTCCATTAATAGTTGCTTGCGGGTTAGATGCGGGCACTGTTTAAGTGTCTTATTGAGAAGTTTGTTTAAGCTGGATTTAAATGCTTTGAAATCTTCGGTACTGATAAGATAGCGTAAGCTAATCGTAACTGCAAATAAATCTTGCTTACCATATAGGTAACTTCCTTTTTTCTGGGGAATTTGCAGTTTTTTATGTAATAAGGTATTCGGAATTGTTTCATGGATACGGAACGAAAACAGTCTTTCTCCATGAGCGCATACGTTTCTGCACCGTGCAAGGACGGTTATGAACTGATGCAATTCACGTTCTGTAATATGCTCAAATTTTTGGCTGATTTTATATTGTACATCATTTGTTATATACTGGAACATTTTAGAAACTTGTCCAAAAGTAAAAGCATTCATGGCAACCCATAAAGGAACATTGCCATAGGTCTTTGCATAATGCGAAATATATGTGTATTGACTGGGTAATGCAATTGATTTTTGCAGGGAGTGAACTAATCGATTTATTTGTGAATAGTTTCTTTTAGTCAAGGTATAATTATTTATATTAAGATATTCCCTGTCGCTTTCACCATATTTTTCACAAAAATGATAGGAAAGCAGAGATTTAATATGCCTTTCCACATGAAGAATGTACTTCATATAGAGTGAACGTAATTCTTCATCAAAATAATAAAAGGCAACAAGCTCATCAAAAGTAACGCCATATATATATTTTTGCGAAGGTGCATGTTTAAACAATCCCTTGTATCCGCCAATTAAAGAATAGTAACTTAATTGTTCTAAAGTTTGCTGGGCTTTATCTGTATCGGGAATAATGAGAGCCTTTTCTTGCTGCAACTTATTAAGTTGCTGTTCATAGGTAAAAAACTGTTTTGACATATGTACTCCTTTTATCCATTTCGTGACATAAAAAAGTGGAGCCCACGCATGGAACTCCACCGGCCACGCGCCTCGCAAGCAACGCAGCACAACCACTAAAGTTAATATACCATCGAAAACCAAAGCTGTCAAATGGATTTTTAGTGGCTATAGTAGTTTATACATAATAGTTAATATTATTCTTGTGAGGTTGTAAATTTTGCTATTTAGAAAAAAATAAGTTTCCGCCCATTATTCTCCACTCGTCAGATACCCCACAAGCTCCTCATAACACTGCTCTGCGTCCCGGTAACCTTCTTCGTAAAGCGCTTCTAACTTCGCCTTGTCCTGCTCAACCCTGCTCACATCGCTCTTCTGCTTCGGGCGGATGATGAAAATTTTACCCTGCGACTGCAATTTTTCAAGGTACTCTACGGTAGAGTTGTAAGCGATGTGGCGGTGTTTCATCTGCTCATAGACCTTCGGATACCGCAGATAGCGCGCACGAATCAAAGCTAATTCCGCACGTCCGATAGGCTCTCTGACATAGTTTTCCTCTTTCGTCATGACGACGATGTTCTTCCGGTTGCCGTCTTTGATGGAACGGCGGATGGGGATGGAATCCGCAATGCCGCCGTCCAGATAAAGTCCTTCACCTATTTTCACATTGCGGGACACCAGGGGCATTGAGCTGGATGCACGCACGGCGATGATGTCCTTATGCATGTCCGTCAGCGGCAGGTATTCCGCTTCGCCGGTCCTGATATTGGTAACAACCGCGTAAGCCTTGCCTTCATATCTGGCAAAAGTCTCATAATCATAAGGATTCAGATAGTTTGGAATCAAATCATAACACACGGACGCGCCGAACAAATCCCCGGTCGTTATCAGGCTTTCCACGCTGCAATACGATTTTTGACCAATATAGTCAACGACCACATGATAAGCGCGCTTTGGCTGCTTCGATAAATAGCTGCACAGATGGCACGCCCCCGCGGATACGCCGTAACAGCTCGAAAACTCAATCTCTTTATCCAAAAAGAAGTCCAGCACGCCCGCGGTATAGACGCCCTTCATGCCGCCGCCTTCCAGGACAAGCCCTGCCTGATACATCATAAATATTCCTTCTTTCCTTTACGCAATCTACATTTTTTGCAAATAAATGTCTTCTGCATATTATATTAACATCAGAGGGCGTTTGACTCAAGGGGGGAGCCTGGAAATTTTTTCCCAATCATAAAAAACCGCCGCCCCCGGTTCTCACCGATAGGGCGGCAGTCTTTTTTGACTTGCTTCTAAAATTCCCTTCGCAGGATGGCAGTCGCGCCATCCGTTGCGTTGGGATTTTTCGTTCTAAAATGGTCTGGCTGAATCAGCCATCTACCGCGGATTCCCCGCTTATTATCCTTCAGCAGGAGGGGTAGTACCGTTAACAGTAATCGTAAAGGTTAACTCAATCGTTCCTTCATAGTTTCCAGTACCTGTAATTGTTACTGTTGCATCTCCTGCAGCTTCATTACTGCTGTAGGTTACAGTATAATCTGTAGTTTCAGCCAAAACAGTACCGTTTGCTCCGTTTTCACCTTTTAAGGTCACTTTCACACTAGGCTTAACTCCACCGCTTGGAATTTCTGTAACTTCAGCGGAATATTTGCCATCAGCGCCTACTGTAAGCGTTGTCTCATTTAAGGAAAGTTCTACGGTGCAGGTTTCTGCTGATAATGTAGTTTTTGTTGTCGGCGGATTCGTGGAGCTTACTTCAATCGTAAAGTTTACCCCAAAGCTTCCTGTATACTTAGAATCCTCAACTGCCGCGATTGTTGCTGTTGCCTCTCCTGCCGCTTTGTTATTGCTGTAGGTTACAGTATAATCTGTGCCTTTTACCAAAGATGTATCGGATCCGTCCTCGCCTTTTAAGGTTACAGCTACTTCGGGTTCGATTCCGGCTTCCGGGATTGTTGCAACCTTGATGGTATATTTGCCCTCTCCATCTTTCGTAACCTCTTGTCCGCCATAGTTAAGTTTTACCTCACAGCTATCCGCTGTTAACTCCGTCTTATCTACCGGCTGTACCGTTGCTGGCTTGATGTCAAATTTTACATCGAAAGAGCCTGTATAGTAATCGGAATTATCTTTAGCTGTAATCGTTACAGTGCCTTCTCCAACCTCTGTATTGTTACCATAGCTTACCGTATAATCATCACCTTGCGTCAGGACTTTCCCCTCCGCGTTGGTATCTGCTGCTTTACCAGTAGCTGCTGCTGTCTCTTTATATGTAACTTCAACAACGGGGCAAATTTGTTTGCCGGTAGCTTCTGTATAGGGCTTACCGTTTTGATCTTTTTCTAACGGTTCTCCACCCAAACTAAGCACTACGGTGCAGTTATCCGTGGTTAAAGCTGTTTTTTGCGTAGGAGCCGGTTGATAAATATAGCTTGTGTTAATGTTGAATTTCTTCGTAACACTGCCGCCATAGATTCCTTTTCCGGTAATCGTAACGCTGCCCTTGTTCTTTCCGGCTGCGACATTAGCTCCATAACTCATGCCATAATCCGTACCATATTTCAGAGGGATGCTGCTTACCACAGTCTTTCCTTGTTTTACCACATAGTTGACGGAAACAACCGTAGGTGTTACCTGTTTTCCGGTGTAACGGTACTGGCTGTTATTTCCTGTTAAGACAATATCGCAGTTCCCGGAAGTCAGTTTTGTCTGATAAATTTCAAGAGGAATCACTACTGTATTATGCTCTTTATTCCAAGCTTCTTTTGCTTCGTCAGTAGTAACATCGGCGCCTGGAGCCGTATAGTACGCGCTGCTTTCACTAATTTTGACTGTAGCAATAGGCTGCAAATCTTCAACGGACTTACCTTCATCCAATGCCGCCAGATATGCCTCAACTTCCGCCTCCGTATTTCTTGCGTAAGTTACCTCGTAATTACCCTTGGCGGAAATTTTCTTTGTTCCTTCCTTCACGGTAACAGCAGGTTTGTATTGACTGTCCGGTTTGTTTTTCCAGGCTGCTTTCAGCTGCGTGGCTGCTGCAGAGATGGTAAGCGCGTCTTTGTTGGTATTTACGATTGTGAAAGTTATCACAATCTTTCCTGTATAGTTTCCTTTTCCTGTAATTGTCAGGGTAGGAAGCTTCTTGTCATCTCCAACCTTTTTGTTATTAGTGTATTTTGCAGTGAAGTCCGTACCGGATTTCAATACATTGCCCTCGCCATCCACAAGCATATAATCAATCTGTGAACCTGCAGCAGCGTATGGTATCTGTGTGCTCCATGTAGCAGTAGCAGGTTTGTTCTTCTCTGTCGGCGGCGTTACTGTTACTTTTGCATCGTCTGTAAGCCCGCCGCTTGTCTTAGAACGATCATAAAGTTTCATGCCTTCATCATAAAGGCTTACCTGCCCAATCTTAAAGGTTTTCTTAAAGCTGCCTGTGTAACCGGATTTCGGATTTGCCGTAAAGGTTACGGTAGCCGTGCCCTTCTTTAGGTTATTTGCATACTTAACGGTATAGTCCTCGCCGAATACAAATGCTTTCTTGGGAGTAAATACAGCGTCATCGCCTTCACCCGTTCTTGTTCCGTCAGCGGTTTCCACCGTAATTGCATTATTCATCGTAATGTAGGAACCCGTATACGGATAGGACGCGTTAATGCCTGTCACTTTTATAGGCGTACCATTAGGATTATTTTTGTTGGTCTTCGATGTGAATGGGTCGCCCTTAATCGTAAAGGTTGTGCTCAGGGAACCTACATAACCGCTTCCCTCCGCTGCTTCAATCGTCAGCGTAGCCTTGCCTACTGCATCATTGTTTGCATAAGAAATCGTGAAGTCAGCATTCTGCGTTTGTCCTTCTACAGTTGCCTTGCCCGCATTGAGGTATTTGATATTTTTACCTTTTCCCATGCTTACAGTAAAGCAGAATTTGCTATCTAACGTTGCCTCATCTTCACCATAGACTTTTTCTACTCCATCTACTACTTGGTAATATTTTCCGTCTCTTACATTTGCTACAGGAAGTTCAACGCTTTCTGCACCTGTTTCATCATTAATATAATCAGCAAATTTGACGGTCTTGATTTTGCTTCCAAGATTAATCTTGGCATTTTTCAGCAGTTTATCTGCATCCGCTGCTACGACGACAGGGACGGCAACTGTACCTTCATAATTGCCCTTCGCTGTAACCGTTATGGTGAAATCGCCGTAATATCCTTTGGTAATCACTGGCGCCGTCTTGCCTGTATTGTTTGCACTATAGTCCTCTGTCAGCGCAATACCTGCACCATCCTCGTTTTTACCAGAGAAAGCTTCGCCAACTTTACCGATTATGGTAACGTCATAGTCTGTGCCTAACGTCATCGCCTTCTTGTATTTCAAAGAGGTAAAAGGTTTTAAATCCTTGGTGCCGGCTACAAACTGATTGGTGTACTTCATGGTAAAGCCGGAAGCCAGAGTATCACCGCTTCCAATAGAAGCTTTGTTTATATGGAAGTTCTTATAAATAACGTTTGGCTCTTGTTTCGTGCCAGCATAGTTGCCCTTACCTGTGATTGTGATGTAAGGAAGGTTTTTATTAAAGCCATATTCCGTATCCTCTAAGGAAGCTCCATAGCCGCCCGCGGGAGCACCGTCTGCCAAAGCAACATCCGCATTGGTGTTGTTTGCATATGTGATCGAGTAATCTTTGCCTTTTTTCAGCAGTGTACCCTCTGCATCATATACCAGAACGGAAGGCTGAAGTTTGCTCCCGGTATAAACCTGATCCGGAATATCCTGAAGAACCAACGCAGGACCGGTCTGTCCAACACCTGCTGTCCATAAAGCATATAAATCTATATTGCCTTGTACGGTATCTGTATCAAAGTTCCACACTTTCTTGTAAGCAGCATCCTGATACCATGCTTGTAATTGATATCCAGATACTGTCGGGTACAGTGTAGCAGCATTCTTCGCAATATCAATCGTGCTGCCTACCTCAACGTCGATTGTCGTATCTGGCACAGTCTTTTGGTTATAATGAAGCGTAACAGCATAAGTTGTAACCGGTGTGCCTTTTGCCGGTTTTACGGTAAGTGTTCCTGTAGCATAGGTAATATTATAATTATCGCCCGCGCTTGCGCCGCTTGCTTCAATCGTCAGTTCCTCGCCTGCTTCAAGAGTTGCCCAGTTTGCATCTACAAGCGTTGTACCATCTGCTTTTTTATAAGTAAAGGTCGGCTGGGTCTGGATGGTGTCATCGCCTACCAGCGCCGGGGTTACCGTATAATCACCGGCTTCTGCCTGGGTAGCAGGTATCGTGGTGCCGAGTGTCCAGTTACGGTTGTTCGGCGTAATAGTGATCCCCTTCTTGGTAATCGTAAGGTTCGTCGTAAAGGGAGCCGCCTTGTAACCCTTGCACTGGCTGGAAAGGGATACTGTTACCTGATAAGTTCCTGCATTAACCGGAGCTGTGGCAGAAGCTACATAAGTTGTATCGCCCTTTCCTGCATAGGAATAGGTCAGATAGTCTTTGATAGCTTCGACTTTGTTCGCATCCGCTTCTACTTCTGCAGCATCTTCGGCATTGCTGACATGCTGTGTTATCTTTGCGGTATTATAGGTAAACGGCTGACCATCATATTCCTTTTCCTCTTCATCCGCCGCACCTTTCAGGTATATCTCTGTCTTAGCGACAGGTTCTACTGTCAGGGTCAGCTTGCTGTCCTCGTAGTTCTTGAAGGAAACGTTTACTACGATGGTTCCGTTTGTCGTAACACCAGCCGGATTAAGACTGGCTTTTAAGGTATAGGTCAAGGTAGTATCCGTAATAGCGGGAGCGCTGCTTTCATCAAGCACATCTCCGCTTACGACGTCACCAGTCTCATTGCCTACTGTATAGCTTTCTCCAGCTACTACTTTTCCATCTCCGGTAGTGAATGCAAATTCAGTAAGATCCTGAGTCCGTGAGCTTTCAGTAATAGTAGTATCTGCGTAAATGGTTCCAGTTATTGCTGTCAGGGCATCTGCTTTAGCAATCGTGAAGGTAGCAGTCTTAGTCCCTTTATACCTGCCTTTTCCTTCAAGGCTTACTGTAGCAGTTCCTACCTCTACATTGCCGGTATAGCTTACTGTATAATCTGTATCCTTGGTTAAAGTAACAGAATCCGTACTACTATCTTTCTGATAGGTAACGGTTACATCAGGTGTGATTTCTGCGCCTGTATACTTTAAATTAGCAGCAGGATCAACGGTTACTGTAAATTTGCTGTCTGATATATCAAGTCTGGTGTCTTCAATTGTGAAGGTCTTGGTAACAGTGCCGGTGTAATCGCCCTTTCCGGTTACAGTTACTGTAGCTGTACCTGCCTCTGTATTGTTCGTATATGCTACAGTGTAATCGGTATCTTCTACTAACGGGTCAGCGCCCTCAGTAACCTTAACGGTTACAGCAGGTGTAATCGCTTCGCCAGTATATTCAACGACATCCGTCTTTCCGTCAACAAGAGTATAGCCTTCATAGCTTAATTTTACCATTGCATCGGTCAAAGCCGTCTTTGCTGCAGTAATTTCATAAGTAGTAGTGAGGGTGCCTGTATAGTTGCCCTTACCGGTAACGGTGACTGTAACTGTGCCAACAGCTTTAAAGTCAGTAGCGGGCTCACCGTCGCGCGTAAATGCTACAGTGTAGTCAGTGTCTTTGGTTAGCTTTGTGTCTGTGGCGCCTTTTTTGACTACTTCTACTTCCGGGGCTGTTAAAGCATCGCTGGTTTCATACTCTGCCTCAACACCCGATATTTCATAATCTGCCGAGATGTCTGCCGCAACAATTTTGTAGTCCACGGTAGCAGTTTTTCCAGCATAATCTGTACCTGTTTTTCCTGTAACAGTAATGGTAAATTCGCCTACGTTTGTGAAGTCATTTCCATTCTCTGTCGTAGCTTCTTTCCGGGCATATGTTATCTCGAAGTTTGTGTTTACGTCAGCCTCAACAATAGTATCCTCGCCGTCCTTAATAACCGGTGCGGGTTGATGCGGGGCTCCATCATATGCAATGGATTTGTCTGTTTCCGCTAACGTTACAGAGATATCACCTGCCTGCGGGCTGATTCCTGAATTATCTGTATCAGGATTTACCGCGCTTCCTCCTTCCGTTAAGTCTGTTTCTACCTCATCGCCTGCCGTGTCCGCCGGAACAACCGCGCCTTCGTCCAAGACGAGGTCGGAATCATCCGTAGACACTTCCACTCCGGCAGCATTTTCATCCGCTGCCGCGTCCGCGTCTGTGGCAATGAAATCGGTGTCCGAAGCGGCGTAAGACATGATCGTCGTCTGTGGGACACAAGTAATGACCATTGCTACAGCGAGCAAGATAGAAAGTGATTGTTTTAGTGTTTTAACTACTTTCTTCATACTTCTCAATTCTCCTCCTTTAAGATTTAAAAGTTGCACTAACTATATACAAAGGGTAGAATATACCCATGTTGCTTTTTAAGTATATACCTCGCCTTTTTATTTGTCAAACGTCTATCTGCGATTATTTTTTACCAATTTTTAAAAGTTTTGTGCAAATTGCACATCAAAAATACCCCCCCCCGGAAAAATATCCAAAGATATATGGGGAATCTGGGTATTTTGACGAAATTATTATTCCCCGGCAAAATGGGTTTGTTCCCAAATTCCCGGCTGTGCCCATTGTGATTCACCCGCAGTCATCTGCTATGTCTCTCTAGGTATTTTTTTGCTTCTTTCTCAGATAGGAAAAACATCTTCTGGAGCTTCTGTACGGTTGCGTCATCTGATAGGTTAAATTCCCTGCATGTTAAAATAACACCTTCTATTTTTCCTTCTGCTCTTCCTTCTATTTTTCCCTCAATCTTTCCTTCTTCTATTCCTTCTGCCCTTCCTTCTTCCAGCCCTTCTGCTCTTCCTTCCGCTCTTTCTTCCT
>JAMPFM010000037.1 GCA_023664455.1 Blautia sp.
AAGGCAATGGTCTGCAACACCAGTACGCACCGGTTCAAATCCGGTCTGCGCCTTTAAAAATCCCGGAAGATTATTTTTCGGGATTTTTTAGTATGGTAAGGAGAACTGTAAACGATTTCTATTTGTGTCAATAGTTTCTAATGGGATTGCTTTCAGGAAGGATGGTAAACAGTCTTAATTTATAGTAAAATAGAACTATTAATGAGTATTTGATAATATTTGATATTAGGCGATGAGATGAAAAAAGGCATGATTACTCTATTGAGGCGTATAAACATGCAAATTATGATGGGAAACATAGGCATAAGGGGTTAGGATGAGGAAACATAAGCGGAAGGGTAAGAAAGTAATTTCCATAGTAGTTTTTCTGACAATACTGTCAGTTTTTCTTTATTTTGTCTTAGTGAATTTTCTTGTCAGTGCGGCGTTAGTGCCTTCTTTTATGCAGAAGCTCCAATCCTTTGAAAGGATTACCGAAGAAAGCTATGAGGCGCAGGTACAGACATCGGATATTAAAGTCAATAGGCAGCTTGCTTTAAATGGGACGCAGACATGGCTTGAGAGTGTGACATGTCAGAAGCTTTCGGCAAAAACAGAAGATGGGTATACGCTGATTGCTGAAGAATTTCTGCCGGATATGGATAGTCATAGATGGGCGTTGGTATTGCATGGTTATACGGGCTGGAAGGAAGAAATGTATCCGTTTGCATATTGGTATTATGAACAAGGATATCATGTTATCGTTCCGGATTTGCGTTGTCAGGGGGAAAGTGAAGGGGATTTTATAGGAATGGGGTGGACGGATCATTATGATTGTGAATTGTTCATCAATTATATTCTAGAACAGGATTCCGAAGCCCAGATTGTTCTTCACGGACAGTCTATGGGAGCTGCCACGGCATTAATGATGACGGGGGAATGGGATGTTTCGGAAAATATCTGCGCAGTAGTTTCTGACTGTGCTTATACGGATGCGTACTCCATGTTTGGGGAAAAGATAGAGGAATGGTTTCATTTGCCCGCTTTTCCAATTGTAGACACTGCCTGTCTGATACTCCGGCTCAGGGGAGGATATCGTCTGCAGGACGCCTCGGCAATTCAGGCAGTTACGAAAAGTAAGACTCCTACGCTTTTTATTCATGGAAAAGAGGACGCCATGATTTCTGTAGAAATGACGCTGGATTTATACGACGCGGCAGTCTGTCCGAAGGAATTACTTCTTGTAGAGGGCGCTGGTCATGGGCAGACGCAGGATAAGGATCCGGATTTGTATTATTGCACGATAAAAGAATTTCTGGAACGGTTCGTTAATTAAGATGGTAGATGAAAGAAAGGTCGGATAAAAGCCGGATGTATGTTAATTGCAACAGTTATGTTAGGTATCGGGCATATTGGAATACATATGCGGTATAAAAAAGCGCTGGGAACGCATCAAACATAATGTTTATGCGCTTTCCCAGCGTTTTTGTTTTTGGATTGTGCGATTGAGAATGTTTCACCTTCGCTGAAACAAATGTATCTGCACGTAATTTATCTCGCGGTAGCAGAGGTAATTTTTTCACCGTCTACCATGAATGGGTCTCCGTCTTCTACAATGCAGACCATTGTTTTACCGGTATTCATTTCTATTTCATTTCCAAAATCGTCATAATATCTTGTTGCGCCATAATCGGAAGTCTTGCTCCATGTGACATGGATACCTTTACCGTTTGTAAAGTACCATCCGTCTCTGGTGGAATCGATGCACTGGAATGCAAGATAGCCTTTTTTATCACGTACTTCAAAATATGTATTCTGAATCAGGATATTTTTGAAGGAAAGTTGTTTGCCGTTTGCCTGGTCGATATGCGGACCATCGGACATGCCGGACAGGTGTTGATATCTGTCGTATAATCCTGTCTGCTCATTATAAACAAAGTAGCAGTTTGTCACAGGATAGGTGGGTGACATGTCCACTTTATTGGCAGTAATGGCGTCAGCGTACTGTTCTAAGGTATTCGGGTCGTCAACCGGTGCGAAACGGTAATGCTGCTCATCGGCATAGCCGCTCCGGTACTGCATACTGTAACCGAGGCTGTTGATGTCCGCTTTGATGCCTTCCGTATCAACGTAAGCATTATCCGTGGAACTGCCGGTATCTTTGGCACGCCAGAAGTTACTGCTGGAAAGACCATCGATGTCTTCTGTATCGCGGCGGCTCATCAATTCATCAATATAGAAAGGACCGCCGAAATGGATATAGAATGCATCCCATTCAAAAGACCAATATACATAATAGTCACGACAGCTTCTGACGTTTCCGAGACGGTCGAAATCATTCCAGTCCTGGAATAGGGCCATCAGCCTTGTAATGCTGCCTTCAACGTTGCATTCGTATAATACATCTGCCTGGGAAATGCCGTATTGGGCGGCTGTTTTCGTGTTTGGAATCATAACGGTAACAGGGCGTGTATTGTTGATTTCTTCATCTACCCATTCATTTGTAATGCGGCTGCGAACCATTCCTTCTTCCGGAGGAGTATCGCTGGATATCTCTTGTGTCTGTTCTTCAGGCTCTTCTATTTGCGTTGGTTCTTCTTCAATGACTGGTTCAACAACAGGTTCTATGACCTCTTTTTCTTCTTTACCACAGCCAGATAGTAAAAGAGCAGAAGATAGAGCTACAAGAAGAAGCACTTGTAATTTTTTCATCTTAAATCCTCTCTTTCTTTTGGGAATAACCCGACTGTTCCTAGTATATCATAAGAAAATAACCGAGTCACTAGAAAATCCGCGAAAAAATACACAAAATGTTAAAAAAATATTACAAAAAGTAAGTAAATTTTAATAAGTTTCGCTAAGATGAGAAAAAGATAGGACGTTTTTTACGGATAAGTAAAAGTGGAATTTAGCATAAAGGAGCTTGCTCCGATTATTGCATAATTATCCTTTTCGATGTATTATTAATGTTATAGTAAACGACATAATTAATTTCTGTTTCCGGCTCTTGCAAAAACCTTATACGCAAGCTTTTGCAAGGCCGAAAACGAAATTTCTAATGTCGTTAACTATAGCAGAAAATGGAAGAAAGAGGGAAAGAACTTGAAAATATGCGCGCTAAAGCAGCGCAGAAAAGAGGGAAACCATGAAGAAAATTGTAATTACCGGATGTAATGGGCAGTTGGGACGCGCCATCAATGAATATTATGCAGGGAGCGATACTTACGAGCTTGTGAATACGGACGTAGGGGAGCTGGATATTACCAATATTGATAAAGTAATGGCGTTTGTCCGGGAAATAAACCCTTATGCGATTGTGAATTGCGCGGCGCATACGGCGGTGGACGCTTGTGAGACGGAGGTCGATAAGGCATATCGTATTAACGCGATAGGTCCCAGGAATCTAAGCATTGCAGCATCGGAAACAGGGGCGAAGATGGTGCATGTGTCTACGGATTATGTATTTGATGGAAAAGGCAGCAGACCCTACCGGGAGTTTGACGCAGTGGGACCGCAGGGCGTATATGGCGCAACCAAACTGGCGGGGGAAAATTTTGTCAAGGAATTTGCGGACAGATATTTTATGATTCGCACGGCGTGGCTTTACGGGGATGGTAAGAATTTTGTCAAGACGATGCTGCGGCTTTCCGAAACCCATGATAAGGTGAGAGTGGTAAAAGATCAGGTAGGGTCTCCCACCAGCGCGGGCGAACTGGCGAAAGTGATAGCTTACTTACTGCCTACGGAAAACTATGGTCTTTTTCATGGAACTTGTGAGGGGGACTGCAGCTGGGCGGAGTTTGCACAGGAAATTTTCCGTCTTGCAGGAAAAAATACGGAAGTAGAAGCAATTACAACGGAAGAATATGGTGCGGCGGCGGCGCGTCCCGCGTATTCGATTCTGGAAAATTATATGTTGAAGTTAACGACGGATTTCATGTTTGCGGACTGGCATGATGCGATAGCAGAGTATCTGCGAGCATAGTCAAAGAACTTGCAAAAGTAAGGAAAAGGATTAAAACAAATGAATTTTTTACAGGGAATCCTAGAAAACCCGATTCTGGTAGCCGCGGTTATGGGATGGTTTGTTGCGCAGGTTTTGAAAACGATCATTCATCTTATGGTGACGAAAGAGTTTGTCTGGGAACGGATGATAGGAAGCGGGGGAATGCCTAGTTCCCATTCCGCTACGGTATGTGCGCTGGCGACTGCTGCAGGGATGCGCTGTGGCAGCCGGAGTTTTGAATTTGCATTGTCGGTGATTATGGCGATTATCGTCATGCATGACGCTATGGGCGTCAGGAGAGAGACGGGGATTCAGGCAAAAGTATTAAATGAGATGATGGCGTGGTTTCGGGAAAGAGGCACGAAGATGTCCAGAGAAGATAAACTGAAAGAGTTCGTCGGGCATACGCCGCTGCAGGTATGGATGGGAGCGCTGCTTGGCGTCCTGGTGGGATGGATTACCTGTCTGGTAATGGCGTCTTAATTTATTATTGATGCCGTTTTGCTATGGTATCTGATGTCCATACTGCAGAATGGTTTTGCATGGCGTGGCGTCAACATCGTTTACCATTTCTTACGGTAGTCTAAAGGCGTCATATTTTCATACTTTTTGAAAACTTTAATGAAGTAGCCGGTATCCTGAAAACCGCATTCTAAGGCAATGCTCTCGACGGAAGCGTTAGTAAAACGAAGCATCGCCTTGGCATGGGAGATACGTTTGGAAGTTATGGCATTGCCGATGGTCATGCCGTATACTTTCTTGTATTCTCTGGAAAGGTGGAATTTACTGATAAAGAATCTGGAGGATAATGCTTCCAGATTTATTTTTTCTGCATAGTGTTCATCCAGATAGTTGTGCACCTGTTCGAGTTTCACGGGAATGGAGGATTTTTCCGCATTTTCCATGATGTTCTCGGTAAAGCACAGGGTAATCAGATCTGTAATATAGCGGTTGGCGTACAGCTCCGTGAAAGAGGATTTAGCGGAATGGATCTGGTAGAGATGCTGCAGGATATCTGTGAAAGCGGTTGTATTTTGTGGGTGGAAAAGAAAGGCGCAGCCGTGTTTCAAATAATCGGCATAGAAGTAAAATGCCTCGTTTCCGTAAAAATGAACCCACATAAGGCTCCAGGGGTCTTTGGCGCTGCTTTCATGGGAATAGGGTTTCGAGCAGTCCAGCCACACGCAGTCGCCGGCCGCAATATCGAAGCGGGTATTGTCATAGGAAACATAACCGCTGCCCTGCAGTACGATGAAAAAGAGGTAGGAATTTAGATTCTGCCGCTGGCTGACATGGGGTTCCAGACTTTGCAGCGTGCCGACTTCCTGCACGTAGAGGTAGTGTTCTTTGGCATAGGAGGAAGGGGTTGTAATGATACGGTTTGAAGTTGATTTTGCCATTGGGATATCCTTTCTTTTCAGGGAGCTGTATTTTTATAAATGGCATAGGGTAGAGAGATAGCAATATTTTACCATTTTGAGGCAATATTATATGTTGATACTACTATTATACAATAGTATACTCCCATATGGAATAGCAAAATGTTACGGTTCACATATTAAATAAGGTAAAACGGGTATCGGCATAAAGATGCAAAATGTAAAAGCTGCATGATTTTAGAAGGAAGAAGAGAAAGGAAGGGTTACAGACATGAAAAAAGTAGCGTTGATAACAGGAATTACAGGGCAGGACGGCTCTTATCTGGCGGAGTTTTTGCTGGACAAAGGATATGAGGTGCACGGACTGACCCGCAGACATAGCATTAAGAATACGGCGAGAATCGACCATATTTTACAGTCGGATTATAATAAGGTAAAATTTTTCCTGCATTTTGCGGATACGACGGATTCCAGCAACCTGATGCGGCTGATTGCAGAAATCCGTCCGACAGAAGTTTATAACCTGGCGGCGCAGTCCCATGTGGGGGTATCTTTTGAGGTGCCGGAATATACGGCGGAGGCGACCGGGGTCAGCACGCTGAAACTGTTGGAGGCGATTCGTGTCAACGGCGGAAACTGTCGGTATTATCAGGCTTCTACGTCGGAATTGTTCGGCGGGATTCCAGAGACGGCGCCCCAGAGCGAGACGACGCCTTTTTACCCGAAGAGTCCCTATGGCGCGGCAAAATTATACTCTTACTGGATTACGGTCAATTACCGGGAATCTTATAATATGTATGCCTGCAACGGCATTTTATTCAACCATGAGTCGCCGCGAAGAGGGGAAAATTTCGTTACGAGAAAAATCACGCTGGCTATTGCCAATATTGTCGCAGGAAAGAAGGAAAAACTTTCGCTGGGCAATATGAATGCCAAAAGAGACTGGGGTTTTGCCGGCGATTATGTAGAAGGCATGTGGCTGATGCTGCAGCAGAACAAGCCGGATGATTATGTGCTTGCCACGAATGAAACGCATACGGTGAGGGAATTTGTAGAGGCGGCTTTCGGGGAGCTGGACATCCGTATCCGTTGGGAAGGAAGCGGCGTCAATGAAAAGGGCTATGATGCGGAAACGGGAAAATTATTGGTAGACGTCAACCCGGAATTTTATCGTCCGGCGGAAGTGGAATTTCTGTGGGGGAATTGCGAGAAGGCGGAGAGAGAGCTGGGATGGAAACGGAAAGTGGACTTCAAGGCGCTGGTTTCCATGATGATGGACGCCGATTTGAAGGAAATCGCCGGAATAAGCTGTAAAGAGTATAAAAATAAAAAGCAGAAAAAAAGTGAGAAGTAGAATTTAAAACATCGCAGACTGAGAAGGGAGCATGGTTATTGGTATGCTGTCTGTTATTCTGATATGGCTTTATATGGCGGGGACGACTTTTATATGCGGATATGGAATTTTGACGTTTATTGCCGGATTGTGTTCTTACCGGGTGCGTAAATGGGACGCTTATCTCATGTGCGGTCTGGCGGGAACTACCGTTTATACGCAGATATTCAGTCTGTTTGCGCCAGTGGGGGCGGCTGCCAATCTGCTTTTGTCAGGTATCTGTCTGCTGATTGTCTGGGGATATAGGAAAAAGCTGCGTGAGGACTGGCAGCGGGTTGTGCAGAAATGGCGGGACAAAGGACAGAGCCGGTATGGATGGTGTATTGTCTATCTGTTTTTGTTTTTGCTTTATGCCTATGGAACGTCCAGGGGAATCATCCATTATGATACGGATTTATATCATGCCCAGAGTATCCGCTGGATAGAAGAGTACGGCGTGGTAAAAGGGCTGGGGAATCTGCATTGCAGACTGGCATATAATAGCGCGTCGTTTGCATTGTCGGCTTTGTATAGCATGGCTTTCTTAGGCGGGCAGTCGTATCATTGTGCGGCGGGATTTCTGGCGTTTTTACTGGCGATGGTCTGTCTGGAAGGGATGAGCCTGTTTCGGAGAAAGTATCTGAAACCTTCTGATTTTGCCAGGGTGGCGGGGATTTATTATCTTTTGATTATCTATGATGAAATGGTTTCGCCAGCGTCGGATTATTTCATGGTACTAACGGCGTTCTATCTGATTATCCGGTGGATGGATTTGCTGGAAGAGGGGCAAACGGAAATTTTTCCCTTCGCCATGTTATGCGTGCTGGGCGTCTATCTGATGACAATCAAACTTTCTGCGGCATGTATCCTTCTGCTTGTGTTGAAACCGGCACTGCGGCTGCTTAGGGAAAAGCGGTGGAAAGAGATCTGCATGTATCTTTTGCTTGGCATTGTGACGGGAACGCCTTTTTTAATACGAAATGTGCTGATATCCGGCTGGCTGGTTTATCCGTTTACAAGCATAGATTTCTTCCCGGTGGACTGGAAAATCCCGCAGGGAATCGCCGAGTATGATGCAAAAGAAATCCAGGTCTGGGGCAGGGGATACAGTGATGTTGCCGGATATGATATGCCCTTTTATCAGTGGGCGCCCGCATGGTTCCGGGGGATAAGCGGTATGGACAAACTGCTCGTGTTAGCAGCGGGGGCAGCAGTGATTGTATTTTTGTTGCGGCTTCTTTTGTTCTTACGACAGTATCTCTTGTTTTTCTTACGGAGAAAATCCGGGAAACTAGAAGCGGTCTCTGTGGAGTGTGGGGGAGACAAGCTGTTTCTGGAAGGTGTGATTATCTCTTGTTTCCTGTTCTGGCTGTTTACGTCGCCGTTAATCCGTTACGGCTGCGTCTATGTTTATCTGGCGGCAGCAGTCGTGTTTGGAAATGTGTGGACCAAGTTTCTGGATAGGCTGGACAGGAAGGAAAAGCGCCGGGCTCTGAAAGGATATCTGGAAAAAGTGAGTATTTTGTGCATTGGCGTGTTTCTTGCTTATAAGGCGGTGGCTTTTGGCAGGGAGTTTGTGGTTTCTTATCGGAATGAAGGCAATAGGTATTGGATGAGTCAGAAAGATTATGGATTTTATGAAACAGATTCTTATGAAATAGAAGGGATTACATTCTACTATCCGGTAACCGGGGATCAGGCGGGATATGAAAGTTTTCCATCATCGCCGGGGAAGGCGGAGATTGGTCTGCGGGGGGATGGGATAGAGGATGGGTTTTATGATTTGGGGATGGAAAGGTAATTACGAAATTAAGATTCTGTAGCCGTCCGTTGTGCAGAATATACAATCCAACGCAGGCACGCTCTCGCTACGGTTCAAACGCAGCGGTACATAGTGTGAAAAATAAATTTTTCACACGCAAGTTTGTGCTTACGCCCAAACTCGCAGGTTGAGTAAGAATGGGGGATTTCGATGCCAAAATACGGCATCTAAGTACCGGCGTTTTCACAGTACCTGCTTATGGATTGTATATTCTGCGCAACTACGCAGTTCCTATTTTTAATTTGTAAGTATCTAAATTTACATAAAACGAGGAAGGAGTTTGTTAGGAGGATGAATAAGACAGATAAAATTTATGTAGCGGGTCACAGAGGTTTGGTGGGAAGTGCGATTGTCAGGAACCTGCAAGAAAAAGGGTATGGGAATATCATTGGCAGGACGCATAAGGAGCTGGATCTGAATGAACAGGCAGCGGTCAGGGCGTTTTTTGAGGAAGAAAGACCGGACGTCGTGGTGCTGGCGGCGGCAAAGGTGGGCGGCATCAATGCCAATAATACGGCGCCCGCAGATTTTGCCTATGATAATATGCAGATTCAATGTAATGTCATCAAATGCTGTCATGACTTCCATGTGAAAAAGCTATTGTTTCTGGGAAGCACATGTATTTATCCGAGGATGGCGCCTCAGCCCATACCGGAGGACGCACTTTTGACGGGACCGTTGGAAGAGACGAATGAGGCCTATGCGATTGCCAAGATTGCCGGATTGGAAATGTGTAAATTTTTCAAGCGTCAGTACGGAGATGATTTCATTAGCTGTATGCCAACGAATCTTTACGGATCGTATGATAATTATGATTTAGAGGGTTCTCATGTCATGCCGGCGATGATTCGGAAATTTCACGAGGCGAAAGTGCAAGAGCAGCCGGAAGTAGAACTTTGGGGTACGGGCACACCGCTTCGGGAGTTTCTGTATGTGGACGATATGGCGGACGCCTGTGTATTTCTCTTAGAGAATTACAGCGGAGAAAGCCATGTCAATATCGGAACCGGTAAAGAAGTGACGATTCGGGAACTAGCGGAAAAGATTAAACAGATTGTGGGATATCAGGGGGAAATCGTCTGGAATAGCGATATGCCGGATGGAACGCCTCGCAAGCTGACGGACGTTACAAAGCTGCATGAACTTGGCTGGCATCATAAAGTGGAGCTGGAAGAGGGAATCCGGCTGGCTTATGACTGGTTTAGGGAAAATGTGGATACAGCGAGGCTGTAGAAAATAGAAGTGTAGCTATTGTGGGAGTTTGTTGTGTAATTATATAGGATACTTATGGATTGTAAAAAGGGAGAATCATCATTATGAAAACATATGGAGTCATCCTGGCGGGAGGCGGCGGGACTCGTTTCTGGCCGCTCAGCAGAAAGGAGCTGCCCAAGCAGCTTCTCAATCTGACTGGAAAGGATTTGATGGTAAATGAAACCATTGACAGGCTGGAAGGCAATGTGGAAAAAGAGGATATTTTCGTGGTGACAAATAACACCCAGGCACAACTGATGCTGGACGCTACTGCTGGCAGGGTTCGTCCGGATCATGTTTTGTCGGAGCCGGCGGCGAGGAATACCGCGGCATGCATCGGCTATGCGGCAATGGAAATCCTGCAAAAATATGGGGATGGAATCATGTGCATCTTACCTTCTGATCATTACATCAAAAAGGTGGATATTTATAAAAAAGTAATCGGCAAGGCAATCCAGGTTGCGGAAAAAACAGACGCCCTTGTGACTGTTGGGATTCAGCCTACTTTTCCGTCCACTGGCTACGGATATATCTGTCATGGGGAAAGTAAGGTGGAGGACTGCTATTACACGGTCAGACAGTTTGTGGAGAAACCGAATTTGCAGAAGGCAAAAGAATATCTGTTGTCCGGGGAGTATCTGTGGAATAGCGGCATGTTTATCTGGAAAGCGTCTACTATTATGTGTTATTTCGAGAAGCTGCTGCCGGATATTTATACCTGCCTTCAGACAATCGGGTCGGCAATGAATACGGAAGAAGAGAAAGAAGTCATCGAAAGGGTTTATGGGACGATTCCGAAGATTTCCATAGATTATGGAATTATGGAGCGCGCTGATAAAGTATTGGTATTGGAAGGCGATTTCGGCTGGAGCGATGTGGGAAGCTGGGATGCGCTGGAAGCTTTATATGACAAGGACGAGCACGGCAATATTACTTATGGGGAACAGGTGCATATCGATACGCACGACTGTATTATTTATGCCAAGAGCAAGCTGGTGACGACGATAGGATTGGATAATGTCATCGTCGTGGAAACGGAAGATGCAGTGCTTGTCTGCGATAAGAACCGGGCGCAGGAAGTTAAGAAGATTGTGGACGTGCTGCAGGATAGTGATAAGCCGCAGTATCTGTAGGCAGGGCGATACACGGAAATCAATTTTCAGTCAGCTCTTTCACATTGAACCGGCAGGACAGATAGAAATCCCACGAAGGTCCTTGAAAAACGCCGGCACTTAGTGAAAAAGGCGCAACGCGGCTTTTGAACTTAGTACCGCTGCGTTTTTCACGGAGCGAGAGCGTGCCTTTGCGGGATTTCTATCTGCCCTGCCATCTTAATACCTACATGCTGACTGAAAATTGATTTCCGTGAGGGCGATACCTTACAGTTTACAAAATTTGTCGTTTTGTGATATGCTTTTCCAAAATATACTGTCGCGAATTTGCACCTTGCTGCAGCAAATATCGCGGGCTGAGAAAGGAGCATGGTTGTTGCAATGGGCAGTAGTATTGTGGAAAAGAACGAAACGGAAGCGGTTATTTCAGGGCTGATGCTGGAGCTGGGGATACCGGCGCATCTCAGGGGATATCAATATCTGCGGACGGCAATCAGCATGTGCGTGGAGGATATGGAATTGATTGGGAGTGTGACCAAGCTGCTATATCCTGATTTAGCGAAAAAATATATGACGACGGATCAGAAAATCGAAAGGGCTATCCGAAATGCGATAGAGGTTTCCTGGGAAAGAGGAAACGGGGAATTGTTTCAAAAGTTGTTCGGTTATGATAACAGCATCGGAAACAACAGACCGACCAACAGCGAATATATTGCTTCGGTTGCAGACTATGTGCGGCTGGAGCAGGGAATGGTCTAAGAAAGTAATATAAGGATATAAGGGAGGCAGAGAGATGTTTTACAAAAGAGTAATGGCAGTACTGTTATCAGCAGCGTTAACGCTTTCTCTTGCAGCATGCGGTACAGAACCTGCAGCGCAGGAAGAGCCAGTCGCAGAGCAGCAGGAAAGTGAAGAGGGAGAAGATGATACTGCAGTGCAGGAGCCGGCGGATGAGGCAGGGGAAGAATCAGAAGAAATATCCCAGACAGTAGAGCCTTGGGCAAGAGAGGCTATATTTTATCAGATTTTCGTGAGAAGTTTCTATGACGGAAACGGCGATGGAATCGGGGATTTCCAGGGGATTACGAAGAATATTGGATATCTGAAAGAGCTTGGGGCGGACGCCATCTGGCTGATGCCGATGTTTGAATCATCCACTTATCACGGCTATGACGTGGTGGATTATTATAACGTGGAACAAGACTATGGCACGATGGAAGATTTTCAGGAGTTGGTAGACGCATGCCATGAAAACGATATCAGGATCATCCTTGATTTTGTGGTCAATCATACCTCTTCTTATAATGAGTGGTTTCGGGATGCGCTCTCTAATCCCGAAAGCGAATACAGGGATTATTATCTGATTCAGGATACGGAGCCGGAAGATGCTTCTATGTGGTGGCAGGATGAAGAAACCGGAATGTATTATTATGGACATTACGATTCTATCATGCCTGATTTAAATTATGACAATGAGGCGGTGCATGAGAAGATAAAAGATGTGGCGGGCTTCTGGCTGGATAAAGGCGTAGACGGGTTCCGTCTGGATGGCTCCAACAATATCGACGAGGAAAATGAAAGCGCCACACATGCCTGGTGGCAGGAGTTTACCGCCTATGTAAAGGAAAAGAATCCAGAAGCGTTTATTGTCGGCGAGAACTGGTACAGCAATACGCAGTCGATTGCACCTTATTATGGCGATATATATTCTTCTTTTGACTTCCCACTGTGTGATAAGATAGCCAATATGACAGGCGGCAGCCAGACCGATGTGGTATCGCTTCTGGCGGATACGCATGAGAGTTATGCAGCCGCGGCGGAAGGTTCCGGCGGACTTGTTTCTTATTTTGCAGACTCTACGATGATTGGTAATCATGATATGGATAGGATTGCCACGAGGGCGGGCAGTCAGGAAAATGCGCGTCTGGCGGCGGCGCTGCTGATGACGCTGCCTGGTACACCGTTTATCTATTATGGGGATGAGCTGGGGCAGTACGGACAGTCCCCGGATGGTAACAGAAGAGAGCCTTTTGACTGGTATGCTTCGGCAGAAGGGGAAGGCATGACGGTGATGCAGGGAACCTATTTTGACAATATGATTTATACTGTCGGCGGGGATGGCATTTCCTACGAGGAGGAAGCGGCGGATGAAAACAGTATGTTCCATTACTATAAGAAGCTGATTGCCATCCGGAAAGAAAATCCGATGCTGTTTTACGGAAACTATGAGACGATTGGTTTCAAGGAAGGCGCCTATGCATACACTGTGACGGATGAGACTTCATCGAACCGGCTGCTGGTGATTCATGCGCTGCGGGAAGACGTTTCTTTTACCCTTGGGAGTGCGGGAAAAGACCTTCTGACAGGTACGGAATATGGAGCGGGCGATACCATCACGCTGCCCTCTAAGAACACTTTGATTTTACAATGCGGGGCGGAAGGAGAACTGCTTAGCGCGGATGAATTTTCTACAGACATTTCCGAAGGGGAGTATACGATTACCGTTTCGGTTACGCTGCCGGAAAATACGCCGATGGATGAGAATGTGTACATCGTAGGAACGTTTAACGACTGGAACGAGTGCGATGAAAATTACATCATGACGAGAACCTCAGAGACTGCCTGTGAAATCGAGCTTACCGCGGAAGCCTATTCTTCTATGGAATATAAATTCACAAGAGGAAGCTGGGATATGCGCGAGCAGAATGCAGCGGGCGAGGATCTGGTAGGACCGCTGCAGAAGCAGAACCGGGAGTATACATTTGAAAGCGACGGCGACGTACTCGAATGCACGATTGATAAGTGGTCGGATATCTAAGCTGGGAACATCTGAAAAAACCAAAAATGGAAAGAAAATACGCAGAGGAAGGGAAATATCATCCCTTCCTTTTTTGCAGTATTCATGATAGAATATAAATAATGGCGTAATGTGGGATTGTATAAGCTGATTGAATTGAGTAATGCTGTATAACAGGACAGTAAACGGAGAAGAAAACATGAGTTTATTGAGCATCATCGTGCCTTGCTATAATGAAGAAGAGAACATAGCGGATTTTTATCACGAGGTATTGAAAAACGAAGCCTTTTTCCGGGAAAAAGAGATTGAACTGGAAATTTTGTATGTGGACGACGGCTCCAAAGACGGCACTGTGGCGGAAGTGAAAAAGCTGCATGCGGCGGATGAGCGGGTGCGGCTGTTGTCTTTTTCCAGAAATTTCGGAAAAGAGGCTGCCATCTATGCGGGGCTGCAGAAGGCGAAGGGAGACTATGCGGTCCTGATGGACGCGGATTTGCAGGATCCGCCGGCGCTTCTGCCGGAAATGTATTCCTATATCGAGCAGGGTTATGATTCGGTGGCGACAAGAAGGGTGACGAGAAAAGGCGAGCCTAAAATCCGCTCTTTTTTTGCCCGCATGTTTTACCGGCTGATGAATAAGATATCCAAGACGGAAATCGTGGACGGCGCCAGGGATTATAGGCTGATGACAAGGCAGGTCGTGGACGCGATTTTGTCCATGACGGAATATAACCGTTTTACGAAGGGGATTTTCGGCTGGGTAGGTTATGAGACGAAATGGCTGGAATATGAGAATATCGAGCGGAAAAAAGGGGAAACGAAATGGTCCTTCTGGAAGCTGTTTCTGTATTCCATAGAGGGGATTACCGCCTTCTCGACGATGCCGCTTGCTTTTGCCTCTGTGATGGGCGTGCTGTTCTGTATAGTGGCGTTTCTGCTGGTAGTTGTTACGATTGTGCGGAAGCTTCTGTTTGGCGACCCGACTTCGGGATGGCCTTCCCTGGTCTGCATTATTTCGCTGATCAGCGGGGTGCAGTTATTCTGCTTAGGTATCGTGGGGCAGTATTTATCTAAGACTTATATGGAAGTGAAGAAGAGACCTGTTTATCTGATTAAAGAAGAAGTATAATAAGGTTGTGCCTGATGGCTCAGACATACATGGTTATAAAGCGGGAAGTAATGCGCAGGAAGGCAGCGCAGGAATAAAAGAAAAGCAGCATAGAAATCAGGATAGAAATAAGGAAAATATGATAGAAGAGATGGTCAGTATCATCGTTCCGGTGTATAAGGCGTCCCCTTATCTTGCGGAAACGATAGAGACAGTGAGAAAACAAACGTATCATAATTGGGAGTTGATTCTGGTGGACGACGCCTCGCCTGATGACAGTGCGGAAGTTATCTGCAGGATAGCGGGCGCGGCGGAAGGTGTAAGAAGCGTTTCTCAGGGATATGGGGGCGGTCTTTCCGAGGAGCGTTTTGATGGAAAAGAGTGTATCCGCCTGATTCGGAAAGCCCGGAATGAGGGCGCTGCCAGGGCGCGGAATACAGGAATCGAGCTGGCAGAGGGAAGATATATCGCGTTTCTGGACGCGGACGATATCTGGGCGCCGGATAAATTGGAAAAGGAACTGACTTTTCTGCATGAGAAGCAGGCGGCGTTTGTCTTTACCGCTTATGAGTTTGGCGATGAGCGGGCGCATGGGACTGGCAGAATTGTGAAAGTGCCGGACAAGCTGACTTATCGGAAGGCGCTTAGCCGGACGGTAATTTTTACGACGACGGTGCTGTTTGATAGACAGAAGATGGATAAAGAACTGATGCGGATGCCTACGGTGGAAAGTGAGGATACGGCGACTTGGTGGAAGATTCTCAGGGCGGGATATGTGGCTTATGGTTTAAATGAGCCGCTTGCAATTTACAGACGGCCGGCAGAGAGCCTCTCTTCCAATAAAATCAAGGCGGTGAAGCGTATCTGGAATCTTTATCGCCGGGAAGAAAGATTGACTATTCCAGTCAGTGCATTTTATTTTTGTTTCTGGGCGCTGCGTGCCACCTTGAGGCGTATTTAGTTATTTCGCATGGGAGGATGAAAGTGAAACGGATGGATTCTTTAAAACGGTTAATTATATTGCAGCTTTCCGTGGTCGGGCTGTTTCTGCAGACGGCGATATATGCATATTTCTGGCTGACAGAGTATTATCCTTTTCTGCATCTGCATCGGCGGCTGAATTATTATTTTAAAGGTCATATCCTGATTTTGTTTGTTTATCTTGTTTTGCTTTTCTTTTTTACGAGTACCTTTGAAGGACTGAAAATCGGTTATCTGAAACCGATAGATGTGTTTTTTTCGCAGTTGTTCGCCCTGCTTGCGGTCAATGTCGTTTCTTACGCGCAGATATCGCTGATTGCCAACTGGCTGATACGTCCTGCGCCGATTATCGAGACGATGGGGATTCAGTTAATATTTTCCGCCGTATGGGTATTTCTCTGCGACAGACTCTATCATGCGGTGTTTCCGCCGCGGAAACTGCTGCTTGTGCATGGGAGCCGTCCGATTGAGGACATTATCAATAAGTTTGAATCCAGAAAGGATAAGTATCTGTTAGATGGGAGCATCAATATAGATGCAGGAATCGAGGCAGTCAAAAAGGAAATTACGGCGGGCTACGGCGCGGTGGTATTGTGGGATATTTCCGTGGACGAGCGCAATACGCTGTTAAAATATTGTTACAGCAGGTCTATCCGGGTCTATATGATGCCCAAAATTTCCGACGTGCTGGTGAAAGGTTCCGACCAACTGCATCTATTTGATACGCCGATTCTGCTGACGAGGGAATATGCGCTGAAAATAGAGCAGCGGATTGTCAAACGAATCATCGATTTGGTATGCGCGCTTCTGTTGCTAATCATCGCTTCCCCGATTATGCTTCTGACGGCGGCCACAATCAAATTATACGACGGCGGACCGGTACTGTATAAACAGATTCGCTGCACGAGGGACGCGAGGAAATTCTATATCCTGAAATTCCGCAGTATGCGGGTGGACGCCGAGAAGGACGGCGTGGCAAGGCTTGCGCAGAGAAATGATGCGCGGATTACGCCTGTGGGGAAATTTATCCGGGCAGTGCGAATCGACGAGCTGCCGCAGCTATTGAATATTTTGAAGGGGGATATGTCTTTTATCGGACCCAGACCGGAGCGCCCGGAAATCATAGAACAATATCTGGAAGAAATGCCGGAATTTGCCTTCCGCATGAAAGTGAAGGCGGGGCTGGCGGGGTATGCGCAGGTATACGGGAAGTATAACACGACGCCCTATGATAAATTGAAACTGGATTTGACGTATATCGAGAATTATTCGGTATGGATGGATTTAAAACTGATGCTGCTGACGGTAAAAATTTTATTTAAGCCCGAAAGCACGGAAGGAATCGACAGCAGTCAGATAACGGCGGCAAAGAAAAACGTCGCAGAAAAAGACGAATAACAGGGCAGCCTTGTGTATCATTTCATGCAAAAAGGCTGTATCAAGAAGACTGGGAACAGGATGGAACGAGGAGCATACTTGATAGAATGAAAAACGGAAACGAGGGTATGGATTGTAAAAAACTGACGCTTCTTTTTTTACAGAAGCTATGGATTGTCCTGCTTGCCGCAGTGGTGGGCGCGGCTGTTGGCGGCGGTATTTATCTGCTGCGCCATGCGGTGTTTGAGAAAAACAGGGAATATCGTGCGGAGTCGAAGCTCTATCTGGATTTTGCACCGGATGAGACTGGGGAGGTCTATCAGGAGTATAATGGATATACCTGGAACGACTTGCTCTCTACGACCTGGATTCTGGATACGACGATGTCCTATCTGCCGGATTCTTATACACGGGAGGAAGTGACAGAGGCGTCTTTGGCGGAAATTTTATCGGATTTACGGCTTCTGACAATTACGGTTACGACGAAAGATGCAGAGAGAACGGCCGCTATTTTACAGGCGACGGATCAATCGCTGGTGGACTTAGGAAAGCAGAAGAAAGAATTTTTATCCATAGAAATCATCAAAGAAACCGAGCCGGAAGTGGTCGTGACGGATACAAGGCTTTTACAGGCAGCGATTGTGGGGTGTGTGATTGCACTGGCGCTTACCATGTTTTTCCTGGCGATTTCTTATGTGGTAAGTGATAAAATTTATGTGCCATATGATTTAAAGCAGGTTACAGAGCTGCCCTTTATCGGATTTTCCCTGAAACAGCCGGAAGGAAATCTGTCTTATGGAGAAAGCCGTCTGATGGAAAGGCTGCAGGCGGATTTAGATACGAACAGGGCTTATCTGGAAAAGCGGACAGGGAAACTTGCCGTGCTGGAAATGCAGAAAGACAGTCCTGTTACGGATTCTGATTATGAGAGCCTTCGCCGGGCAAATGGCGTACTGCTGGCAGTTTCCTATGGGCAGACGGACAGGGCGTCCCTTGCTTATCAGATAGGGCAGCTTGCATTACAGGAATGTGAGCTGGAAGGGATTTTAATCAAAGATGCGGATATGAGGTTTCTGAAATGGTATTACAATCGTCTTTAAAGGTGCAGGTACTGGTATCCGCCGTAAATGGGGATATGGATAGACTGCCGGGACAGATGCATATGAATACGGACGCTGTGATTGTGAATCAGTGTGATAGTTATGGGTATCGGGAATATTTCTTAGAGCCGGGTACGCCGTCTGCGCCGGGAAGGGGAAAGGTGCAGTGCTTTTCCATGAAAGAAAGAGGCGTGGGACTTAGCCGGAATACGGCGCTTTTACATGCGGATACAGAGGTGTGCTTGTTTTCGGATGAAGATATCGTATTGTCAGAAGACTATGAGAAGACGATACAGGACGCCTATAGGAAATACCCCGATGCAGATATGATTTTGTTTAACGTCAGAGTCGTCCCTGCCCGGCGGACTTATTGGAATGAGCAGGATAAAAGAATCCGCTGGTACAATTACGGGCGGTATCCGGCATACAGCATTTCAGGAAAATTAGAGTCGTTTCGCCGTGCTAACGTTTCCTTTTCGCTGTTGTTTGGCGGCGGCGCAAAGTATAGCAACGGCGAGGATAGTTTATTTCTGCACGACTGTATCCAGGCGGGGTTAAAGATTTATGCGGTGCGCGCCTGTATCGGGGAAGAAATCGAGCGGGAGTCCACATGGTTTCACGGATACACAGATAAATTTTTCCGGGACAGGGGCGTATTGTACCACTATTTATACGGAAATGCAGCCGGGATATTTGCCCTGCGTTTCTTAATGAAAAATAAGAGGGAAATGTGTGTGGAAATTCCGTTTCGGGAGGCACATCGTCTGATGAGGGACGGAATCAGATCACAGCGATAGGTTCACTTATGATTTTGTATCTTACGGTTGCGGTAAGCACAGTCCTGCTTGCCTGCATGATTCGTAACCATCCGGTTACACAGCCATATAGGGTGACAAGGCAGCAGGTGTGTAATAGAATCTGTCTGCTTGCGATTTTTCTCATTCTTTTCGCATTGTCCGCCTGTAGACAGAACGTGGGCAACGACTATGCGAAATATGTGGAGTTTATGCACCTTGTCAACTGCGACGCCTATGTTCCGACAGAGGCGGGATTTAATCTTCTCGTAAAAATCCTTTACGGGATATCGGGCTTTGAAAACTATCTGCTGGTTTTTGCGGTGATTGCCTTTGCGACGATTTTTTTCTTCCTGGCGGCAATGTATGAATTAAGCGATAACTTTGCCATGACCTATTTCCTGTTCATGGCATTGGGATATTATTTTCAGACATTTAGTACCGTGCGCTATTATCTGGCGCTGGCGATTGCCCTGTATTCCATGAAATTCGTGGTACGCAGGCAGTGGGGAAGGTTTATCCTGCTGGCGGTACTTGGGGCTTTTTTCCACAAATCCCTGCTGGTCGTGCTGCCTTTGTATTTCCTTGCGTCCCTTACCTGGAAAAAATGGCAGCTTGCCTTGGTCGGCTTATTTTGCACTACCTTCCTCTTTTTGCAGGATTTTTATCTAAAGGTGGTGGTTTTCCTCTATCCGACTTATCAGGATACGGAATATTTAGAGGGCGGCACAAGTTATATCAATATCCTGCGCTGTTTTGCAGTGCTCGTCCTGTCGCTTATTTTTTATCGAAAGAGCATACAAGGAAACCGGAAGATGCAGTTTTACTTTTATCTGAATGCGGGGGCGCTGGTATTATACGTTTTTTGTTCGTTCCTGCCGATTATTTCACGCATCGGATATTATCTGACCATCAGCCATATCCTGTTTTTGCCGGCGCTTCTTAATGCAGTGGAAGATGTGCGGTGGAAGAAGCTTATCCGGGCGGGGATTGTTCTGGCGGCGGTTTTGTATTTTGGGATTTATATGAGCAGGGCTTATGACGATGGGACGTTGATTCTTCCGTATAAGAGTTTTCTGTTTCACGATATGGTGGATATTATGTCGGATAGGAATTAAGGGATAGATAATTGCGAAACTAAGATTTTACAGCCGTCCGTTGTACAGAATATACAATCCAACGCAGGCACGCTCTCGCTACGGTTCAAACGCAGCGGTACATAAGATGCCAAAATACGGCATCTAAGTACCGGCGTTTTCACAGTACCTGCTTTTGGAGTTGTATATCCTGTACAACTACACATTCTTATACTTTAGTTTCGCAATTACTTAGAATTAAGGGACTAGGAAAGGAATCATAGTATGGAACCGGTATTTTCGATTTTGGTGGTGTGTCTGAATCCGGGGGATAAATTGCGGAAGACGCTGGAAAGTATAGAAAAGCAGACTTTCGAGGCGTATGAAGTAGTGATAAAGGACGGGCTTTCTACGGACGAATCGCTGCAGTGGGTGAAGGATACGGACTTATTTCCAGCCTTGCGGCTCATTGAAAAAAAAGATTCCGGGATTTATGATGCGATGAATCAGGCGGCGGAGGAGGCGAAAGGGCGTTATCTTTATTATCTGAATTGCGGCGACGTTTTTTACCGGGAAGACGTGCTGGAAAAGGTCTATGAACTGATTACGAAGAATGTCTCTGGCATGGGAATCTATTATGGAAATATTTATGAGAGAAGAACCGGGCAGGTCGTGGCTTCCAATCCGCGGTTGGACGCTTTCGGGTGTTACCGGAATGTGCCCTGTCATCAGGCGTGTTTCTATGACAGAAGGCTTCTTCTGGCGCACCCCTTTGAGACGAAGTATCGGGTGCGTGCGGATTATGAGCAGTTTCTATGGTGTTTTTTTACGAATGAGCTGCAGGAAAAAGTAAACTTTATTTATGGGGAGATTCTGATTGCCGATTATGAAGGCGGCGGTTTCTCGGAAACGAGGGAAAACCGGAAGATTTCTGCAAGGGAGCATAAGGAAATCGTCAGAAAGTACATGCCGGCGGGCAAGGTATGGAAATATAGACTGCTGATGGCAGTCACGCTGGCGCCGCTTCGTACATGGATAGCGGCAAATCCGGTAACATCCGGGCTTTATAACAGACTAAAGAAATCATATTATGGAAAGGGTGTTAAATGATGAAGGTACTTTGGGTATGCAATATTATACTTCCCGCGGCGGCAAGACAGTTGGGGCTGCCGTACAGTAACCGGGAAGGCTGGCTGACCGCTATGCTGGAGCGGTTTTTACAGGAACAGCACCGTAACCGGATAACACTGGGAATCGCGTTTCCGGTGACGGAGGAAATGGGAAATATGGATAGGGACATGGCGCTTGGGGAGGAGGAAAGCTGCAGGTGTTACGGGTTTGTAGAGGATTTAAACACGCCGGAGCAGTATGATAGTGCAATCGAAGGGCGCATGAAGGAAATCATCGATGATTTCAAGCCGGATATTATACATATTTTTGGGACAGAATTTCCGCATACCCTGGCGTGTATCCGCGCTTTTAGAAGACCTGCGAGGACGCTGGTCAGTATCCAGGGATTGGTTTCCGCCTGTGCGGAGGCTTATATGGCGGATTTGCCGCTAAAGGTGCAGCGACAGGTTACACTGCGGGATCTTATCAAAAGTGATAGTTTGAAGCAGCAGCAGCATAAATTTTACAAAAGAGGGGTTTATGAAAAAGAGGCGATTCATCTGACGGAACATATCGCCGGGCGGACGGATTTTGACAGGGAAATTACCATGCGGATTAACCCGGAGGCGAAGTATCATGTGCTAAATGAAACCATGCGGGGCTGTTTTTACAGAGACAGATGGAGGCGGGATGCGTGTATTCCGTACAGTATTTTTTTAAGCCAGGGCGATTATCCGCTGAAAGGATTCCATTATCTGTTACAGGCGATGCCCGCTGTGCTGGAAGCTTATCCCGAAGCGCAGGTTTTCGTGGCGGGAAACGATATCTTAAAGGATGGAAGCTGGAAAGACAGATTAAAACGTTCCGCATATGGGAAATATTTAAAGAAGTTAATCCGGGAAAATCATTTGAAAGATAAAATAACGATGCTGGGCAATTTGGACGCGGAAGGCATGAAGGAGCAGTTTTTGAAAAGTCATGTATTCGTCTGCGCCTCTGCGCTGGAAAATTCCCCTAATTCACTAGGGGAAGCAATGTTGCTTGGCGTGCCCTGCGTAGCGGCGGATGTGGGCGGCGTCCATAATATTCTGATGGATGGCGGCGACGGGCTGCTGTATCCTGCGGGGAGCGTGGAAGGGCTTGCCGAAAAGTTAATTGAAATTTTTGAGAAAGAATCGATTTCGGCGATTTATTCTCAGAATGCCAGAAGACATGCCAGGGAAACCCATGACGCAGATCAGAATTACTATAAAATGATAAGAATTTATCGGGAAATCACTGACCAATAGGAGCCGGACAAAGCGGAAGGATGAAACGGGAATGATTATCACCTTTATATCGAATTATATCAATCATCATCAGATTCCTTTTTCCAATGCGCTCTATGAAAAGTTGGGCGACGCTTATTGTTTCATACAGACGATGCCTATGGAAGAAGAGCGGGTAGCGATGGGATGGGGAATCGACATGCAGAGTCTGCCCTATGTACGCTGCCTCTATGAAGAGGAATACGAGTGCCGGAAAAAAATTGCGGAAAGCGACGTGGTTCTGGCGGGCTGGACGGGCAGGGAAGATATCCTGGAAGACAGGCTGCAATCGGGGAAGCTGGTTATCAGAATCAGTGAAAGATTATACCGGGAAGGTCAGTGGAAGGCGGTTTCGCCAAGAGGGCTTCTGGCAAAATATAAAGAGCATATCCGATATCGAAACGGCAATGTCTATCTACTGTGCGCGGGCGCTTATACCGCGTCGGATTTTGGCCTAATCGGCGCATATCCGGGGAAAATGTTCCGCTGGGGCTATTTTCCGGAAACAAGGCATTATACGAGGGAAGCTTTAGAAACCATGAAAAAACGGGAACCGGGAGAGCCGCTGCAAATCGTCTGGGCGGGAAGGTTCATCCCCCTAAAACACCCGGAATATGCGATAAAACTTGCCGGACGCCTACAGGAAGAAGGATATGCTTTTCGGATACACATGTTAGGCGACGGAGAACTTCTGCCCGCCAGCAGACAACAGGCGGAAATGACACACGTGTCAGAAAATATTGTGTTTCATGGCTATCAGGAACCCGCAAAAGTGCGGCAGGTCATGGAAAAATGTCATATCCATCTTTTCACAAGCAATTATCTGGAAGGATGGGGTGCGGTCGTCAATGAAGGCATGAACAGCGGCTGCGTGGAAGTCGTCAACGCCCAGGTGGGAGCCGCCCCGTATCTGATAGAGCCGGGAGTGAACGGACTCGTATACCCGGACGATTCTTATGAAGAAATGGAAAAACTGGTGTTGGATTTGTTTGAACACTGGGAAGAGCGCAGACAGATGGGGCTTGCCGCATACCAGACGATTGTGGATGAGTGGAATGCGGAACATGCCGCCGCGGAACTTATGCGGTTTATCGGATGTCTGGCGAAGGGGAAAATTGTCCCGGCGGATAGCGGACCTATGAGTCCGGCGCCTGTTATCGCACCGGGGAAGATGTACCGGGCGATGATGGAAGGCGGTTTAAAATAAGAGCATAAAGCAGAGAATAGGAAGAGAGAAACTGAAAGGCTGGTTATTGCTATGGAGCGGATAAAAATCAGTGTCATTGTACCGGTATATAATACGCTGGACTGTCTGGAAAGATGTGTCAATTCCATTTGCGGACAGACATATCAGAATCTGGAAGTGATTCTGGTAGACGACGGCTCCACGGACGGTTCCGGGCAGCTGTGTGATGCGCTGGCGGGAAAAGACCAGAGGATGCGGGTATATCATAAGGAAAACGGAGGCGCTTCTTCGGCGCGCAATCTCGGTCTGCGTAACGCGATTGGCGATTATATCGGTTTTGTGGACAGTGACGACTATATTGATACGGATATTTATCAGAAGATGATAGAGCTTGTGCAGCAGAAAGACCTTTCGATAGTGCAAATGTCCAGGGATGAACTGGACGAGGATGGAAACCGCTTGGAAGACGTCTGCATACCGCCCAAAGAAGTGCGGTTTTGCGATGCGGAAACGTTTCTGGAAGAACTGCTGCTGCATCAGGGGGACTGTTCTTTTTGTACGAAACTGATAAAAAGGGATTTGTTTCTCAGGCATCAGTTCCCAGAAGGGGAACTGAACGAGGATTTTAAACTGCTGACGGAGCTGCTTTTGCAGGATGGAAAAAATCAAGTCGGACAGATCGGCATTCTGCCTAAGCAGGGTTATCATGTGGTCTGCCGCAGCGACAGCACTACAAGGAAACATTCGGAAGATAGTTTTTCCAGGGTATTTCTGGATATCGTGGAAAATGCGAATAAGATACAGACAGCGGTGGATAAGAGATATCCTTCCCTGCATAAACAGGCGATTCGTTTCAATTTATATCAACGGCTGGAATATCTGCTGCACGTTCCGATTGCGCAGATGAGCTGGGATAATACTTTTTATCAGGCAGTGAAAAGATATCTGCATAAGCATATTTGGGATACGCTTTTCAATCCCTATCTGACGAGGAAAAATAAAATCTACCTGCTCCTGCTGACCGTGGCGCCGAGATTTGCGCGCAAGACGCATCGGCAGATGATGATTCGCAGAAGCAGGAAGGCAGCGCTGGCGCAGGAAGCGGGAGTTGAAGCTGGAGCAGAGCTGGTGAAAGAAACAGGAGCAGAGCCGGAGCCGGAAGTAGCAGGGGAAGCTGGAAATAAGGATAAGGACAAAGGGCATGGAGCAGCAGAAACCGGACATGATAACGACTGATAACAAGCGCAGGCAAAAACAAATATGGCTGGGCATTTTTCTCTTTATCTGGTGCGTGCAGATAGCGGCGGCAGTTTTTTTCTGCTGTAAAAAACAGGGCTTCCATGAGGATGAATACTATACTTATTATTCTACGGCGCGTACCTATGGGCTGATTGTGGAAGACGGCGCATGGATGGACAGGGACGCGTATAGGAATGAATTTGTCGTCTTAGAGGGGCAGGGATTTCAGTATGGTCTGGTAAAACTGGTACAGTCGTGGGACGTGCACCCGCCGGTTTATTACTGGATTTTCCATACAGTAGCGTCTTTTTTTCCGGGGCAGTTTTCCAAATGGTTCGGGCTGGGAATCAATCTTGCGGCGTTTGGAATCAGTCTTTTTTTATTGCGGATACTGGCTTTGCAGGTGAGCGGGGGCGATGAAAAGCTTTCCTGTCTTATCTGCTTTTTCTACGGCTTTACGCCGGCGGCATTAAGCAGCGTCGTCTTTATCCGTATGTATGCTCTGTTGACGGTGTGGACGCTTTTATGCGCCATCCTGCATGTTGGTATGATAAGAAAGGACGTTACAGAGGCGCTGTCTTTTTCCCGGTTTTTGCTGCCCCTTTCCATCGTGGCTTATCTGGGGTTTCTGACGCATTATTATTACTTCATTTTTCACTTTTCCATTGCCGTGGGTTTCTGCGTCTATCTGTTGTGGAAAAATAAAAAGATTTGGAATTGTATCCGCTATGGGCTTAGTATGTTGGCGGCGTTTCTGCTTGCTTATCTCACTTATCCATCCTGTCTGGGACAGATGTTTCGGGGACAGCGGGGAGCGCAGGCAACAGGGAATTTCTTCGATGTATCAAATACGCTGGAGCGGTTTTCATTTTTCTGGAAACTGTTGGATGAATATGTATTCGGCGGGCTGCTTCTGGCACTGTTAATAGTAGTGGTGCTTCTCTTTTTATATGCGGTAAAAAAGGGCACTCTCAGAATCCGTGGAGGAAAAGCACTCCTTAATTTTCTGGAAGAGAAGCGGGAGTATTGGCTGTTATTGTGTGCGGTGATGGGGTATTTTCTGGTGGTATCTAAGACGGCGCTGCTTCTTGGCGATACTTCGATTCGGTATCAGACGCCTATCTATGGGATGGCGGTGATATTGACGTTTGGCGCGGTGAGAGGGCTGCTTGGGCGGTGCAGGGGCAGCGCGGAAAATGTGCAGGAAAGTGAGCACAGAATAGATGATGTACAGAAGAAAAAATATGAGACAGAAACGGTGCATAAACGCAGTCGGGAAAAGCGGCTGCAGAATTTGCTATTTACAGTGGCGGCATGTTTATGTATGCTGCTAAATCTGTCCGGGCTGCTTTCCGGGCGGGTGGTTTTCCTTTACCCGGAAGATGCAGAGCAGATTGCCTTTGCCAAAGAAAAAGCGGCGCAGGAGGTACCGGTGGTCTGCCTGTATGATACCGGGCAGAGCTGGTGCGTATGGGGCTGCGCGGATGAGTTTTTTGAATATGACAGAATCTATTTTGCCGGACAGGAGCAAGAGACGCCGATTCAGGATAGCACCATAGCAGAAAGCGACAGTCTGGTAGTCTATCTGAGCCATACAGCGCAGAAAGAGGCGCAGCTGCAGCGTATCTTAGACAGCAATCCTAAGGTGGAAGCATATGAATTGCAATGGCAGGATAAGTATTGTGATGTGTATTATTTTGAGTGATGCCTGGATGATACGGCGTGCGGGCTGTTGCTGTGGGTGGAATATTATCTGTATTTGATATATTCCAGAAATCTCTTGACTGCCAGGGAACTATTTTTCTTATTCCGCAGGGCAAGTCCGATATTACGGAATGCCGGAACGTCCAATTCTTTCGTAATGATTTGATAGGGGATACGCTGCAATATCAGCCGCGGTAATATGCTGATGCCCAGACCGCTTTCTACCATAGACATGATGGCGTAATCATCCCATGTGGTGAAATGTATTTTAGGGGAAATGCCGCATCGTTCAAAAAGCTCCGATATTTCAGCTTTCGCCCCTTTTTCCAGAAGCATAAAGGGGTAGTCTGCGAGGGCTTTCACAGGGAAACGTTCACAGTCTGCGAGAGGATGGTTTTCTGGCAGTACGACAAGCAATTTATCCTGTTCCAAAAAACAGGTTTCTAATTCGGGGCGTGTAGGCAGACGCAGAAAACCGCAGTCTACGCGCCCTTCCAAAATCCAGTTTTCGATTTCTGTATAATCCCCCAACAACAGCTCATAATCTATGCCGGGATAATCATTCTGGAATCGTTTAATGATGGCGGGAAGCCAGTGCGTAGCCACGCTTGAAAAGGTGCCGATTCTGATAATCCCGGATTGCAGACCGTTTATTTCATCGACTTGTGTCTGGAGTTTCTGGTATTCCTCACAAACGCGCCGGGCATAGGGAAGCAGCGTTACCCCGTCCGATGTTAAACGGATTCCCGAACGGCTGCGTTCGAGGAGTGTTATCTGCCATTCTTTTTCCAAATCATGAATCATGCGGCTGATTCCCGATTGGGAATAATTCAGGTTTTCGGCGGCTTTTGTAAAACTTCCGTATTCGACTGTTTTCACAAAGGCTAAGTATTTCTGGAGATTCATATCCATAACGGAACCCTCTTTTTATAAGAAATTGCGATATTCTAAAGTATCACTGCCAGGAAGCGGTTGCATCTGGATTTTTCATGTTAAACATGATAAATATTCGCTTTTGTAATTATATGATTTATGATAATCTAGGCACTGGAAGTTTTCAAGACTCAAAATTTATTTTTTAACAATTTTTCAAAAGAAAGGAAGCGGATATTATGTTTTATGTAAGCGATATTTACGAGACGGCGCCGGAAAAATTTCAGACTTCCCTGCAGCAGAATACCTATCAGGTATTGGAAAAACTGCATATTCCATTCGAGCGTGTGGAAACGGATGAAGCGATTACGATGGAGGATTGTGTAGAAATCAACAAGAAGCTGGATATGGAAATGGTAAAGACTTTATTTTTATGCAATAGACAGCAGACGGAATATTATCTTTTTATTACGAAAGGCGACAAACCTTTTCGCGCCAAGGATTTCAGCGCAGCATTAGACATTGCCAGGGTATCTTTTGCACCTGCTGAAAAAATGGAAGAGATGTTAGGAACCAAAATAGGGGCGGCAACGGTTTTCGGACTGTTGCTGGATGAAGCGGGAAAGGTACAGGCAGTGTTTGATAAAGAAATCGCCATGAGCGAATGGTACGGCTGCAGCGACGGTGTGACGACAGGATATATGAAGCTGAAAACAGAGCATATCCTAAAAGATTTTCTACACTTTGTAAAACACGAAGCCAAAATCATTGAGGTATAAAGGAGCGTGGAGGCGGGGATGAAACATTATTATAATCGAATCGTGGTCAAGGTAGGAACATCTACGTTGACGAATGAAATAGGGCAGAACGACTTACAGGCTTTTGACAAACTAGCCTGTGTTTTATCGGATATCCAGAACAGGGGATACGAAGTGGTCCTGGTATCTTCCGGCGCAATCGCAGTAGGCGTCAATAAGCTGGGCATGGAGAAAAAGCCGGAAGCCATGCGGTTGAAACAGGCTGCCGCCGCCGTCGGACAATGCAGGATTATGTTTTTATACGATAAATTTTTTGGGGATTATGATAAGACAATAGGGCAGATTTTGTTAAACGCGGAGGATATTGAGAAAGAGGATAAAAAGGAAAACTTAATCAATACGTTTAATACACTGTTGGAAATGAATGTCATTCCGGTTGTAAATGAAAACGATTCTGTCAGTTACTTTGAGATCGAATCAAAAGAACGCTTATTCGGGGATAACGACATGCTTTCGGCGGTCGTGGCGATATTATGCCAGGCGTCGAAGTTGATAATTTTATCGGATATCGAAGGATTCTACGACAAAGACCCAAGATTATTCCCGGAAGCAAAGTTGATTGCAACGATAGAGCATATCGATGAAAGTATCTATCAGACAGCGGGAGGCGCCGGAACGCGCCGGGGAACCGGAGGCATGAGGACAAAACTACAGGCGGCTTCCTTAGCAGTCAATCAGGGAATCGAAACAATTATCACGAATGGAAAACACCCTGAAAGAATTTATGATATCATGGCAGGAAAGGAAGTTGGGACGAGGTTTGTGGGGAAATGATTTTGAAGGAAAGGATACCGGCATCATTTACAGAACCATCACCAAAGTCCCCGCCCCAATCAGGATACAGCCAATCAACGATTTAAACGTAAATTCTTCATGTAAAAAGACAAATGCGAGTATCAATGTCAGGACAACGCTTAACTTGTCGATGGGCACCACCTTGGAAGCATCCCCTGTCTGCAATGCCTTATAGTAGCAGAGCCAGGACGCGCCTGTTGCGATGCCCGATAATATCAGGAAAAGCCAGCTTTTTCTGCTTATCTCAGTTAATCCTTTCTGGGCATGGGTTAAGAAAACCATGCCCCACGCCATGATGACGACAACCACGGTTCTTATTGCCGTGGCAAGATTTGAGTTTACGCCCTCGATACCGACTTTTGCCAGGATAGAGGTCAGCGCCGCAAAGATGGCGGATAATGCTGCGAAGAGAAACCACATGTTTATTCTTCCTTTCGTATAATTTGATGAAAACTCCTTTTCTTTCATAACATCATATTATCATATATCATGTTGTGGGAAAATAAAAAATGTAAGATTTATCCGTTTTGTTATCCTTTATAAATATACATTCCCGCTATTTCTATGATATACTGGATTCAAATAATGAAACAGACGGAGGCAGCCTTATGGAAATATTAGAGCTTATGAAACAGCGTCATAGTGTGCGTCAATACACAGAGCGGAAAATTGAAGAGGATATCAGAATCAAACTGCAAAATCTAGTCGAAGAGTGCAATGTGGAAGGCGGACTCAATATCCAGATTCTGTTTGACGAGCCGAAGTGTTTTGCTTCCATGATGGCGCATTATGGAAAGTTTTCCGGTGTGACAGACTACATCGCGCTGGTGGGTAAAAAGTCGGACGATCTTGAAGAAAAGACCGGATATTATGGCGAAAAGATTGTGCTGAAAGCGCAGGAGCTGGGACTTAATACCTGCTGGGTGGCGCTGACGCATGGAAAGAGCGCCGCCGTTATCGGAAAGGATGAAAAACAGACCTGCCTGATTGCGCTTGGATATGGGGCAAACCAGGGTGTTCCCCATACGGGAAAGAAGCTGGACGAGGTATGTAATTACACTGACACTATGCCGGCATGGTTCAAGGATGGCATGGAAGCGGTTTTGCTTGCGCCTACTGCGGTCAATCAGCAGAAATTTTATTTTACGCTGGATGGCGATACCGTATCCGCCAGTGTAAAAGGAAGGGGATTTTATTCCAAAGTGGATTTAGGAATTGTGAAGTATCATTTTGAGGCGGTGACGGGGAGGAAGGTATAAAAAATTATTTATTTTAGAGAGATTGGACTTGCGGATGAGCTGGATTCCGGCATGGGAAATACTTATAAGTTTACTAAATTATATTCTGGTGGAGCAAAAAAGCAATCACATGACATAAAATATTGAAAAATGCTATAGCATATGCTATAT
>JAMPFM010000038.1 GCA_023664455.1 Blautia sp.
TCCCATATTCATGTAAATCCTTTGCAAATTATAACATTTATTTTGTGTTTTTCCAACAGGTACAAAAAATGGTGTAGTAATGGTGTGGTAGAGCCTAAAACACCTGTTATTTTAAAATTACAGAGTTCGCAAACCCGCATAAACACTGGGTTTGCAAAATTTTAATAAATTATTAGCACTCACCTCTTGACACTGCTAACAAAACGCGCTATTGTTATATTGCAAATAGAACAAAGCAACATAGACTGGAACCAGATAGGAGGTAAAAGACTATGAATGTAACGAAATTTACGCAGAAATCAATGCAGGCGGTGGAGCAGTGTGAGAAACTGGCATACGAATACGGCAATCAGGAAATTGAGCAGGAGCATCTTTTCTACAGCCTTCTTACGATAGAGGACAGCCTGATTCTGAAATTGATTGAGAAAATGGAAATCAATCAGGAATATTTCTTAAACCGTGTGGAGCAGGGGCTGCAAAAGAGGGTTAAAGTGCAGGGCGGACAGGTTTATATCGGCGCTGATTTGAATAAGGCGCTTATCACGGCGGAGGATGAGGCGAAGCAGTTAGGGGATGAATATGTTTCCGTGGAGCATCTTTTTCTGGCGATCTTGAAGCAGCCGAATAAAGAGATGAAAGAGATATTCCGGGAATTTGGCATTACCAGGGAGCGTTTTTTACAGGCGCTTTCGACGGTGCGCGGCAATCAGAGGGTGACTTCCGACAATCCTGAGGCGACTTATGATACATTGGAAAAATATGGACAGGATTTGGTGGAAAAAGCGAGAAATCAGAAGTTGGACCCGGTTATCGGCAGGGATAGCGAGATTCGCAACGTCATCCGTATTTTATCCAGGAAAACCAAAAACAATCCGGTGTTAATCGGGGAACCCGGCGTCGGCAAAACGGCGGTTGCGGAAGGGCTGGCGCAGCGTATCGTGCGTGGCGATGTGCCGGAAGGTTTGAAGGATAAAAAGATTTTTGCACTGGATATGGGAGCGCTGGTTGCGGGGGCGAAGTACCGGGGCGAGTTTGAGGAGCGTCTGAAAGCGGTTCTGGACGATGTGAAAAACAGCGACGGGCAGATTATTCTTTTCATCGACGAGCTGCATACGATTGTGGGCGCGGGGAAGACGGACGGCGCGCTGGACGCCGGAAATATGTTAAAACCCATGCTGGCGAGAGGGGAGCTGCATTGTATCGGCGCGACCACGCTGGACGAGTATCGCCAGTATATTGAGAAAGATGCGGCCCTGGAGCGGCGCTTCCAGCCGGTTATGGTGGAAGAACCTACCGTGGAGGACACGATTTCCATCCTGCGGGGGCTGAAGGAGCGTTATGAAGTTTATCATGGCGTGAAAATTATGGATAATGCGCTGGTCAGCGCGGCGGTGCTTTCGCATCGTTATATTTCCGATCGCTTTTTGCCGGACAAGGCGATTGATTTGGTGGATGAGGCATGCGCCCTGATTAAGACGGAGTTAGATTCCATGCCGACGGAACTGGATGAGCTGCGCCGTAAGGTCATGCAGCTTGAAATCGAGGAGACGGCTTTGAAAAAAGAGGATGACCGGTTGAGTCAAGAGCGTCTGGAGAATCTGCAGAAAGAGCTGGCGGAGTTAAAAGCGGAACTGGACAATCGGATGGCGCAGTGGGAAAACGAGAAAGCGTCCGTTGAAAAGCTTTCCAAAATCCGGGAAGAGATTGACGAGACGGGCAGTCAGATTCAGATTGCGCAGCGGGAAGGGGATTATGAGAAAGCGGCGGAACTCAGTTACGGCAGGCTGCCTTCTTTGAAACAGCAGCTTGAAATGGAAGAGGAAAAAGTGAAACATCAGAAGCTTTCCCTTGTTCATGAGAGCGTTTCGGATGAAGAAATTGCCAGAATCATTTCCAGATGGACGGGGATTCCGGTAGCCAAACTGACCGAGAGTGAGCGGAATAAGACGCTGCATCTGGACGAAGAGCTGCATAAGCGTGTGATTGGGCAGGAAGAGGGCGTGACGAAGGTAACGGAAGCCATTATCCGCTCTAAGGCGGGTATCAAAGACCCCACGAAACCCATTGGGTCATTCCTTTTCTTAGGACCTACCGGCGTCGGTAAGACGGAGCTTGCCAAGGCTTTGGCGGCGTCTTTGTTTGATGATGAAAACAATATGGTGCGCATCGACATGAGCGAGTATATGGAAAAATATTCTGTATCCAGGCTGATTGGAGCGCCTCCCGGATACGTTGGTTATGAGGAAGGCGGTCAGTTGACCGAAGCAGTCAGAAGAAAACCGTATTCCGTTGTCCTGTTTGATGAAATCGAAAAAGCCCATCCCGATGTGTTCAACGTCTTATTGCAGGTGTTAGACGACGGGCGTATTACCGATTCGCAGGGAAGGACGGTGGATTTTAAGAATACGATTCTGATTATGACTTCCAATATCGGCGCGGATTATCTTTTGGACGGTATTGATGAGGAAGGCAATATCAGGGCGGAAGCGGAAAGTATGGTCATGAATGATTTACGGAATCATTTCCGGCCGGAATTTCTGAACCGTCTGGATGAGACCATTCTGTTCAAGCCATTGACCAAAGAAGTCATCGGCGGCATTATCCGGCTTATTATCGAGGATTTGAACAGACGGCTGTCTGACAGGGAACTTCATATCGAGCTGACCGACGAGGCGGAGCATTTTATCGTGGAAAACGCTTATGACCCGGTGTATGGGGCGAGACCGTTGAAGCGGTATATCCAGAAATATGTTGAAACCTTGTCGGCGAAACTGATTCTTGCAGATAAGGTGTCGGCGAAAGATACAATTCTGATTGATAAGAAAGATGGGCAGTTGATAGCGGAAAAGAAGGAAGCATAGGAATCTGAAAAAGGAGCAGACCAGAGCATAACGATATCTCATAGTTGTGTCCGGTCTGCTTTTAACGTTGTGGTTTTTCGGGCGATATGCTATAATTTCAGCACAAACATCTAACTAGGTATCAGAAAGAATTACATTTTTTCAATCGCAAATCTGTGCTGATATCGTAGATGTCTTAGGCATATAAATTCGCATGTTGAGAAAGGAGCATGGTTATAAATATGCGGTATCCTGAATTTTTACAAGAAAACGGTACGATTGGTTTTGTGGCGCCTTCTTTTGGCTGCGCAACAGAACCTTATAAGAGCGCGTTTGTGAATGCGCAGAAAAAGTGGGAAAGCGAAGGGTATCGATTCCAGTTTGGACCAAACTGCTATGTGGAAAAGGGAATCGGCATCAGCAATACGCCCCAAAACTGCGGCGCGGAACTGCAGGAATCTTACTGCGGAAAGGAAAATGACTGTATCATTTCCTGCGGCGGCGGGGAGTTGATGTGTGAAATACTGGATTATGTGGATTTTGAGAAAATCAGACAGGCGGATGCAAAATGGTATATGGGCTTTTCGGATAATACGAATATGACCTTTTTGCTGACAACGCTGTGCGATGTGGCTTCCATTTACGGACCCTGCGCGTCTGCTTTTGGAATGGAACCGTGGCATCCTTCCCTGCAGGATGCTATGGATGTGCTGACGGGAAAGCGTCTGCAGTTTTCGGGATATGATAAGTGGGAAAGAGAATGGTTAAAAGACGAGGAGCATCCTCTTTTACCTTACAATGTGACAGAACCTTCCGTGATACGGAAATTCCCGGATGAAACGCTGGATTTCGGCGGCAGACTGTTGGGCGGCTGCATGGATTGTCTGGTCAACATGCTGGGAACCAAATTTGATAAAGTGCGGGAATTTACCGAATCTTATAAAGAAGATGGCATTTTATGGTTTTTAGAGTCCTGCGATTTAAATGTCATGAGTATCCGCCGTGCGATGTGGCAGATGGAACATGCGGGCTGGTTTCAGTATTGCAGCGGCTTCCTAATTGGAAGGCCGCTCTGCTACGGGCAGGAAATGATGGGGCTGGACCAATATCAGGCAGTGTATGAAGTGATTAAGAAGTATGATGTGCCGGTGGTCATGGACATTGATATCGGGCATCTTTCGCCGATGATGCCGATTGTCTGCGGCAGTATGGCGCATGTGCACGCAGAAGGAAATCAGTATACTGTGCAGATGGAATTACGATAAGAAACATTCAGAATTACAAAACACATGCGGAACTGCGTTAAGAGGCATGCATTCTGGGACATCTATATCCTGGAATCGCAGATAGAATCACAGATGGGTGAGCAGAATAGGAAGAAAGGCAGGATTACACAATGCTACCAAAAGATCCGGCAATGTTACTAAGTTATGTAAACTTGAAGCTGAGGGATTTCTATGATTCCCTGCAAGGTTTTTGCGACGATATGGATATCAGCGAAACAGAAATTATCGAGAAACTGGCGTCGATTGATTATCATTACGATAAGGAGAAGAATCAATTTGTCTGAGACAGTGAAGCTTACGATTACAGGCATAAAAATAGATGGCATTGCCAAGGAAGTAGAAGTGACACATCCTTTAGGAGCGACACTTTTGTCAACTTTGCAGGATAAGCAGTTGATTTCCGAGAGTTTTTGCGGCGGAAGGGGCGTATGCGGACGATGCCGGGTACGCTTTTTGCAGGCGGCTCCACTTCCAACAAGCATGGAAAGAAGGGCGTTTACGGCAGAGGAGCTGCGGATGGGATACCGTCTTGCCTGTATGACACGGCCGAAAGACAGCTGTGTCATTCAGTTGGAATTTGTAGAGTCCGATAAAATGGACATTGTAACAGATATGATAGCTTTGTCAGAAAGCGCTGACCTAAATAGTCAGTCCCAAATCATCATTGCCGTAGACTTAGGGACGACGACGATAGCGATGCAGTTAATGGATATGCAGTCAGGACAGATTCTGGATACTTATTGCGCGATGAATCCCCAGAAAAGTTACGGCGCGGATGTACTATCCAGAATCCAGGCAGCGGAAGCGGGACATGGGGAAATTTTGAAAGACTGTGTATGGAAGGTTTTGCAGGACGGAACTGCCAGGTTTTATAAGACAATGGAGCAAGTGGAAGCGGCGGAGCGCTGTTTGGCAGTGGAAGCGGAACAGGCTGAGACGGATGCCGTTTCTTCTGCGGCAGGGCGGTCTGGGAAGCGGATTGCCTGTATGTGTATCGCTGGAAATACCACGATGGAACACCTACTTATGGGACTTCCTACAGGCGGTCTGGGAAAAAGCCCTTTCACCCCGGTGACGGTGGGCTTACAGAAGTGTACGCTGCCAATGAAAGAAACGGCGACGCAGACTGCCCAAGCTACAGTGTCCTCGGACGTGCTGCCCCTGTCGGGTTATGCATTGCCAGCAGATACGCAGTCCCTGCCAGTTTATATCCTGCCGGGTATCAGTGCTTTCGTAGGCGGCGATATCGTGGCAGGGCTTTATTGCTGCCATTTATTGGAAGCACTCCAAAACAATGCCGGAATCTTGACAGATATTGATGTCGGAATTTCAGACGATGGCAGCGCAGGGTTTCTGGACGATAACAGCGCCGTCCTCTTCCTTGACCTTGGCACCAACGGCGAGATGGCAATCACAGACGGGAAGCGCATGATTGTGACGGCGACTGCAGCAGGTCCCGCCTTCGAGGGCGGCGCGGGCGCCACGGTACAGGGGAGCGATATGATTGCACTGACGGCTTCTTTATTAAAGCAGGGCGTAATAGACGAAACCGGGCTTTTGGCGGAACGCTATTTTGAACAGGGTATTACTATTGATAGCAGAACCAGGCGGATAAGGGAAGCAGATATCGAAGAAGCAGACATCGAAGAAGCAGATATCGAAGAAGCTGACGTCAAAGAAGAGGCAGGAAGTCATATGGAATCTGCCAGCGGCGCCTCGCTGATTCATTTGTCTCAGCAGGATATCCGCGCGCTGCAGATGGCGAAGGCGGCGGTGCGCGCCGGGGTGGATATTTTATGTCAGAAGATGGGTCATCCTACGATTACGAAAGTGTATCTTGCGGGCGGGTTCGGTTATTATCTGGACGTGGAAGCGGCGATTGCCATTGGACTGCTGCCCGGACAATGGAAAGATGTGGTAGCGGCTGTAGGGAATACTTCTCTGGCAGGCGCTTTTGTCATGGGCAGGGATTTTTATATGGGAAAGATCTCCGAAGGGACGCTGGAAAAGCAGCTTCAAAAGATAGAGTCTGTCAATCTGGCAAAAGAAGAGGACTTTGCGGGGCTGTATATGCAGTATCTTAATTTCCCGGCAATGGAAACATAAGGTTAGGTTAAGGTTTTGCGGATTTTCTTTTAAGCATTGGGTGGTACGCTGTTTGTAGATGAAGGGATGCTTATAAAAGGCTGGACCAAATGGTCTGCCGGCATCGAATACAAACAGGCAAGGAGAAGAAAAATTATGTGGAAAAGAAAAGAATTAAAAGACAGGGCAAAAGAGGCGCTGAAGAGAAACTACTGGAAGGCGGTGCTGGTCGCATTGCTGATGACGATTCTGGGCGTAGGACTTAGTCCTGCGACGGCAGCTTCCGGCGGTGGCACGCAGGAGGAAGAAGAAATAGCGGAAGTGAAGTATCCCGTGACAGAGGATACGACGATTCATGTTTTTACTGATGAAACTTTTATCGGGGATACAACGGATACGGTGGGCGACGCCGTGGAGGATGCCTTAGCGGATCTCGAAGAGGTGGATGAGGCAGTATGGGTCGCTATGGGAGTTGTTTTTCTGACGATTTTCTGTATCTTTATGGCGCTGGTCTTTTTGATTGATATCTTTTTAATCAATCCTCTTTATGTCGGGGCGCAGCGGTTTATGCTGAAAAGTGTGGAAGATAAGGCGGACGTCGCAGAGCTTTGCTTTGGATTTGACCATGCTTATAAAAATAATGTAAAAACGGCTTTTCATCGGGATTTGCAGATTTTCTTGTGGGCGCTTTTGTTTCTCATTCCAGGCATTTATAAGAAATATCAATATTATATGGTGGATTATATTCTGGCGGAAAATCCGGGAATACCGTACAAAGAGGTATTGGAGCGCAGCAAACAAATGATGGAGGGACAAAAATGGAAGACGTTCGTGCTGGATTTGTCTTTTATCCTCTGGCACATGCTTAGTACGCTGACCTGCGGAATCCTGGAAATCCTCTATGTGAAGCCCTATCAATATCTGACACGCGCGTCACTTTATCGCACCCTGAGCGGGAAAGGACACGACAATGGGCTATAAGATTTTAATTGCAGACGACGAGGCGGAAATCCGGGAATTGCTCCGCCTGTATCTGGAAAAAGACGGATATGAAGTCTTAGAAGCGGCGAACGGCGCAGAGGCGCTGTCTGCTTTACAGAGAGAAGCGGTGGATTTAATCGTTCTGGATATTATGATGCCCGGAATCGATGGATACCGGGTATTGCAAAACATCAGGGAAAAAAATAATATCCCTGTCATTATGCTTTCGGCAAAGGGCAGCGACTCTGATAAAATTCTGGGGCTGGACTTAGGGGCGGATGATTATATTACCAAACCGTTCCAGCCGTTAGAAGCCGTTGCAAGAGTCAATTCCAATATCCGCAGGTTCTATTCCTTAGGATCCGGCAGACAGAAGCAGGTGGAAGAGCTGACTGTGCAGGATTTGACGCTGGATTTGAATTCCTGTCTGCTGCATAAGGGCGACGCCCCGATTGAGCTGACGTCCGTAGAGTTTCGGATTATGAAACTATTTATGGAAAACCCCGGCAAAGTGTTTACGAAGCAGCAGTTATTCGAGCAGGGCTGGGGGGATGATTATCTGGTGTCGGATAATAATATCATGGTCTGTATCAGCAAACTCCGCGCCAAACTGAGCGAGGACAGTAACGCCTACATTAAGACCATCCGCGGGCTGGGTTACCGTCTGGAGAAAGGGAAAGACGACAGGCGTTAGGAAGTCTGGATAAACAGGGCGCAGAAGACATGACCTGGACGGATAGGAGCGGCATATGAAAAAAGCACAGACAGGCACGAAATCTTTAAAATGGTTTCTGATACAACGCTTTCTGCTGATTATGGTTTTTATTTTCGTCAGCGAGGAGTTGTTAAAAGTGGGCTACCGTCTCTGGGTAGTCCCTTTTCTGACGGAAACAATGCATGTAAGACTGCTTTCCGTGACGACCTCGGATGGCAGTCTGCTGTTGTTGATGCTACAGATGCTGCTGCTTTCCGGCGCAGCGCTTTTACCGGACTACCTTGTGGGCACGGTGCAGAGTATGATTGGGAAAAATATAGGGCTGGGGCTGCGGGTGGATATCGTATCCCCGGTCATGGATGGCGCAGTAGACCATCGGTTCGTCGAAGTATATCAGCTTGCCATTGTGATTATCTTTTTTGCCCTGCTTTTTATCACGCTGCTGCCCTATCTGCTATCGTCTTACTGGTATTATAAGACCGTATCCGGGAAAATGCAGGAGCTTTTGCAGGAGGAAAAAGCGCAGAAGGAAGCTTATGATAGGCAGAAGAGTCTGCTTTTGTCCGACATCGCCCATGATATCAAGACCCCGCTGACCACTGTCTGCGGCTATGCCAAAGCCCTTGCGGATGACGTGGTGACAGGGGAAGGGAAAAGAAAAGAATATCTGCAGGCAATCGTGGCGAAGTCCATGCGGATGGATGAGCTGATTACACTCTTATTTGAATATGTGAAATTAGACAGCAGCGGGTTTTCCCTGCATAAGGAAAAAGCGGACTTAGGGGAGCTGCTTAGGGAAAATGTGGCGTTACTTTATCAGGATATGGAAGAGCGGGGAATGGAGCTGGAAATCGAAATCCCGGAAGAACCGTTTCCCTTGGAAATGGATAAAATCCAGATGGGACGCGCCATAACCAATATATTGACTAATGCGGTCAAATACAACCCACGGGGAACGAAAATTTTTGCCGGTATAGAGCATTCTTCCTATCATCAGTGCCGGATTCGGATAGCGGATAACGGGGAGCCGATAGAGGAGGAGCTGGCAGAGCATATCTTTGAGCCTTTTACCAGAGGCGACCAGGCGAGAAGCAGTGGGGGCGGAAACGGTCTGGGACTCAGCATTTCTTTCAAAATCATCCAGATGCACGGCGGGGAGCTGAAACTGGAAAGAGCGTGCGCTGACGGCTATGAGAAGGCGTTTGTAATTTCTTTTTCTATGGAAGAATAGGCGGGGACGGGAGCCGTATCCTATGCTAAAATCGCCCAAAGCGGCATATATATAATTGAATATTGTCAGGGAGCAGGTTCATGAGCAGGAAAAAGAGAAGGATTCTATTCTTTTTGATGATAGTGGTGGTGAGTCTGCTTTTTTATTTTCTGGGAAGAAAACAGGCGGGAAAGCAGCCGCTGATAGGGCAGACACCGACGCAGCAGGAACAGCAGACATCGGTCTGGCAGACGCAGCAGCCGGAAACCACTTTGAAGATGGAAACAGCAGACGGCATAATCGTGCAGAGAATTACAGCGCAGCAGACAGATACAGGGGAGGAAGCGCCGGAAAGATATGAGGAAACGAAAAAGATTGCCCTGACCTTTGACGATGGTCCCCACCCGCAGTATACCGGGCAGCTTTTGGACGGATTAAAGGAACGGGGCGTATGTGCGACCTTTTTCGTGACCGGGGAACATGCCGCCCTGCACCCGGAAATCATAGAGCGGATGAATGAAGAGGGGCATTTAATCGGTAACCATACCTACAGCCACATTCAGCTTAGTAAAGCCAACAGGGATAAATTCAAGGAAGAGCTTGTGAAAACCAATGAAATAATCGGGGAAATCACAGGAAACGAGGTAGTCTATGTGCGCCCGCCTTACGGGACATGGGATAAGCAGTTTGAGGCGGATTTAAATATGATTCCCGTATTGTGGACGATAGACCCCTTGGACTGGTGCACGACCAATGTGGACCGGATTGTATATAAAGTGGTCAGTAAAGCGGAAGAAAACGATATCATCCTGTTGCACGATTATTATGAAACTACGGTGACGGCGGCGTTAAAAATCATTGATAAATTACAGGAAGATGGGTATGAATTTGTGACGGTAGAGGAAATTTTGTTTGATTAAGAACTTTTTAACGACCTTTTTTTGCTAATTTTGCCATATTTCCGACAAATATTGCTAAAGCCATAGGCAGCAGTCCTTCCTTTTATTATGATGAAATTATCAAAATAGAAAGAGAGGGACTTTTTTATGGGCAGTAAAATTTTAGTAAGGGATAACATGGGCGACGGCGGGGGAAAAACGCCGTATATGTCTTATTCATCGCCGGATATCATTACCCATTCGCAGGTGGGTGACCCCAAGAGCTTTTTTAGCGGAAATTATGCAAGCGACCCGAATGAGCCGCTGGGAACGCAGAACGATAATTATATCTATGTGCGTGCCAAAAATATCGGGGACGCTGCCAGCGAAGAGCTGTATGTAAACTTATACGCGAATCAGACGTCATTGTATCTGGATCCTCAGAAATGGCAAAAAAACCGGATTCCTACCATACGGGGAAATCAGTATTCGACGATAGACGCCCTGGCAAAGGGGGAAATCGGCGTTACAAAAGACTATTTTCTGTTTAAACGAGAAAAATATGACAACAGTTGTTTCGTCACGGCAATCGGTTCGGAAAAGGATCCGGATTTTACATGGATTCGTTCCTGGAATGACTATGTGGAATGGGTTACGACCAATTCCAATGTTGCGGCAAGGAATATGACTACTTACAAGGAAAAAGAGAAGCGTCAGTATGAAAATCATCTGAATCTGAGCAATCCTTATGAGACGGCGGCGGCTTTCATGATTAGTGTGGAAGCGAATGATAAAGTGCCGGATGGCACGAAGTTCGGGATAGAATCAAAAACTTTCCAGATTCAGCATGAAGAAACCTGCAGCAGCACGACAAAGAAATTCTATGTGACGACGACACTGCAGCCGGGACAGGATGATTATATTACGTTCTATGGTGCGCTAGGCAGTGCGGCGGGCAACTGGCCAATGGGAGCCAGTCTGATTGTACGCGCGGTGCTGGTTCAGTTTGAGATGGATGTAGTTCATGACAGGGGCGTATTGCAGACGATGAAAGAGGATGGATATTTCCGGAATGCCAGATATCTTTTGACGCCGGATGAAAAAGGCAGACTCTATGGAAAAGCGCCTTCTGTGAATGTACAGTCGTTAACAGCAGACTCTGCCGCTTCTATGGCTCCGGTATTCGGACTGATTATCGGGGAGTGCGGTGTACGCTATATTTAAGGGGAGGGATGGACATGTATAGAAGCTGGGGAATCTTTTCTGCAACAGAGAGAAAACATTATGAACAAATGTTCGATGCTGAACAGGATAGTTTTTTAAAAAGGGCGTTTGCGGCGAATCAGAATATTGCTGACAATACTTATCAGACAAATTTTATTCAGAAAATCTGGAAAGGTGACCTACCGCCTGATGAATACGGTTCCGTATCGGTGTTAGATGCATATTACTGCTATCAGGCGGCACAGAGCATCTGGTTTGCCTGTGGAAAAGCCGAGACGGACAGCGAATTGCAGAATGCGCTGAAGAAATTTTATAATTCCTATGCAAAATATAACGCTGCTTTCTACAATGTATGGCATGTACCGGCGGCGCAGAATGTGGTGCCCACCAATGCGTTTAAAACCTATGCAGAACACGAGCGGAATGTGGCACAGAATGATGCTCCAATTTATTTGCTGCCGGCATTGCTGCCCTGTTATGCGCTGTGGGCGTGGATGGCAAATAAAATTGATAAGGACAAAAGCGCAACTCCCGGCGTTTACCAACGTTGGGTAGATGGAAATAAAGGAAATGACGGCGTATCCGGTTCGGCGGTTTTAGCGGATCAGGTAATTAGTCATTGGATTGCGGCTGGCAAAGCATTTGATGAAGGAAAAGCACAGGCAATTTTTAAAGAATCCATGCAGTGCGAATACAGAGTTTTTTCTTCATCAGGAAAATATTAGGAGGACATGTTATGGCAAAGAAAAAAATAGAAATTTTTCATAGTATGAGAGCGGAAAGTTACCGCCTGATGTGGCATGTCAGCGCGCTTGCCGGGAACAGATACCGGATAGCGATTCTTTCTGATAAAAGAGGCGTGATAGATGAGGTGGCTTACCGGGGCGGCTTCTACGAGCAGTGCCTTACCATGAACCAGACCGTTTCCCCCAAAGACGAAACATTATATCTGGAAATAGAGAACGACGCAGAAGGATTGGACGTTTATCCCGACGATAGAATCGACGGCGGCGGTCTGGGCGAGAGCGCCTGTTATTTTTGCAGGAAGGGCGACAGTGAAAATTATCATGAAGCGGCGATACTGCTATGGGCGGTTAAAGAAGCAGCGGATGAATTGGTCTATCAAACCGGGGCAGAGCCGGAGTTGGCGGCTGTCGGAACAAATGCTGTTAAATCCAGTCTTTCTTATCCGCTTAGGAATCTGGCGGGTCAATCCTGCGTATCCTATTTCCTCTGCGGACATACGACGGAAACAATTACAGCCAGAATCTGGGATGGACAAAAAGAACAAGAGAAGCCCTATGTCAATCTATCCTGCAAATGTACAGATAACATAGCGCAGCTAATGATGGGCAGTATGCTGACGAAGCGGGAAGGGCTGCAGTTAGAAATCGAGGTAACGGGAAATGATAAGATTACGATAGCCTGCGACTGTACAATAGCGAAGGGTGGCAGTCTTGCCCTGATTCATTATCATGTGAAATCTTATGATACTGAGAAAAACAGTCTGCCTTTTGCTATGGATATCCTGGGGTGGACGGCGATATAGGAAGGGGATTCTGTTTTCCCATCCCTCTTGACAAAACCCCCGCAATTGACTATTATTTATTTTAAATAAGAAAAGGTAATGACAAAGAGGAGTACATGACGTCCGCCGCCAGAGAAGACTGCCATATGCTGAGAGGCTGTTTCGGAAAGGAATCATGGAAGGTAGCTTTGGAACCGGGACGCTGAATGGAAAGAACTGCGCCGTAGTAAGCATCCACGCTTTATCCCCGTTAACGGATAAGATTCTGCTAGGAATCAATGAGAGAAAAATGAAGGTGGTACCGCGTGTTTTACGCCCTTTGCTGACGAAATCGGCAGAGGGCTTTTTTTGCCGCCGCCTCTTTACCAGAAACCTAAAAACCCCCACACTCAAAAGGAGGACCTCATGAGCAAAGAATTAGCTAAAACCTATGACCCCAAGGGAATCGAAGACAGACTTTATACGAAGTGGATGGAAAAGAAGTATTTCCATGCCGAAGTGGATAAAACGAAAAAACCGTTTACGATTGTGATTCCGCCCCCAAACATTACGGGGCAGCTTCATATGGGACATGCCCTTGACAATACGATGCAGGACATTTTAATCCGGTTTAAGCGGATGCAGGGATATAATGCGCTCTGGCAGCCGGGCACGGACCATGCTTCGATTGCGACGGAAGTGCGGATTATCGAGAAGCTGAAAGAAGAGGGCGTGCAAAAAGAGGATTTAGGCAGGGAAGGATTTTTAAAACGCGCCTGGGAATGGAAGGCGGAATATGGCGGGCGGATTATCGACCAGTTGAAGAAAATGGGGTCTTCCTGCGATTGGGACAGGGAGCGTTTTACGATGGACGAGGGCTGTAACCGGGCGGTTACAGAAGTATTCTGCCGGATGCATGAAAAAGGCTGGATTTATAAGGGCAGCAGGATTATCAACTGGTGTCCGGTCTGCAACACTTCTATTTCGGACGCGGAAGTGGAGTATGAGGAACAGGCGGGGCATCTGTGGCATATCAAATATCCGCTTGTGAATGAGGACGGCAAGCCAAGTAAGAGTGAATTTCTGGAATTTGCCACGACCCGTCCTGAGACGATGCTGGGGGATACGGCGGTAGCGGTGAATCCGAAGGATGAACGGTATCTGTATCTGAAAGGCAGACAGGTCTGGCTTCCGATTGTGAATAAGGCGATTCCGGTTGTGGAAGACGAATATGTAGATATGGAATTTGGAACCGGTGTTGTGAAAATTACACCGGCGCACGACCCTAATGACTTTGAGGTAGGGAAGCGTCACAACCTGCCAGAAATCAATATCATGAATGATGATGCGACCATCAATGCCAATGGCGGTAAATACGAGGGCTTAGATAGGTATGAGGCAAGGAAGCAGATTGTCGGGGAATTGGAAAAAGAAGGGCTGTTAGTCAGAATCGAGGATTATACGCACAATGTAGGGACCCACGACCGCTGCAAGACGACGATAGAGCCACTGATTAAAAAACAATGGTTTGTGAAGATGGACGAGTTGATTAAACCGGCGGTGGAAGCGGTGAAAAACGGTGAGATTCAGCTAATTCCTGAGCGGATGGAAAAAACCTATTTTAACTGGACCGATAATATCAGGGATTGGTGTATCAGCCGCCAGTTGTGGTGGGGGCATAGAATCCCGGCTTATTATTGTGAGAAATGCGGTGAAATCGTAGTCGGAAAACAGGCGCCGGAAGTCTGCCCGAAATGCGGCGATACCCATTTTACACAGGATCCGGACACGCTGGATACCTGGTTTTCATCGGCGCTCTGGCCTTTTTCCACGCTGGGCTGGCCCGACAAGACAGAGGATTTGGAGTATTTCTATCCGACGGACGTGTTGGTTACGGGATATGATATCATTTTCTTCTGGGTTATCAGGATGATTTTCTCAGGTTATGAACAGATGAACGAAAAACCGTTTAAAACTGTCCTGTTTCACGGTCTCGTGAGGGATTCCCAGGGGCGGAAAATGAGTAAGTCGCTGGGGAACGGCATCGACCCGTTGGAAATCATTGATAAATACGGTGCGGACGCGCTGCGGCTGACGCTGATTACGGGGAATGCGCCAGGCAACGATATGCGTTTTTATTATGAAAGAGTGGAAGCGAGCCGTAACTTTGCCAATAAAGTATGGAACGCATCCCGCTTTATCATGATGAATATGGAACAAGCCAAAGAAACGCTAAAAGAGCGTCTCTGGGAGGCTTCCTATACAGAAATGGACGCAGTGGCAGACTGGCTGGAGCCGGTAGATAAATGGGTCATTTCCAAGCTGAATACGTTAATCCGTGACGTAACGGACAATATGGAGCATTTTGAGCTTGGCATTGCGGTGCAGAAAGTGTATGATTTTATATGGGACGAATTTTGCGACTGGTACATTGAGATGGTGAAGCCGCGCCTGTACAGCAAAGAGGAAGCGGACGAGGGAAGCAAAGTAGCGGCTTTATGGACGTTGAAAAATGTGTTAATCGAGGCGTTGAAACTGCTGCACCCGTATATGCCTTTTATCACGGAAGAAATTTTCTGTACGATTCAGTCGAAAGAAGAGTCAATTATGATAGCGGACTGGCCGATATACCTTGCAGAGCGCAATTTTGCCGGACCGGAAGCGGCGATTGAGCTGATCAAAGAAGCGGTGCGTGGAATCCGTAACGTGCGGACACAGATGAACGTAGCGCCGAGCAGGAAAGCGGCGGTATTCGTAGTCAGTGAGCAGGAAAACGTGCGGACTGTTTTTGCAGAAGGAAAACTCTTTTTCGCCTCTCTTGCCGGGGCGTCGGAAGTGACAATCCAGGCGGATAGGAGCGGCATCGCCGATGATGCGGTTTCCGTAGTGGTTCCGAATGCGACATTGTATATTCCATTTGCGGAATTAGTCGATATCGGACAGGAAATCGAGCGTCTGCAAAAAGAAGAGAAACGTCTTAGCGGCGAGTTAGCACGTGTAGAAGGAATGCTTAGTAACGAGCGTTTCCTGGCAAAAGCGCCGGAGGCAAAGATAGCGGAGGAGCGTGCAAAACAGGAAAAATACGCGCAAATGATGGAGCAGGTCAAAAATCGTCTGGCACAATTGCAATAAATATCATGTTGGGGCTGGAAAAGAAATACTTTTTAGTATAGAATATAGTATAGAGGCGTTAAAAAGGAGGTGAGTCGCGTGGCTACGGAATTTTCATCAGAACAGTTGGATAGATTGAAAAATGCGATGGCAAAGCTGCAGGAAGCAATGGGCACGGCAGCGCCCACAGAAGCAGAACCAGAACCGGAGGCGGAGCAGGAAGTCCGGGAAGAAGAAAGCGTTCTGACAAAAGGCACCTATTTAAAAATCGATGAAGATGAGATGGCGGCGTGGCTTTATCTGATGCCGCCGGAACCTGGGCAGAGTTATCAGAAACAGGATTTAATAGATTATCTTGCGCAGCATGGCGTTGTGGAAGGGCTGCATCAGTCCAATCTTTCCGCTATGGTGAAGAAGAGGGTCTATGAGAGGGAAATTCTGGTGGCGCAGGGACGGGAAGTACAGGAAGGCGCAAACGGCTATTTTGAGTATCTTTTCACACCGGAGGAGTATGGAGTGCCGAAGGTCAGGGAAGATGGCTCGGTTGATTATACGAATGTAAACGCCCTGCACAATGTCAAGGCAGGGGAAAAAGTAGCGATTTACCATCAGGCGATTCAGAGTGTGGACGGCTGTACGGTGCTTGGCAATGTCATGAAGGGACAGCTTTATCATGATTTGCCGCCGATGCGGGGAAAGGGCATCCGCCGTGAAGACGAGATTTATTATGCCCAGAACGACGGTAAGATAGAAGTCAAGGACGGTAAAATCGATATTCAGAACGTGCACGAAATTTCCGGTGACGTGGATATGATTATCGGCAAGGTGGAATTTTTCGGCGATATTATTATCTATGGGAATGTGGAAGAGGGCGTTACGATTCGCGCCGGCAGAAACATTGAGATTCACGGCTCTACGAGTCTTGCCAATCTGTATGCGGGCGGCGATATCGTTCTATCCCGCGGCATTCAGGGCGGCAACAAGTCCAAGGTATCCGCCAGGGGCAGCGTGTATGCAGAATTTATCGAGCATACGACGGTGGAAGCCGGCGGTACGGTACAGGCGAATATTTTCATGAATTCCAATATCACTGCGAAAGAGAAAGTCATCGCTACCGGGAAAAAGGGAGCGATTATCGGCGGATATGTCGATGCGATTAAGGGTATAGAGGCAATCAACGTAGGAAACGACGTGGAATTAAAGACGATTGTCCACTGTGGTTATGAAGCGCAGACCCATGAGCGTCTTCTGGCAATCAGGCGCAAAGAGACCGAATTAAAAGCTAAGATTGCGGATTTGGTAGATACGATGTCCGGCGCTTTGCGTGAGAAACGTATGCGCGGTGCGGATACTTCGCAGGCGACCGAGATGAAATTGACCGAGTGGAATAAATTAAAAGATAAATATTTCCTGGAGCTGGACAATATAGAGCATGACAGAGAAAGTCTGGAAGATTTGGTGAAACAGAGTAAAGGCGCGGAAATCAAGATAGACGGCAATGTGTACCGGGGCGTTATTATCTGTGTCAATGCAGAGCAGATGCTGGTGGAGCGTAATACCTGCTTTATGCGCTATAGCGCTGATAAAGGAGTGATAGAAAGCAGTGTCATCATACATAACTAGCGCGGCGCAGACTTATGCGGCGGCAGAAAGATATCTTCTGGAAATTCCCCGGTTTACCCATAAAAACAGTATGGAAGACACAAGATGCTTTTTGGAGCATCTTGGAGTTTCCGAGGAAAATGGGAAGACAATTCATGTGGCGGGCACAAACGGAAAAGGTTCTGTTTGTGCTTATTTGCGTTCTATCTTGCAGGAAGCGGGCTTTACGACGGGAATGTTTTTATCCCCCCATCTTGTGACGATGCGGGAGCGGTTTCTCATAAACGGTGAAATGATATCGGAAGAAGAATTTCTCTGGGCATTTCACTTTGTAGAAGGCAGACTGCAGAATCTGCCGGAACCTCTGGCGGCAAAATCCTATCATCCCACTTTTTTTGAATATCTTTTTTTTATGGCGGCGGCGCTTTTTGATGCCCATCAGGTAGCGTACCGGATACTGGAAACAGGGCTCGGCGGAAGGTTAGATGCGACAAACTCCATACCCCGGAAAGATGTGTGCGTCATTACGTCTATCGGCTATGACCATATGGAGTATCTCGGTGATACCCTGCCCGAAATTGCGGCGGAGAAAGCAGGAATTTTCCGCAAAGATGTCCCGGCGGTTTTCCCAGGTGGGGACGAAGAAGTGACAAAAGCGCTGAAAAATTGTGCAATGCAGACAGGCGCCCCCATATTTCCCGTATCCTTTCAGGCGATAAAAGAAATAAATAGTCGGCATAAAACTATTGATTTTTCTCTCCAATCAAATTATTATGGTTATATTAGGTTTCGTATGCCTACCATCGCAAAGTATCAGATGGAAAATGCGGCGCTGGCGGTTGCGGCAATTGAACAGCTAAGCGACAGAGAATGGATTCAGAAAGAACATATCAGGGCAGGCATTGAGAAATCCGCGCTAGAGGGCAGGATGGAAGAAATTATGCCTTCGGTGTATTTGGACGGTGCGCACAATATCGACGGAATCCGGGCTTTTTTGGAGACGGTAAAAGCGGATAACTGCAAGGGGATACGTCGGCTGCTGTTTTCTATGGTGCAGGATAAACAGTACCAGGCAGTGATAGATACGATTGCGACTTCCGGGCTGTTTGCGTCAGTGGGTATCGTGGAATTACAGAATAAAAGAGCCTTACACTTGGATATTTTGGAAGATTACTTTAGACAATATACGAAATTAGAGATAAAAAAATACGACAGACTAGAGAGCGCAATGCAGGATATGATTGGAAGCTGCGGGGAGGAAGAGAGACTGTATATTGTCGGTTCACTATATTTGGCGGGCGAAGTGAAAGCCCTTTTAAGGAGGTCCTCTCATGATTAATTTTGAAGAAGAGTTGAAGAAGTTTCATCCCAGTCTCGAAGTGGAAGATGCGGAAGAAGCGATTTATAATCAGGATTTAACGGATATGGCAGATTTGATGATAAAAGTGGTAAAAGAATCGAAGACGGCGAAAGAATAGGGGATAATCATAGATGGAATGTTATAGTTGCGGATGTAGCTTGTCAGAACATGATTTCTGTACCCGTTGCGGCGCGGATGTATCCCTTTATAAGAAAATCATTTATATTTCCAACCGGTTTTATAATGATGGACTGGAAAAGGCGAACGTCAGGGATTTGACCGGCGCTATCACAAGTCTACGTCAATGTTTAAAATTTAATAAAAATAATGTGGAAGCCAGAAATCTACTGGGTCTGGTTTATTTTGAGACCGGCGAGGTCGTGGCGGCGCTCAGCGAGTGGGTTATCAGCAAAAACCTGCGCCCCAAAAAGAATGTGGCGGACGATTATATCAATATGATACAGACGAATCCGTCCAGACTGGATATGATTAACCAGACGATTAAGAAATACAATCAGGCGCTGACCTACTGCCATCAGGACAGTCTGGATTTGGCAGTGATACAGCTTAAAAAGGTGTTGTCCTTAAACCCCAAGTTCATCCGGGCGCATCAGTTATTGGCGCTTCTTTATATCAATAATGAAGAGTGGGAAAAGGCGAAACGGGAGCTGGAAAAGTGTATTCAGATTGACACCAACAATACGACGACGCTGCGTTATTTGCGAGAAGTGGAAGAAATGCTCCTGCCGGAAGAAGGCGTGAAGCAGGGCAATAAGAAGAAAGCCCGCACGAGCGATGTAGTCAAGTATCAGAGCGGGAACGAGACCATTATCCAGCCCGTCAATGTCAAAGAGAGAAAGGGAGTCAGCTCCTTACTCAATCTGGGAATAGGGCTTCTAATTGGTATCGCGATTGCGGTCTGTCTGATTTTACCGGCGAGGATTCAGGAGGCAAGAGCGACGATTGATGAAGATTTACGCGCCGTCAGCGAACAGTCGGACGCAAAAAGCGCCACCATCGAAGAGCTGGAACAGCAGGTGAAAGAGTTACAAGATGCAAACAGCACGTTAGAGCAGGATTTGGACGCTTTTATGGGAAGGGATGGCAGCTTACAGGCTTACGATACCCTGGCGAAAGCGGCGGACGCTTACCTGACGGAGCCTTCCAACGTCCCGGCAGTCGCCGATTTGCTGGATGAAATAGACACGGAACAGACAGAAGAGGGTGTCGAGCAGTCCGAAGCCTATGAGAAGCTGTACAATACGCTGCTGGCGTTAATCGGTCCCAGCGCGGCGGATTCCTATTATGATATCGGCTACGAAGACTACCGGCAGGAAAACTGGGAAGCGGCGATTCCCAATCTGGAGAAAGCCTCTCAGTATGATGCGTCCAACGGGGAAGCCCTTTATTATCTCGCCAACTGTTATAACAGCGTGGGGCGCAGCGAAGATGCGATGGAAACTTACCGGAAAGTCATAGAGTTATTCCCAGGCACGGTGAAGGCGACGAAATCCATTTCCTTCCTTGCGGAACTGGAAGAAGCAGCCAATGCAGCCGGGGACGACGACGAGGGTGAAATTGCGGACGAGTAGGAAGTCAGGATAAAAAAGCATGATAAAAACACGAAAGAGAATGAGGATAATCCTTGTTCTCTTTTTTATACTTTTTTGACAGGGGGCATAGCGATGGAAGATGAATTTAAAGTCATTGACAATTACCTGATGATAAGAATGCCGGATGAAATCGATCACCATCATTCGGTTTACATAAGCAGAACAGCGGACAAGTACATTATGGATGAAAAGGTAGGAAACGTGGTGTTTGACTTTGAGCGGACAACCTTTATGGATAGCTCCGGCATCGGCATTATTGTTGGAAGGTATAAAAAAATATCTTGTTTTGGCGGCAAAGTCTTCGCCATCAATGTGGATAACCGGATTCGCAGGATTTTGCTGCTTTCTGGTTTACATAAAATTGTAAGAATCATGGATTGAAACGAAAAATTTGAAAAGGCATGCGCAGTATCAACGAAAGTTGAGAGGAAAGCTGGCAGAAATGAGGAAAAGTATGATAGAAATTGTGAACGTAACCCCGAATTTGCAACAAGAGTATGAGAGAGACGGTTTTCTGGCGCCGGAGCTGGCGTCCGTGAGAGAGGATGAGATGTGCGTAAACGAGATGAAACTGGAATTTCGCGCGGTTTCAGAAAACGAGGCGTTTGCGCGGACGGCGGTAGCGGCTTTTGTCGCCCAGCTCAATCCGACAATGGAGGAAATCTCGGATATTAAGACGGCGGTGTCAGAGGCGGTAACGAACTGCATTATTCATGGATATGATGAAGAAAACCGCGCCCGCAACAGCGTCTGGATTAGCTGCATGATTAAAACAGACATATTAGAAGTAGAAATCCGGGATACGGGTGTGGGGATTGAAAATGTGGACAAGGCGATGGAACCCCTTTTTACAACCAGACCGGAACTAGAGCGGTCGGGCATGGGTTTCGCCTTCATGGAAGCCTTCATGGATGATTTGGAAGTGATATCCGAAGTCGGGCGGGGGACGCTCGTGCGGATGGTCAAGAAGCTGGGCACCACTTCCTGGATTCTGGACGAGGAGTAACACTGGATTTATATGCCGCCATCAGAAAGGAGCAGAGGGATATTCATGGAAGAAACTGCCGTATTGATAGAACGTTCACAGGCAGGGGATAAAGAGGCAAGAGAGAGACTGATAGAAGAAAATCTGGGACTGGTAAGGCATATCGTCAAACGTTTTCTGGACAGGGGCTATGACGCAGAAGACCTGTTTCAGATAGGCTGCATCGGACTGATGAAGGCAATCGATAAATTTGATTTAAGCTTCGATGTGAAGTTTTCCACTTACGCGGTGCCGATGATTCAAGGAGAGATCAAACGTTTCCTGCGGGACGACGGTATGGTCAAAGTAAGCCGCACCCTCAAGGAAAACGGCTGGAAAATCAAGCAGGCAGCGGAAAAGCTGATGCACGCCTATGGCAGGGACGCCACTTTGCAGGAACTGGCAGAAGAAACGCAATTAAGTATAGAAGATATCGTTCTGGCGCTTGATGCCAATGTGGAAGTGGAATCCATTTATAAATCGGTGTATCAGTCCGACGGAAACGAAATCTATCTGGTAGATCAGGTAGTCGGCGAAGTGGGCGGCGTGGGACGCTCCGTGCTGGGGGATAGTCCCGGCGGCAACGACGTGTGCGAGGACACGGAAAAAGAGAAACTGCTAAACCATATGCTTTTGGAGCAGCTTCTCGATGGGTTGGAGGAAAAAGAGCGGGAACTTATCAGGCTGCGCTACTATCAGGACAAAACCCAGGTGGAAGTAGCGAAAAAAATGGGCATCAGCCAGGTGCAGGTCAGCCGCATGGAAAAGCGGATTTTATTGCAGCTGCGCAGTTGCGTGTAACGGATATCTGGCAGGAAGGATTTAAAAAATTCCCGTAAGAAAAATTTCCACGCCGATAACGATTAAGATAACGCCGCCTAACAGGGAAGCCTTCTTAGAAAGCAGCGTCCCGAATTTTTTACCGATAAGCAGACCGGCGATACAGATGCAGAAGGTAATAGCGGCGATGATACATGCACAGACAAGCGCCATAATCAAATCATATTCCGCAATGGTAAATCCGACGGAGAGCGCGTCGATAGAGGTAGCCACGCCCTGGATTAGAAGCGCCGCCGCCCCGGTTTTTGTTTCCTGCGCTTTTAAGGGGTTGTCCTCTAATCCTTCTTTTAGCATATTACCGCCGATAAACAGAAGCAGTCCCAGGGCAATCCAGGGAATCCATTTCTCAAACATCTGAAAATATTGCAGAATGGTATGGACACATATCCAGCCAATCATCGGCATGGCGGCCTGAAAAAAGGCAAAAACGCCGGCAATCGTACCCATTCTATGTTTTTTCATATCCGGTTCATGCAGACCGTTTACAAGGGACACAGAAAAAGCGTCCATAGAAAGGCCTATGCCGAGGAGGATGCTGTTGAAGAAGAAGAGGATTGAGTAGGTCATGGTTTTGACTCCTTTGTATGTGATAAAATTCTGTAAATCCAATAGTACCAACATAAAAAACCCAGATACAGTCTTGCGGCTATACCTGGGCGTCTGTGTTTTGATAGAACTCCATGCATAGTCGGGCTATACATGAGTCTCGCAATTTAAAACAAGCCAGACCGGTTGGTCAGTATGTTGACTTGCTACGTTACACGCTTGCTACTCCCTCATGGGATTGATAAAGATACTATAGCATGTGTGAGGGGGATTGTCAATTGTTTGCGGAAATATATTTAATTCCAAAGTGATAATACCATTTTAAATGCAATATGCAAATGATTAAAAATGGAAATTTGCGATAATATCTCAAAATTTAAAAAATAAAATTTAAAAGCAGAAATTATTTATTGAAAAATTGTGAATAATCTGAAAACAAGATTGACTTATAGGCTTATTTGTATATAATATAATTACCAATAAAAATTAAAGAGGTGTTACTATGATTTTGGAATATACTTGTGAAAACTATTCTTCAATAAAAGAAAAGGTAGTATTTTCAATGCTTGCCTCAAAGGATAATTCATTTGAAAAACTTTTAGTAAATTATAGAGGAACTCTTGTTAATAAAGTAGCAGCCATTTATGGTGCAAATGGTTCTGGAAAGACGAGTTTTTTAGATTCATTAAATTTTTTAAAACTTTTAGTTTGTAATAGCAATAATCATCAGCCGGGAGACAAAATAAGACAGGTTTCGCATAGACTTTCAAAGCAAAATACTCCTACAAAATATACTATCCAATTTGTGAAGGAAGATGTGCGTTATGCTTATGGTCTGTCTTATACATCTGATCAGATTATATCTGAGTATCTTTACTATTTTCCAAACGGAAAACAAGCAAAAATTTTTGATAGAAGTTTGAGCGAAGTGTCTTTTGGGGATAAGTTTAAAAAAGATTTTGAGGCGATATTAAATTTTATGAAGCCTAATAAATTATTTCTATCTGTTTCTGCAAATTACTCTGCAGTAAAAGAAGCGGAATTAGTTTTTTTGTTTTTTAAGAAAGACCTTATTTTTTATCCTCTGCCAGTAGAAATTAGTAATTGGTTAGAGTATTCTATTGAAAGATTTACCAAGGAACCTGAATTGAAAAAGATATTTATTGATTTTATGAAATCTGTTGATACACCTATCCAAAGCATAGATACTAAGTTTGAGAAAATAGAGATGTCTCCCGCGTTTATTCCAGACAATATACCGGATGAATTTAAACCTTTTTTTGCTCAGGCAAAGGAAGTAACAAGGTCAGAGGCAAATATAGATTATGGTTTATTCTCTGTTAGTCTGAATGAAGAATCTAAAGGTATTCAAAAATTATTTGAAGTATTCGGACCTATTATAGATATTATTCTTAAAGATAGGATTTTAATTTGGGATGAAATGGAAACAAGTTTGCATCCTTGTATAGTAAAAGAGATATTAAGATTGATTATGTATGGCAAACAGGATTCTAAAGCTCAACTTATTTTTAGCACGCATGATACAAATTTGTTAGATCTAAATACGTTTAGAAGAGATCAAATTTGGTTCACTGAACTGAATGAATATAGAGCTACTGACATATATTCACTGGCGGAGTTAAAAAATGTAAGAAAAGATGAAAATATCAGTAAAGGATATATGAATGGAAAGTATGGCGCGATTCCATTTATTCATAATCCCTTGGTATTTTCAGTAGAGGAGGGATGTTAATGCTTCAAGCGGAAGAAAGGAATCTTGAACTTACCCCTCGAAGTATTGGTACACGTGATAGGCGTCCTAATCGAACAATACAATTTGAATTATCAGACATTGTGAATCGTTTTACAAACAATTTATCATCTATAAAGGCACAATTTGAATTGGCAGAACAATTAAAAGCCGAAAGTAATATACAGTATAAAGATATTTTAAGGTCTCAAATCGTTTTTCTTGATAGTGCATTGGATTTCTTTATACATGAAGTGACAAAGTATGGTATGGTACAAATATTTCAAGGTACTTGGGAAAAGACAGAACGATATAACAATTTTACGATTCGGTTAGGTGAGATTTCAGATGTCCTAAGAAATCCTGAACAAGAAAATTGGTTTTTGGATATTGTAAATGATTCATATGCTGAAGATACATTTATGAGTGCAGATGCTGTTATTGGTCAGTTGAATTTGATTGGAGTAAAATGGCAAAGTGTTGCGGATAGAGCTTTTTATGAACAAGGGTCAACGACATCGACCAAAGATAAATTTAAGTATACGTTAAATACGTTGTTTAGGCGAAGAAATCAAATAGCACATCAAGCTGATTGTTTACATGAAACAGGTGTTAAAATCGATATTGAACGCGAAGATGTTGAAAAATACATCGATGACGTAGAAAAGATTGTGATTGCTATTTCAGAGGAAATAGAACATGTAAACAATTCTCGATAATACTAGGGGCGATTTATCTCGCCCCTTTATCTCTTGTCAACCGCAGCGTTGCCGAAATGAGACATAGATGCTATAATAACCACAGACGAAAACCGCCAAAGGAGCAAAACAATGTATCAGGACAAGCTGCAGAATGTTCAAAAGGAAGTCAATCGAATCATCAAGGGAAAGGAAGATGTGGTTTTGAAAGTGCTCGCCGCGATGATTGGCGGGGGGCATATTCTTATGGAAGATATTCCGGGGGTGGGCAAGACGACGCTTGCTACCACATTTGCAAGGACGCTTTCCTTGGATTATCATCGCGTGCAGTTTACGCCGGACGTGCTTCCCAGCGATATTCTCGGTTTTTCCATGTATGATAAAAACGCCGGGGAATTTGTCTTTCAGGAAGGCTCCATATTCTGCAATCTGTTTCTGGCGGACGAGATTAACCGGACCTCGCCCAAGACCCAGTCTGCGTTATTAGAGGTTATGGAGGAACGACAGGCGAGTATCGAGGGGCAGACCAGAAAACTGCCAGACCCTTTTATCGTCATAGCCACGCAGAATCCGATAGGTTCTTCCGGGACACAGATGCTGCCGGAATCCCAGCTGGATAGGTTCTTAATCTGTCTGTCTATGGGGTATCCGGCGCATGAAGATGCGGTGTCGCTGTTAAAAGGCGAGGTATGGAATCAGGTGGAAGCCGTGAACCCTGCGCTTTCGTTAGAGGAACTTCGTGAGGCAAGGGCGGCGGCGGAAAAAATCTTTGTTCATGATGCAATTTATGAATATATTGTAGAACTTGTGGAGTTGACCAGAACGGACGATTTATTTTCTTTGGGAGCCAGTCCGCGCGCCAGCATTGCCTTGCTTCGTATGTCAAGGGCGATGGCGCTTCTTGCGGGCAGGGATTTTGTCACCGCCGGGGACGTGCAGAGCGTATTGGGCGATGTGCTGGGGCATCGGGTGAAACCTGGCGCGCGGGCGCGGGCGGAAGGTAAAAATGTGCAGGGCTGTATCCAGACGCTGCTTCATAAGGTAAAAAGTCCGCGGTGTTAGTAGATAGGAAAAAAGGAACCAAGGAGGAAGACGCCGGATGGAAGAAAAAATACGCTGGAAACCGCGCCCGGTGCGCATCATAGTTTATCTGGCGGTGTTTGCCGCAGTTGTGGCGCTCTATAGCGTACTGCGCAATTATTTTTTATGGCTGGCGGCAGTGATGATGGTCATGCTGCCAGTCGCGTCGGTAACAGCGGCTTTCTATTTATGCCGGCATGTGGAAGCGTCTCTGGGCGTGGGGCTGGAAAGACAGGTGAAAGGGCGCAACGTTTTTCTGAAACTAGGACTGTACAATCCGACCTGGTGTACCGCGCTGCATAGTCGTATCGAGCTGTCCCTTTCCAATACATTTCTGGAAAATACTTCCCCGCTTACTGTGTCTATGCCAATCAGAATGCATGGGGAAAGTATGCTGCGCCTAAGCGTTACCGTTGTGGAGCTGGGGCGTTTTCTGTTGCAGAGTGATATGCTGCTTGTGCAGGATTTGATGGGTTTTCTCTGGTTATGTAAACCGATTTCGCTATCTGGGGAAGTGTATGTGCTGCCAGATGGGAAGAGAGAGGGACTGCCGGATATTACCGGGTTTCTGGCAGGAGCAGCAGAGATGGAAGAAGGCAGGGGGAAAGGCAGCGATTTTGGTGAAGTGAGCGGCGTCCGGGAATATCTTCCGGGTGACAGGCAGAGGGATATTCATTGGAAACTATCGGCGGGGCAGGATACTCTGATGGTCAAGGAGCGTGTGGCGGTGTCTGGCAATGAAATGGCGATCGTGCCCGGATTGGTGCAGAGACCAGAGGAGTCAATGGCGCTTTTGGAAGAGACGTTTCGTTTCGCCCTAAGCTGCGTGGCGCTAGGGACGCCAGTCTGTATTTTTTGCTGGAACGGCGCAGAATACCGTTTCGAGGAATATCGCAGCATTTCGCTGGAGGAGTTGAAACAGAATTATTGCGAGATTTACCGGATGACATTGACCAATTCAGTCACTACAGATTGGGATACGCTGATGAGAAACTGTTATCCGTTTTTACAGTCATATCTTTTTCTGACCGTGCGGGAAGATACCGGAAAGGTGCAGGTGGAAATGCATGAAAATGCGTGAGAAAGCAAAGAGCGAGCCCCCTGTTCTTGCCCAGGGAATGATTTGGAAGAAAGAGGAGGAGCCGCAGAAGGAAAACAGGATTTATACGCTGCTTTTAAAAGGGCTTGTGGTCTATCTGATTGTGATGGGAGCCATAGGCTGCTTTTTGTCCGCCTTTGGGATGGAATATTCCAAGGCGGCGGTTCATATCGTGCTTCTGGCGACGGCGTTATTCTGCGCCATACTCTATTACCGGAAACTCTGGGAAAATATCGGATATCTTCTGGTGTTGGTTCTTTTGGTATTTCTTGGCAGCGGATTGTGGCTGTATATCAATAGCGGATTCTATTCGATTGCTAATGTGGCAGCAGAGACGGCTTCCGATTTTTTTGGTACGGACGCGGCGCGCAATTATGGCGAGCAGGTCGCCAACCGCTACCTGGCAGTCACGGTTTCCATGTGCTATCTGGGCGGCATCTGCTGTATTCTGCTGAATATCCTGATTGCCAGAAAAATGCGCTTTTTTCTGGCGCTGCCCCTTAGTATGATACTTCTTATCCTGCCGCTTTATCTGGAGCAGGAGCCGGAAGGGGTCTATGTGGCGATGCTTTTTGGCGGGATCACGGCGGCTTCTATCGTCCGGGGAAATGGGCATTATAAGCTGACGGGGGACAATACAGTCTATGAATTTCGGGAAAAAAAGAGGGAAATTTCTTATATTTATGGACATTCTGCGTTAGCGGAGACACTGGCTGCTGTTGCTGCGCTCTGTTTTCTGGGCGTAGGATTGTTGTCTGTCATATATCCGCGGGAGCAGTTTCAGGCGGCTCATCCGATGAGTGTGGTAAAAAAAGGCACAATGGACACGGCGGAAAATCTTTCCCGGCTGGGGATGCTGGGTCTGTTCAACTTTTACCCCAACACGGGCGGTCTGACCAGCGGTACATTAGGGGGCATCAGCTCCGTCCGGCTGGATTTTGAGACGGATCTGACACTAGAATTTACGCCTTATCAGGAAAGCCCTGTCTATCTGAAAACTTTTACGGGGGAAACTTATCTTCCCTATGAAAATCAGTGGAGCCGCCGGGTGGGGGCGGACGGGCGGGCAGTCCCGGAGGGTGATGATACGGTCTATCGTTTAAAAGAGCGGTATGAAAGCGGGAATGCGTATGCCGCTAGGGGAACGATGGACGTTACCAACGTCGCAGCGCCGATGGGCATGTATCTGCCCTATTATTCCGAAAATTTGACCGAAACGGTCTATCCGGGACGGACAGTCACCTATACTTATTATCCGATGTTTGGGGTGGAAACAGAAGAATTGCCGGATGGCGCGGAAGCATCGCCGGATGACGCGGAAGCACTGTCGGATGACATGGAAGAAATGATGGCAGAAGAATCCCAGAGTCCGCCCCTAGACTGGCAGTGGCTGGAGGTGCCGGAGGAAAATAGAGAAGTTATCGCCGCATTCTGCGAGGAAGCAGGGCTTTTCTACAATGGGGACGCGATGGCAACAGTTAGCCAGTTGGCGGATTACTATCAGGAAAATATTCCGTATACGCTCCGTCCCGGTCTGACGCCCTATAGACGGGATTTCGTGAATTATTTTCTGGCGGATAACCGGCGGGGTTACTGCGCCCATTTTGCCAGCGCAGCCGTCCTGATATTCCGCTATCTGGGGATTCCCGCCCGCTATGTGGAAGGGTATGCCCTTTCGTTGGCGGATATTGCGGAGCGGGGCGAATTTGTGGAAGATGCACAGTATGCGCAGTATTACGACGGCTATTCCCCGCTGGGCGAGACGGCGGTCATGTCTATAGATGCGACAGACGCTAATGCCCATGCCTGGGTGGAAATCTATGATGACAAGCAAGGCTGGATTGTTGCAGAAGTGACGCCCGCCTCGGAAGAGACGGAAGAAGGCGAAAGCTTCTGGCAGCGGTTGATGAATTTCCTTGGCGGGGTGCAGGATGATGACGCGGAGGAAGAGCAGAGTGATGAGGAAGACGGGGCGGGCGGACAGACCGGTCGGCTATCCGCCGTAGCACTGCGAATCCTTGCAGGAGCGATTGTCCTTGCCCTCTTGTGCCGTTGGCTTTGGGGAAAAGGAAGATATCTTTACCGTTATTACCGCGCCGGGTGGAGTGGAAAGCTGTTGATGCGGTATCAGTCCTATATCCGTAGAACAGCAAAGAAACAAAAGGGATTGACTGATATGGTCAACTACGAAGAACAGGTTTTTTGGCTGAGAGAGCATGGAATCTGGGAAGTGGATGGAGCACAGGCACGGGAATGCATCGGCATCTTAGAGCGCGCCGGTTTTTCCTATGCGGATATTGAAGAGAGGGAATTTGAGCGGGTGGTAAGGTATTTGGGATGATTTTTCAGGAAGCGCTGATTGACATATTTTCATGCTCATTGTAATATAATAATAGAGACGGGCAACTT
>JAMPFM010000039.1 GCA_023664455.1 Blautia sp.
GTCTGTCTGTCTGTCTGTCTGTCTGTCTGTCAATTATCGGCCATCCAGCCATACCATGTCAACCCCCTTCCGCAAAAATTTCTCTTTTTATTGTAGTGGGATTGAAGGGAAAAACAAGATTTCTGGCAGGAACGTCAATTTTCTGGCAAGAACGTCAACTTAACTTGGGTTTGCATAACATAATCATGAGTATTGAAAAAGACAAGAAAATATTTTATGATAAAAATAGAAACATTTGCAGACACTTTGCGTCTATTATTAACGAAATACCGTTTACGAAGGAATGATCTGAATGAAAAAATTATTTTCACTTATTTTAGCATCTGCCTGTATTTTGGCATTGGCAGGTTGCCAAGGAAGCGAAAAGGGACAAAATTATTTTAATGCTACTGTTCTTGAAGTGCATGAAGATTATATTTTGGTTGAATGTCTTGATGTAACAAATGGAGTAGTCTCATCAGGAGAAGAAGCAGAGGTTAGTACAAAAGTTATTTCAGCTGATGGCGCACCAGAATTGAAGATAGGTGATTCCATTAGAGTTGTATTTGGAGCAACAGAGGATACGATTCCAATTCATGTTGGAAATGTATTTTCAATCTATCTTCTTGATGAAAATGGAAACGTAATTGATTAAAATATATCAATAATCAAATGTAGGGCGATTGCTGTAAAAGAGATAATTTTTATACGAAATTGAGGTGTCACTGACTTGAAGATAGCTTTAGTAGATGATGAATGGGCGTGCCTGGATGAAATGTCCGGGCTAATCGATGAATTTGGCATACAGCACGGCTGCCAGATAGATGCCGTTCCTTTCCAGAGTGCGGAAGCGTTCCTGGGAGCATTTGAAAACGGCGGCTTTAGCGCCGTGTTTATGGACATCTATATGGACGACATGGACGGCGTTGCCGCTGCGGTAAAGATGCAGGGGGTTAAAAGGGACACTCCCTTGGTGTTTCTGACCTCATCAGAGGATTTCATGCCGGACGCTTTTTCCCTCCATGCTTTTGAATATGTCATCAAGCCGATTGCACGGGACCGCATCTTTAAAGTCCTATCAGACCTCCTTGAGAGACTCCCCGCGCCGAGGAAATACATAGAAGTGGCAGACGGCAAAAAGAATGTCAGAATATTCCTTGACGATATCGCCTCCGCCGTCACAGATGCGCATTACCTTGACATCAGCCTTATGGGCGGGGAAAAGCTGCACTGCCGCATGACTATGGCAGAATTTATGCGGCTTACCGGGGACGATCGCCGTTTCCTTGCCATCAATAAGGGAATTGCCGTAAACGCGGAATACATCACCGGCTTTGAGAACGGCTGCTGTATCCTGGAAAACGATGCGAAGCTCCCCGTCCGTGTGCGGGATCGCGCGGCAGTGGAACAGGCAGCACGGGATTATAATTTTGAGAAGATACGTGAGCGTCAGACTCATTTTGCCGGACATTCTGCTCAAGCGGACTTTACGGACGCTCCACGCCAAGCGGGCACAGGAAAGGGGAATACACATGGATATGAATAAGTTTCTTGTGGCATTACCGCAGTTCCTCGTGCTGCTGCCCTCGGCGGCGTCCTGCTATTATACGATGAAAAACCAGATGAAGCGCTCTTTCCCTAAGACAGCCGCCCTGTGCACGGCTGTCCTGATTTCATACTCCCTTCTGGCTTCGTGTCTCTGCGTTGTGCTGGAACTGGATAGTAATGTCCTGTTCCTTCCATCTCTCGTCCTGTTCTTTTTCCTATACCGGCATACTGTGACTGCCAGCCTGCCCAAATGTCTCGCCGTCTATGTGGGCGTATGCGCCGTGCAGACCTTCCCGTCACAATTTGCCTATGCCTTTGACGCTTACCTGCACCCGGCATCGGGCGCAGCGAATTTTTCCATAGAAGCGGCTTTTTTCCAGCTTGGACTTTCCTGCCTGATCGCCGCCGCTTTCGCATGGCCTGCCTGCCATCATTTTTTCCAGATGGTTGACCGCCTGGACTCCCCCATGATATGGTATATGACCACCGCTTTATCTTCCATATTCCTCGTTTTCAATATAGCCGCCATCCCAAGGCAGTACAGCACCCTCCATACAGGGCGCATGTTTTCCCTGTTCCTAATCTTAGAGGGAAGCCTTCTGGCAGTTATCACATCAATCTACCTGCTTTTCTATCGTGGCACGGCTGTCATCCTGGAACATGCTGAACTTAAAGGGCGCACCCAGCTCCTTGAAATGCAGGCCCGCCAATATCGGTCACTGCAAGAGCATATGCGCCAGACCGCAAAGCTGCGCCATGACTTCCGCCATTCCGTCCGCCTGCTCTCATCCCTCGCGGAAAAAGGCGACCTAGGCGGTATCCGGGCGCACCTTGCAGAGTATGAATCCGTCCTTATGGAAAAGGTCCCTGCAAATTACTGCGCCAATGCAGCAATGAACGCACTATTTAGTTATTACCATGAAATGGCCACTTCCACCGGCATCGACACGGACTGGCGCATCGAGCTGCCAGAACCGCTCCCCGTCACAGAGCTCGACATGGTATCCCTATTCGGAAACCTGATGGAAAACGCCATAGACGGGTGCCGCACCAGAGCGGAAGGGACACGTTACTTCTGCCTGACCACGGAAATCCGCCACGGCAACAGTCTGTATATCGTTTCCACCAACAGCTTCGATGGGAAGACCAGGAAAGGGAAGGACGGCTACCACTCCACAAAACACAGCGGGAAAGGAACCGGGCTTATCTCCATTGCTGCTACCGCAGAAAAGTATGGTGGCTCGGTGCAGGTTTCCGACAACGGCTCGGAATTTTATGTAGATGTCATGCTGAAACTATAAACAGTTATACTTTTGGCCGTTCCGCCCTGCAGCCCGCCTAACGCAACCTCTCATATTTTCCAGGCTACACCGCCGCAAACCCTTTTTCCAAATCCGCAAGGATATCGTCGATATGCTCCGTGCCGATGGAAAGACGAATCGTATTCGGCTTGATGCCCTGATCCGCCAGTTCTTCCGCCGTAAGCTGGGAATGCGTGGTCGTCGCGGGGTGGATTACGAGACTCTTCACATCCGCCACATTGGCAAGCAGGGAAAAGATTTCCAGATGGTCGATAAATTTATGTGCCTCTTCTTGTCCGCCCTTGATTTCAAAGGTAAAAATGGACGCGCCGCCCTGTGGGAAATATTTCTGATACAACGCATGGTCGGGATGTTCTGGCAGGGACGGATGATTTACATGCTCCACCTGCGGATGATTCACAAGAAATTCCACGACTTTTTTCGTATTTTCAGCATGTCTCTCTAAGCGCAGGGACAAGGTTTCCACACCCTGTAATAACAAAAATGCGTTAAAGGGAGAAATCGCCGCGCCAGTATCCCGCAGCAGAATCGCCCGGATATAGGTAACAAAGGCAGCCGGTCCCACCGCATCTACGAAAGATACGCCATGATAGCTCGGATTGGCGTCCGCGATGGCAGGATATTTCCCGCTGGCTTTCCAGTCAAACTTACCGGAATCCACGATAATGCCGCCCAGCGTCGTGCCGTGACCGCCGATAAACTTAGTAGCGGAATGTACCACAATATCCGCGCCATGCTCAATCGGACGAATCAGATAAGGCGTGCCGAAGGTATTATCGATGACAAGCGGAAGCCCGTGTGCATGGGCAATTTCTGCAATCGCGTCGATATCCGGGATATCGCTGTTCGGATTGCCCAGGGTTTCCAGATAAATCGCCCTCGTATCCGGCAAAATCGCCGCCTCAACTTCTTCTAAATTGTGTGCGTCCACAAAAGTCGTACTGATGCCGTAATGGGGCAGGGTATGGGCAAGTAGATTATAGCTTCCCCCGTAAATGGTCTTCTGCGCCACGATATGTCCGCCATCCTGCGCTAACGCCTGAATGGTATAAGAAATCGCCGCTGCCCCAGAAGCCAGCGCCAGCGCTGCCACGCCGCCTTCTAATGCTGCCAGCCTCTTTTCTAAGACTTCCTGCGTGGAATTGGTCAGCCGCCCATAAATATTCCCCGCATCTGCAAGCCCAAATCGCGCCGCCGCGTGGGCGGAATCATGAAATACATAAGAAGTGGTCTGGTAAATCGGTACCGCCCTGGAATCCGTCGTAGGATCCGCCTGCTCCTGTCCCACATGTAATTGTAACGTTTCAAATTTGTAATCGCTCATAAGAATCCCTCTTTTCTTGTTATTTATTAAGATACAGGTGTTAGAAATCCTGACAGATTGCAAAATCACCTTTCCTCTCTGTATGTCTTTCATTATATCCTACAATTCCTATGAAGTCAATAGGTAATGTAGGATTTATATTAAATTCCCACACACCAAATCCTTCATAACCCCAAAAAACTCCCGCAGCATATTATTCAACTGGAAATAAACATTCGAGCGCGCCGCGATGCCGCTGACATTTTTAATCCCTAAGTGTTTTGCCAGGTGCACGCCGCGGAATACATGGAAGTTATTGGTCACAATCCCTACTTTGTCCTGTTCCATATCCAGAAACCGCGCGCTGAAGGCGATGTTCTGCGAAGTGTCCGTAGACTTATCTTCCATCAGGATACGCTCTGGGGTGATACCCCTTTCTACCAGATAATCATACATTCCCTGCGCCTCGCTGCAAGGCTCGTTCGCCCCCTGTCCGCCGGATACGATACAGAGCGTGTTTTCATTTTCCACCAGATAATCATATGCCGCATCCAGGCGGAATTTTAGCGCCGCCGAAGGTCCCGTTTCTTTAACCTGCGCCCCCAGCACGATGAGATAATCCAGCCCATCCTCTGCTTTTGCCCTAAATCCACTCAGGATACAACCTTCCACTACCACAAACAAAAGCAGGCCAAAGGCTATCCCAATCGTGATAATTCTACGCAGGATGAAAGGTAGCTTCGCCCACATACCGAAATGGAAGAAAAACGCCAGTCCCAGAAAACAAATGCCGCCCAGCCCCCATATAAGATAAAACCGGGTTCCCGTCCGCAGACTGAAAACCAGAAAACAATAGCCAAAACAAAACAGACTGCACAGTATACAGATAATTTCCCTCTTCATAAGTCCTCCTTTGACCAACACGCACTCCTTTTTCTAAAATCCCCTTTTTAAAATCCCTTTTCTTTCAAATCCCGCACTAGGTTTACATAAAACTCCCGCACATCAAACGCCGGAATGTTTTCCCGGTTTAAATCAATCATATCCCCGTGGGAAATCCCCCGGATTTTCTTATGCCGCAAGATGCAGTAGACATTCCCCCACAAGGCGGATTCTATGGAAACGAGACCGTCGTTTTCCCCATCAAAGTGTTTCACCAGATAGTAAGTAATATTCAATGGAAACCTGCCGCTTCTCGCCCTTTTCATGGAAGATGCCACACTCTGATAATAGACCTGTCCGTTATCTGGCAGCTGCTTGTTTCTATCCGCACACCTTCCCGCAGTCAAATCCGTCACCGCACCAAGAAAGTCCGGCGCAGAGTCGCCTAGTTTCTGGAGTGTATGGTTGTAGCGCGCCGCCAGAAAATTCCGCACTCCCGCTGGCGCCTTGTCCAGCAGATAGTCTGCAAAAAGGCAGCCCCGATGAGGTGTGTTAACAGTCGTCAGGGAAGCGGTATATGGAGCCATGCCACACTTACTGATGGCATACCTGGCGTCTAAGCCGCCCTTGGAATGGGCGATAATATTGACTTTCCCACAGCCTGTCTCGGACACAATCTCTCTGATCCGCTCCGCCAGTTCCGCCCCGCAGACATCGACTGTCGCCGCAGACTGTTGGTTTCCATAATAAACATCCGCCCCATTGCGAATCAGCTCTTTCGGTATCCGTCCCCAATAATTCAGGAAACGCATATCCCGGAAAAAAACGCCATGCACGAGCAGGATAGGATATTTCGTATGGCAGCACTCGTTTTCCTTGCGCACCGCGTCCAGCTCTTCTTTTTCTAATTCCGTCTCATACTCCGCCCCCGCCAGCTTGTACAATTTTATAAACAGGCAAAGATTCACTCCCGGTATCCACCAGAGCAGACATAGCGCGATGCGGTAGCGGATTCCCATCTGCACCGAGGTCAGCATCAAATGCAGGCTTCCGTTTAAAAGCAGAATCCCTTCCCCGCACAGGGTAAGCAGAATCGCCAAAAGATAAAACGCCGCTGCTTTGATACCTGCGCCGGGTAATAACATCTTCTGTCCCAGCCAGATGTACCAGAATATATTGACTATAGAAGTCAATCCTGTATACAGAATCAGCGCGCGTCCCCGATTCAGCCGCCGCAGCCGGATTCCCATCCCTTCTCCGCCTTCCCGGTATCCTGTAAGCGGCATGATATTCGCATAAAGGAAAAAGAGAAACGCAGCCACTAAATAGAAAAACGTCGCTCCCCCGCCTGTCTGCATCATCCATAAAATTCCCGCCATATTGATGCTGCCCGCCAGAAGGAAGGCAAAAATCAACATTTCCAGCTTTCGTATCCATCGTCTCATAAAGTGTCGCTCCCTTTATCCTCGTTTATCCGAAAATCCAGTGAAAACGCCGGCTCCCGTATCCCGGAAACCGGCGTTTTCATCATTCTTTATTTTGCTGTAATTTGTTCTATTACGCCATATTCGTTTCTATACATTTCATGATTTCTTCCTGTACCGGTAGGATTTCCACTAAAATCGCCCTTGCCTCTTCGGGCTTACCAGCGCGGAGTAAATCTACGATTTTCGTATAGGATTCATACATCGGCGTAATGGACAGATTTCCGGTTACGCCTTTGATGGCGTGCGCCCGCTCTATCGTTTCATTATAGTCGGTTCCGTCGAAATCCGCCGCAACATAATAGGTATTTACCGACTTCACCAAAGAACCAAGCAGCTTCGTATATAATTTCTCATTGCCGTTAATTCTTTTTAATCCGCCGTCAACATCTACATTTAACGCTCTTAAATCATCGAATAAACTCATTCCAATAACCTCTTTTCATTCACTTACGCCCGACATCAATATTTTCCAAAATCGTCGCCGAGGGAAATTACCTGCTCATTCGCATGGGAAGAAGACGATGAGGAGGAGTAGCTGTTGTTACTTCTGTAAGAAGAACCATTGCTGCCTGAACCAAGGTTGTAAATAGAGAGCATCTCACGCATTCTGGAAGCCTGATTGGACAACTCTTCACTTGCCGCCGCACACTCTTCACTGGTAGCGGAGTTGGTCTGTACGACCTGGGATACCTGCGTAATTGCCTGTTCAATCTGTGCAACTGCCGTCGCCTGATAGTTGGAAGATTCAGCGATACCGTTGATAATCATTTCGCTATCCTGTACGACTCTTGTAATCTCTTCCATTGCTTTGGAAGTATCGTCTACGATTCTGGAACCGGAGCTTACTTTCTCGATGGAATCTTCAATCAAATCTGCTGTTTCTGCAGACGCCGCCGCACTCTTAGCAGCAAGGCTTCTGACTTCTTCTGCCACAACCGCGAAACCTTTTCCTGCCTCGCCCGCTCTTGCAGCCTCAACTGCTGCGTTCAATGCAAGAATATTGGTCTGGAATGCGATATCGTCGATGGTCTTAATAATCTTGGAAATATTTTCAGATGACTTGTTGATATCCTGCATAGCTGCCATCGTATCCTGCATCTGTCTGTTGCCTCTCTGGACGTCTTCGATTGCTTTTGCAACCAAAGTAGCCGCCTCGTTTGCCTGCTCTGCATTCTGTTTGGTCTTCTCTGCGATTTCGTCAATCGATGCCGTAATCTCCTGGATTGCGCTTGCCTGCTGTGTAGAACCCTGTGCCAATGCCTGGCTTGCACTTGCAACCTGGGAAGCGCTGATCGTAACCTGGGAGCCTGCCTCGCTGATATTGGATAATGTATGAAGGTTGTCACCAACAAGTTTCTTTAAGGAGTTACCCAGCATATCTTCTGCGGATACCGGCACTACGTTTACCGTCAGATTACCATGCGCCACTTCTTCCGCTACGCTTGCCTGATTCTTCGTATTCGCGATAACTGCCTTAAATTCGTCAATCAGATCGCCAAATTCGTTATTGCCATGTTTTTCCAGTGTAATATCTACCTGCCCTTGGGCAATCTTCTGGGACGCTGCTACAAGCTGCGTCAGGGAATGGGTGATTTCTTTCACAATGGATGCCGCCAGCACGACTGTAATAATAATCGATATCACCAATATTGCCAAAGAGAAAAGCACTGCATTATTCGCATATCTTTCTTCCGCTTCTGCTTCTGTAGCAGCAATCTGTTCAATCGACATCATCCCAAAAAGTACATTAATGACTGTCAATAAAAGGGTAATTGCAAATGCACCAATCAATCTTACCTTAATCTTTACGTTTTTCATTTTTTATACCTCTCATTCTTCCTCATTATTCATTTCGTTTGCCTGTTCCACAACCGATAAATCTTCATCATTCAACAACTTATCGGGGTCTAACAATAATTTTACCGTATCCCCGACCTTGCCGATACCATAAACATATTTGTTATGCGTCTTATCGGCGCGCCCCACACTCGGCGGAGGCAGAATGTTATCGTCCTTAATCTCGACAACTTCTGCAATCTTCTCTACAATCAGCCCAACCATCATAGACTTAATATTTATGACAATAATGCAGGTTCTGTCGTTGTATTCAAACGGTTCCTGTTTAAACCGCAGACGAACGTCCACAACGGGAATGACCTTACCTCTTAAATTGATGAGTCCCTTAATATAATCTTCCGTCTCAGGAATTGCCGTAATCGCCTGTAACTGGATAATTTCATTGACATATTGTATTTCCAGTCCAAAATACTCGTTCCCGGATTTAAAGGTCATGTACTTCCCTCTTTGGGTATCACGCCCGTCGGAAGCGGCGTTTTCATCTTCGACCCGCTTCTTCAATTCACTTCTTTCTTCCATGTGATATATCCGTTCCTTTCTCTTTATTTTATTCTATCAATCCAGGGGCATCCAATATCAAAGCAATGCTTCCGTCGCCAAGCTGTGTACAGCCGGATAGACCTCTTACCTTCTTAATGTAGGAAGGAATCGGTTTTACAACAATTTCCTGCTCACCTATCAACCTATCGACGAAAAGACAGACTTTCCTATCTTCCACCTCAAGAATCAACATAACGCCCTCTTCTACAGACTCCTTGTACTCCTCTAATCCATACCACTGACCGAGACGGAGTACCGGGAAGCACTCGCCGCGAATCATGATGTATTCATCGCCGTTGGGTTCATGAATCATCATATCTTCCCTGACGCGGACAAATTCTTTAATCGCGCCTGTTTCCATGACGAAAGAGGAATGTCCTATTTCCATGACAATACCGTCAATAATCGCCAGCGTAAGCGGAATCTTCAGACTCATGATACTGCCTAAGCCCTTTTTGCTTTCGATCTCCAAAGCGCCGCCGATTGCCTGGATATTCTGTACGACCACGTCCATGCCGACGCCTCGTCCCGAATATTCTGTAACCACCTCGTTGGTAGAAAAACCGGGAAGGGTGATAAACTGATATACTTCCTTGTCCGAATATGCACTGTCCGGCTTGTTGTCATCGAGCAGCCCCTGTTTTCTCGCCTTGGCAAGAATCTTTTCCCTGTCGAGGCCTGCGCCGTCATCTTCCACGCTAATCCATACTTTGCCAGCTTCCGTCTTCGCAGATAACGTTACCCTGCCTTTTTCTGACTTACCGCTGTCGCGACGCTCTTCTTTGGACTCAATCCCGTGGTCTACGGAATTTCGTACAATATGCATCAACGGGTCGGAAATGTGCTCAATGATATTCTTATCCACTTCCGTCTGCTCACCCACCATGACAAATTCGATATCCTTGCCCAGCTTTCTCGATACGTCGAAGACGATACGATTCATCTTCTGGAACGTATTGGAAAGCGGTACCATTCTCATGGACATGATGACGTTCTGCAAATCCGTCGATATCTTGGACAACTGTGCTGCCGCTTTGTTGAAATTATCCAGATTTAATCCCGGCACTTTCAAATCGGCATTCTGTAATACAACGGATTCTGAGATGACCAACTCCCCGATGAGTTCCATCAACTGATCCATCTTGCTGACATTGACGCTGATAAAGGAAGCTTTCTCAGCCTTTGGTTTATCTTTCGCCAGCTTCTTCTGTTTACCGGGTTCTTTGGATTTGATAACAAAGTCACCGGGCGCAATCGCGGGTTTTTCGGGTTTCTTTTCCTCTTTGGGAGCTTCCCCTTCACCGCCCTGCATCCGCGCGTCGATTTCCTCTACGCTGGACTCTAAGTCGATTGAAGGAATGGACGCTGCCACAACCGGCATATCGTCATGCTCGCCAAAATCAAAGCCCTGTAAAAACTCCTCCGCTTTACATTCATAAACATCTACTTTTTCAATATCATACCCGACTGCAACAATCTTGCGGATATCCTCTTCTGTACTCTGCGCCTGTAAGAGAATCTTAAAACCATCTTTGAGAATCGTCTCCGCGCTGTCCGGATCCGCAATAATGTCCTCCGGGGAATATAACAAATCCTCTGCAATTTCTTTGAGTGCATATACGATTTTATATGCACGCACGTTTACCATTTCCGTTTCCGGGAAAAAAGAAACGTATATTTTGTAAAAATGACTGGCGCTTGTAGCCACCGGCGCGATATAAAACTGTTTGGGCTCCTCGTGCTTATTTTCCGGCACGTCTTTCCCCTTCTTCTTTCCGCCTTTGCCACCGCCCTTGATTCTCTCAAGAAATTCGTTTAGCGTAGCTACAATCTCACCGGATTCACCGTCTACCGGGTCGCCGTTGCGAATCTTTTCCATTTCGCTTGAGATGAAATCCGCCACCTCCAAAACATGATCTACCAATTCCAGATGTGGCACATTTTCGGGATGGGATTCTCTCAGGTAGTAAAAGACGTCTTCCAGCTTGTGCGCGACTGCGGTGATTTCATCAAACATCATGATACCAGAAGAGCCCTTAATGGTATGCATGGTTCTGAATATTTCATTAATGCTGTCTTCGTCAAAAGAATCTGCGTCTTTCTGTTCAAGAACCATATCTTGTAACTGCTCCAATAACTGGCCATTCTCGAACAGGTACATATCCAGCATTCCATCCGTACTAAATTCTTCCGCCATATTCTTCTCCTTTCCTGCATATTCTGATTCAGCTCTTTTGTTAAATCAGACCGAGCTTCTTTAGAGCCTGCTCGAATTTATCCTGATCAATAGGTTTTCCAGAATAAATTGTACATCCTAAATCAAATGCCATCTTGACGTTCGCTTCATCGTTGAGCGCTGTGGTCATAATGACTTTTACTGCCTGATCTTCTGGAATATTTCTTTCTTTTTCCAGATTCCTGATACCAACAAGGGACTGATAACCGTCCATAACAGGCATCATAATATCCAGACATATCAGGTCATAAGGTTCTCCATCTTCCAATGCCATCATGAATGCATCCACTGCTTCCATACCGTCAACAGTCACATCGCACTCACCGTACTTTGACAGAAAATTAACCATGAATTTTCTTGTTACAAAATCATCTTCGGCTAATAGAATCTTCATTTCCTTTCTCCTTTACATTTTATTTAATAACGCATAGGTTCTTCCTGCGATATCATTCAATTTTTCCTGATACTCCACTGCCCCTAAATCATATGCTACCTTGGGCATACCATAGACTACGCAGGTAGATTCATCCTGTCCGATGGTCCGTGCGCCCGCTTTGCGCATCGACAGAAGCCCTTTACCGCCGTCGCCGCCCATACCGGTCAGGATAATGCCTACGGCGTCGGGACCTGCAGCCTTGGCAACGGATTCAAACAAAACTTCTACGGAAGGACAATGACCGTTGACTCTCGGTCCTTCCTTGATTTCTACCTGATAAGCGCCATTTACCTTAATCAGACGCATATGTCTGTCCCCGCCGGGGGCGATTAACATATGCCCTGGAATCACTCTGTCGCCATGCTGCGCTTCCTTCACCTGAATCCGGCACTGGTCATTTAACCTTTTCGCATACATCTCCGTAAATTTCGGCGGCATATGCTGTACGCAGACGATACCCGGTATGTCCGTCCCATAGTCCTTGACCACGGAAAAAATAGCTTCCGTTCCGCCGGTAGATGCGCCAATCGCCACGACTAAATTGTTGCGCTTTACGGCAAGATGCTGTTGCTGCTCCTGATGCATCATGACCGTTTTCTTAATATTGCTGATTTTAGCAGTAGAGGCAATCTTAATTTTTACCAAAAGCTCATTTTTTATGAAATCTTCCAGCTGCTGCCTATTGGATACCGCAGGTTTTGCCACGAAATCCACGGCGCCCGCATTCATCGCATCAAATACTTTGTCGCTTAGGGCGCTGATGACTACGACCGGGAGCGGATACTGGGGAATCAGCTTCCGTAAGAAATCGATTCCGTTCATCCTCGGAAGTTCCACATCCAACGTCATTACATCCGGTTTGTGCAGCAAAATCAAATCTCTCGCTTCAAACGGGTCTTTGGCTGTCGCCACAATTTTGATGGCAGGATCCTTACTCAGATTCTGCACAAGCAACTCCCTGAAAACTATGGAGTCTTCTACAATTAATACTTTAATCGGCATCATAACGCTACATCCCCTCCCTCTTTCTAAAAATTGACGGCTGAATGATCTGGAACGGCGTACTGCTTCTGTCTATCGTTTCTGTGGTTCCGATAAAGAAGTAACCGCCCGGTTCCATAGCGTCATAGATGCGCTGAACCAAATCCCTTTTCGTATTGTCGTCAAAATATATCATTACATTGCGTAAAAAGACAACTTGTAACTTCTTCTTAAAAGGCAGTGGGTCCATCAGATTAAACTGTCTGAAAATGACTTCTTTCTTCAATTCATCCGTCACTTGATACTGATTACCCCCGGCAACAGGTCTGAAGAAATGCCGCTTCCACTGTTCGGGAAGGTTTTTTAGCTGTTCTTCACTGTAAATTCCCACCATCGCCTGTTGCAATACTTTGGTGGATATATCCGTCGCCAGAATCCTTTTATCCCATTGGTCTCTTTCCAGTCCGAAAAAGTCCGATAAAACCATAGCTATCATATAGGGTTCTTCCCCTGTGGACGCTGCGCCGCACCAGATACGCAAATCCTTCGTGCCCTCCGCCTTTCTCCTTAACCACGGCAGCACCACGTTTTTCATATAATCGAAATGTTCAAATTCCCTCATGAAGTAAGTGTGGTTCGTTGTAAGGAAATTGACTAATATTTTCTCCTGAACGCCTGTTTTGTCATGCTCTACCACATCCATAAACTCATGATAATTATTCCAGCCGTTCCTTTTTAAATAATTTTGCAGCCTCCCGTTTACAATCACTTTCTTCTGCCCCAGCTCAATTCCGTAACGCTGCTTCATAAATGCGGAAATTCGCTGTAGCTCGTCATCTGTCATTACCATTTCCATCGTCTCCTAAAACTATAAATCTCTCTAGCATAATTGACGCGATATTTTCTGGCATATCCCGAAAATAACCGGATTAAATTTACTGCCCGCCTCATCCTGCATGATGGCAAGCGCTTCTTCCCGGCTGTGCGCGTCTTTTTCCGTCAGATTGGTGTAGCGTTCCATGACGGCAACAATCTGCGGAGCAAGCGGAATCTCATTTTCTTTCAAACCTTTCGGATATCCGCTTCCATCCCAGTTTTCATGATGAAAATGTGCAATTTCAATTGCAGTGCTGATAAATTCATTATAATCGTTATTGACATACAAATCGCCCAGAAGCCTTGCGCCAATACTTGTATGCTGCTGCATCATTGCAAGCTCTTCATCATTCAAATCGGTCTTCTTTCTTAAAATATCTATCGGAACCCCGATATTTCCGATATCGCACAAAGGAGTCGCAAGCTCTATCGTATCGATATAGGTGTCTGAAATTTTATCTTCAAACAACGGTGAAAGCTGCATTCCCTGTGCCATAATCCGGCAGTTGCGCCGCAGACGGTCCATATAATCGTTTTCATAATTGGAATTTTGCAGGGCAATATTCGCTAAAGCGTATAGAATATTTTTCTTTTCCAATTCCATCTGTTTAAGCTGCTCCGTAACGGATATCTGGAGCCGCCTGTTAATCTCTAACAATTCTTTTTTTGCCTCGTACAGACGAAGCTGTACTCCCACACGCGCCTGTACGACTTCCGGAATAAAGGGTTTCGTAATATAATCTTCCCCACCTAAGATAAAGCCTTCCACAATATCCATCGGGTCATCAAACGCCGAAATAAACACAATCGGTATCTCTTTCAGGCTCTTATGCTGTTTCAGTATCCGGCATAGTTCATACCCATCCATCTCCGGCATGGAAATATCCGTAAGAATCAATTGAGGGCTCTGCGCTTTCGCCAGCTCAAACGCCTGTTTCCCGCCTTCTGCAAGGATGGGAACGCAGCCCATATCTTTGATAATTTCCTCCAGAACCAGCCTGTTGGTTTCCACATCATCTACAATGAGAATCTTTTCTCCGCCTATACTTTTATACTCCATATATGCGCCCCCTTCTTCATTTAAGACAGGAAATTGTTCAATTCCTGAAAACCATCGTTGACTTTTTCATAATTTTCCTTCTGTACAGCCATTTTCAGTTTCAAAATCACCCGCGCCACTTCCCGCGGCGCTCCCTGCGTAAGCTGCCTGATGGTATCCATAAACATCTCCGCTTTTTCCCAGTTTTCCATTTCCACACAGAGAATCAGCTTGGATAAGTTTTTCTTGAGGGCGTCCTTATTTTCCGGCGTGCCATATTCAATGACGTCGTCCGTATCGCTTCCGTCCTCTTCTGCGGGCGCCGATGTAAACATGGCAGGACGCGGATATGTAGTATCGTCCGCCTGCGCGGGCGCGTTTTCGTCCGTCCCGACGCCTACCCAGATAGAAAAGGAAAATGTGGTTCCTTTGTTCTTTTCCCCTTCCGCCTCGATTTTACCGCCCATCAGCTCTACAAGCTGTTTACAAATATTCAGACCCAGACCGGTGCCGCCGTATTTCCTGGAAATAGAGGCGTCCACCTGGGAAAAACTCTGGAAAAGTTTATCCTTATCCGCCTTATCAATCCCGATACCCGTATCCTTGACGATAAAGAATAATTCCACTTTATCATTTACCTTCGCCGTCATGACGACTTCTAAGGTAATCTTGCCTACCGCCGTAAATTTCAGCGCATTGGATAATAGGTTGTTCAATATCTGCACGATACGCAGCTCGTCGCCAATGACATATTCCGGTATCTGTGGGGATACCGTCATGAAAAACCGGATCCCTTTTTCCGTAATTTTATTAATATGCTGTGCCCGTACATAATCCAGCATGTTCCTGAAATGGAACTGTCTGGGTTCCAGGACAAATTTCCCCGCTTCCAGTTTGGAAAAATCCAGGATATTGTTAATGATTTTATTCATATCTCCGCAGCAGCGCTCTATCAGTTTCAACGGTTTCAACAGCTTCTCGTCCGTTACCGTATCCAAAAGCTCTCTGATATTTCCAAGGACACCGTTTACTGGTGTACGCAGCTCATGCGTCACATTTGCAACAAACTCCGACTTCACCTTCATCGCCTGCTGCGCTTCCTGTTTCACATGCGTGATTTCCCTGGCAAGATACTCCTTTTCCAGCGTATCATTTGCCATACACACATAAGATTCCAACTGGGTATCACCGTTTATGATTCTTGCTTCCATCGGGAAACAAGTACGGTTCTTGCGATATGCAACCAGATTTTGTACTTCGTGTCCAAACGGGTAATCTGTCTCAAAGCCGCCGTCTATCATTTTAAAAGTACTCGGAAAAATATTGCCGATATTCTCTCCGCACAAATCATCCTCGTACCCAAGCTTCTTTTTGGCTGCATTGTTTGCATAGCCGATGATTCCCGTCTTATCAAAAACCAATATGATTTCCAACGCATCCTCTACAGGAAATACGCCGGCCCTATTCCATTCCATCGTATTCCTCCCCGGATATTAATAGTAAGGGCAGCATAGCGATGTTCGCTTTGCTGCCCGGTATTCCCTATTACGAAAAGTCAAACATCTTAATTACTTCCACGATATTGAAGAAATCTTGTTTAGCAAGCTCGAAACATTCCAGTACATCCGGTGCAAACTGACCGCATTCACCGTTGACAATCATGTCGTACGCCATATTATTTGCATATGCGCTTTTATATACGCGGGGGCTTACCAAAGCGTCGTAAACGTCAGCAATCGCAACAACCTGCGTATAAATCGGGATTTCCTCCCCTTTTAGATGGTCAGGATATCCTCTGCCATCCCACCTCTCATGATGGTATCTGCAGATATCATAGGAATAGCGGTAAAAGGGATTGTTATGGTCTTTGTAACTCTTTTCCAATATCTCGCAGCCGATTGTCGTATGCGACTTCATAATCTCAAACTCTTCCGGCGTCAGACGACCCGGTTTCAACAAAATCGCATCCGGGATGCCAATTTTACCAACGTCATGCAAGGTGGACGCCCGGCAGATTAAATCTACCTGTTCCGGTGTAATCCCGTATTTCGGGAAATACTTGGTAAGGTATTTCAACATGATTCTCGTAAAATACTTGATACGTCTCGTATGTTCGCCTGATTCCGCACTTCTCGCCTCTACAACGGAGCTGAGCATCTCGACCATGAAATTGTTATTCTCACGCAGTTCTTTCTCCTGCGCCCGGATTTCTTCTTCCTGCTCCTTTAAGCGCTCTTCCATACTGTGCTTATTCTGGTACAATTCGATAATGTTCTTGCTTCTTCTCTTTACGATATGAGGATAAAAGGGTTTATGTATTACATCTGCAACGCCGAATGCATATGCCTGGTCTTCACTGTCCAATGCATCTTCGCTCGTAATCAGGATAACCGGTATCGAACCCAGCATATCCTCCTCGTGCATAAACTCCAATACCCCGAAGCCGTCCATTACCGGCATGATAATGTCTAGCAAAACCAATTGGATGTTATGATTTTCTTTCAGTTTCTTAACGGCATCCTCGCCATCCTCTGACTCAAGCAGCTCATAAGGTTCGTCCTTGAACATTTCCTTGAGTATCTCTCTGTTGACCTCTTCGTCATCCACAATTAATATTTGCTGTCTTTCTTTCTCCATAGCGACTTTCTCCCATACCATTTTGCCTGAAAAAAACTCCCAGGCAAAACGTCGTGCTTTTTAATAATTTTCTATATACTAAAATAACACTAAAACACCGTATTTGTCAAGAAAAAGTCTATAAAACATCTCCCAAAAATGAGGAAAAAATCCTGTTTGTGTCAGCTCAGTATTTTATCCAGTACAGACAAAAGGTTTTCAATGTTAATCGGCTTGGCGATATGACCGTCCATACCGCTTCGCAGCGCCTCCCGCTTATCCTCTTCAAAAGCATTCGCCGTCATGGCAATAATCGGTATGGACGAAAGCTCCTTATTGTCCAGTTCGCGGATTGCCTTCGTCGCCTCGTAGCCGTTCATGACAGGCATTTGCACGTCCATGAGAATCAACTGATAATAACCGGGCTCGGAATTTTGCAGCATTTCCAGCGCAACTTTTCCGTTTTCGGCAACTTCCGTGGTAAATCCGGCGTCCCCCAGAATTGCGGTGGCAATTTCCTGATTCAAATCGACGTCTTCCGCTAAAAGAATGCGCCCCGTATGATGTTGCGACGTTTTTCTTTCCTTTCCCTTCTCGATGTCTTTATCCGATGCTGCCACAGATAGTAGACAATTTTTCAACTCTGATAAAAACAGAGGCTTGCTGCAAAAAGCTGTAACGCCCGCTTCCTTTGCTTCTTCTTCGATGTCAGACCAGTCGTATGCCGTCAGAACGATTACCGGCGCTTTTCCGCCGATTTCCTTGCGGATTCTTCTTGTGACTTCTACACCGTTCATGTCCGGCAGCAGCCAGTCGATAATGTAGACGCCGTATTCATCCTTGCGCGTATTCGCCTGATGGGTCCGCAATACCGCTTCTTTGCCCGACAGTGTCCACTCTGCGCGCAGACCAAGCTGCCCCAGCATATAGGACACACTGTCGCAGGTATTGTAATCATCATCCACGACAAGCGCGCGACAGTCTTTCAGTTCCTGGATTTCCTGTACCTTCTCAGTCTGGGCGCAGAGACGGAACATAAAGTTGACTGTAAATTCCGTGCCCACACCCTGTTCGCTCCTGACCTCAATCGTTCCGTTCATCATATCCACGATATTTTTCGTAATCGCCATGCCAAGTCCGGTTCCCTGTACGCCGCTTGCCGTCGTATTTTTTTCCCGCTCAAAAGGCTCGAAAATATGCTCCACAAACTCCGGGCTCATGCCGATGCCATTATCCTTGACGCAAAATTCATAATTGGCATAGCCTTCCGGCGCCCCGGCTTTCTCTGTAATCCTCATGCTGACCATGCCGCCTGCGCCAGTATACTTCACCGAATTGCTCAACAGATTCAGAAGCACCTGATTCAACCGCAGCTTGTCGCAGTAAATATCTTCATCCAACACATCCACCGTATCGATATGCAGCTCCATCTGTTTCGCATGGATATCCGCCTGTAAAATATTGCGCAGACCATGCAGGATATCCGGCAGACTGCACTGTTTTTCCTCTAAGTTTATCTTGCCGCTCTCGATATGGCTCATATCCAGCACATCGTTAATCAGGCTGAGAAGATGATTGCCCGATGTAACAATCTTTTTCAGATACTCTTCCACCTTTTCCTTGTTATCGATATGGTTCAGCGCCAGATTGGTAAATCCAACAATCGCATTCATCGGTGTGCGGATATCATGGGACATATTGGATAAAAAGACGCTCTTTGCCTTGCTCGCCCTCTTCGCCTGGGAAAGTGCATCTTCCAACAGGCTTTTCTGCTCTAATTCCTTACGGATTTCATCATCCACGCTGCGAAGCCCCAGCACAATACCATAGTTTCCGTCCCAGGTTCCCACGCGCGCTACCTTCATCTGGAAATACATAATCCTTCCGTTTCTGAAAATACGGAAGCCCACATAATGGATGGGGCGCTGCGCCAGTCCTGTTTTCAGCGTATCCGGCGCCACGGCATTACGCATCATTTCCCTGTCTTCCTCGTATACAAATTCCTCGATGTAGTGTCCTATGCTCTCTTCCAAGGATATCTCGTCTTGGAAAATAGTGTCCAAATCGGCTTCATTGTTCTTGCCCACCTGGATTGGAAACCCTTTTCCCGTATCCAAATCAAAGAAACAGACTACGCTATAGTCCGTACTCAATGCCTGAACCAGTTCCGCGTGACGTTTTTCTTTCTTTCTTTCCTGCTGTTTCTGCTCGGTACAATCTAAGAGAAAACGCTGATAAACCAGTTTCCCGTTTTCCCGCAGCAGCTTCACGTTGCCCATAATGTGCAGAATCGTCCCATCCTTGTGCTGGACACGGTATTCCACGCTGACGCTGTTGCCTTCTTCTTTTAACTTACTCATGCACTCCCGCAGTTTTTCCTTATCTTCATCCAGTACGGATTCCGCAATCATATCGAACCCGTCCCGCATCAGCTCTTCCTGGGATTCGTAACCCAGAATCTTCAGTGCTGCGCTGTTGACGCTCAAAATCCGCTTTCCATCCAGCGTATGCCGCACCACGCCGCAGTCTATCGTCTTAAAAATCGTCTCAAGCGTCTGATTTTTGCCGATGATTTCTTGCTCGTAGGCCCGTTCCTGCGTAATATCGATGGCGACACCCACCGTTCCCATTACACTGCCGTCCAAGTCGTACAGGGGGGATTTGTAAGTGGTCAGCGTCCTCATGCCTTCACCTGTCTTAATCAACTCTTCGGCGATGCAGGTCTCTTTCTTGCTCATAACCTCATTTTCCGATTCGATGCAGGCGGGGTCGTCTTCTTCCACATCCCATATATAGGCGTGTCTGCGTCCCTCTACCTGCTCTTTGGTCTTATTGACGGTCTTACAGAAACTATCGTTTACCTTCTCATGAACGCCGTCTTTGTCTTTGTACCACACAAGATTGGGAATATGGTTGATTGCCGCCTCTAGATACTGCCTCGTCTGCCAGTCGTCCTTATCTTTCTTATACGCCTGCTGCCATCTCGCCAGCCGGAAACGGACTTCGCCGTCGGACATGGGCAGTATCCAGATATCCTTCACGCCCGCAAGCAATTCTTCCGTGCTGCCCGGCGCTCCTGCCTCTTTGGCTTTTCCTTCTACACCGCCCGGCACTCCTGCTCCTTTGGCTTTTCCTTCTGTGCCTTCTAGTCTTCCTTCCATAGCCGCCAACTGCCCCTGCTCCGCCAGCAGAATCAGTTCCGCATTTTCTTTCTTATGCGCTGTAAGTATCTCCAAAGCCTCTTTTACATCCATTTGTTGTAAATTTAGAAAAATCACATCCGCTTCGGCTATCAAATCCGCTTCCACTCCGACACTTTCAGAAAATTGATGCGTAAAATATTCCAACGGCTCCATTTTCTTTATGAAATCAAATACGCTGCACGGCTGCCCCGACAAGCAAAAGTGAACATGACAATGGTACATACCCATTTCCTCCTATTCCTTGTGTATCTATATGTACATACTTTGCGACGTTTTTCTCATTTCTTTCGTCGCAACAAAATCTCATAAAAATATTATCTTTTTTTCAACACCCGTTTTACCCTATCATACAAATCCTTCCTATTAAAAGGCTTTATGACATAATCTTCTACTCCCAGCTTCGAGCTTTCCATAACGGTATCCTTATCCCGCAAAGAAGTCAGCATAATGACAGGAATATCCTTACAGCCTTCTCTCTGACGGATTTCCCGCAGCGTCTCAATCCCATCCTTTAACGCCATCTGGACATCTAACAGAATCAAATCCGGTTTTTCCTTTTTCAGATATTGCAGGGCGCGCAGCCCGGAGTTAATCGGAATCACATCAAACTCATCCTTCAACACCTGTTCAATCGCCGCCAGACTAATCCCATTATCATCCACCGCCAATATTTTTAATTTTTCTCCCATATGAATACTCCTCCATTCTGACTACTGTTTCGCTTCAATCAGCTTCACCAGCTCCCGCAGCATTCCTTCCGCCGTATCATCCTCATATAGTGCAAGCTGTTCCTGTATTTCTTTCAATCTGCTTTCTACATCAGGGTCTAGCCGGTGCTGTTGAATTTCTTCTATTATATGTGCGCACTCTTTCGCGCGAAAGTTTTCCAATCGTTCCAGAGCATTCCCAACTTCCCTAAGCAAATCCGCCCGCTCCAGTTCTGGCAGCTTTTCGCCGGTTCTTTCTGTTTCCCGGTGCTTATCCAGATATGCCTGAATATGCGCCACCTGTGCTTCATATTCTTCTAAAAGCTTAGCAACATGACTGTCTACGAAAGTCTTATCCCCCCGGTACACCGCCATTTCCTGCTCCCTGGCGCTGGTCGAAAGTTTCATGGCTCCTATATTGGCGGACGCGCTTTTTAAGCCGTGCACTTCGATGCCGTAGCCCTTGTAATCCCCTTTTTCCCAAAGTTCCTGTAAAAGCGCAGGTTTACGTTTTCCATCCAGATAATAAATCTGTAGAAGCTCCCGGTATTCCTCTATGCTGCCGGAATAATGCTCTGCCGCCTCGTCTGCGTCAATTCCTTCAATCACTACTTCCCGAAATTCCTTATGCCTGTCCTTTTCCGGTTGTTTTTCCTCTATCGGGATCCCGCCCACGATTTTCTTTTCCTCTGGAATCCATCTCGACAACGCCTCATGCAGCGGTCTTATTTCCAGCGGTTTCGTGATAAAATCCTGAAATCCATTCGCCAGAAAGCTTTCTTTCACGCCTTCCATAGCATTGGCGGTCAGCGCAATCATCACCGGCAGGCTGCCGTTTTCCCCGCAATCCTTCCTGATAATCTGCGCTGCCTCTATCCCGTCCATTTCGGGCATCATATGATCCATGAAAATAATATCATATCGTTTCTGACGGACAAGCGCTATCGCCGCCGGTCCACTGTCTGCTTCCTCGATTTCCAGTCCGTAAGACCTCATCCTGAGTCTCGCCACTTTCCTGTTGACCGTATTGTCATCCACAATCAGTACCTTACAGTCTTTCGCCACAAACGGCGCTAACTGCTCCTCTGCCCGCGCATCCGTCTCTGGAATCTCGGACAAAGGTCTCTCATCCACAATCTTCTGGGGAATTTCCACAGTAAACGTGGTGCCCTCACCATAGACACTCTCTACCCCGATACTTCCCTGCATCAATTCCACGAAATGTTTCGTGATGGCTAATCCAAGCCCCGTACCTTCCACTTTCCGGTTTCTCTTGGAATCCACCTGTTTAAAATCCTCAAAAATTCCGTCGATATCTTCCTCCCGGATGCCGCAGCCGGTATCCTCAATCTGAAAGATAAGCCGTTCGCTGTCTTTTTCCCCATCCGGCTTTCCTGCGACGGAAATCTTAACATGCCCTTTCTCGGTAAATTTCACTGCATTATTCAGAAGATTAATCAAAATCTGCTTAATCCTGCCCTCGTCCCCCAGATACCCACAGGGAATGGACATGTCAAACTCGCTCTTCATCATCAGTCCATGTTTCGACGCCACCACATCCATCATATTCAACACTTCATTTACAAGCGTTTTCACATGATATTCCACCGGTACAAGCTCCATCCTGCCCGCTTCTACCTTGGACAAATCCAGAATATCGTTAATCAGCGCCAGCAGATTCCGGGAAGACGACTTGATATCACAGGCATACTCATACACCTTTCGTCCCCGGCTTTCTTCCATAATAATGTCGCTCAGTCCCACAATCGCATTCATAGGCGTCCGTATCTCATGGGACATATTGGCGAGAAACGCGCTTTTTGCGACGTTTGCCTGCTCCGCCTGCTTCTGTACCCGCTTAATTTCTTCTATATAATTACGCGTCTCCGTCACATCCAGAATCAGAATCACATAGCCGGCACTTACTCCATATCTATCCAGAATCCGTTTCACATGACTCTGATAATAGCAATTATTTAGATAGAACTGACCTTTTACATTTTCCCCAAGAATATCCTTAGGGAAACCCTCCAGTTCATCCACATGCTTCCCCAGCGTGTGGGTATTTAAGTCTGTAAAAATCCCTGCCGCTGCCGGATTATAACTGGCAATCCGCATCTGTTCATCCAACGCAATCACGCCGTCGCTCATGCTATCTAACAAAATCCCCGAAGCCAGCGTATTAAAATCATATATTTTCCTGCTCCATATCATGATGACCACTACCGAAAGCACTAAACCCAGGGTAAAGGGCGTCGGGTCATAAACGCTCGTCAGCTTCATGGCATAACAGCCAAGCGCCACCACCGGCAGACAGGATAAGGCAAGAATCAGCTTATACTTCCTGTCCGCGGCATACTCCGGTTTTCTGATACAGACACGGCTCAGTGCGTAAAGAGACATCGTATAAGGCACAATCGACCCGCACAGCATAAAAAGGACGTAGCCCGGTCCATATTCCAGGCTCAGATAGCCATGCCCCTGCGGCGTTTCCAGCCATGCTATCTCACGATAATATAATTTATGTACATCGCTCGTAAAAACAAGTCCCAGAATAATGACATCTATATACTTTAAGACCCGCAAGACTTTTTCCGGCGTTTTCTCAAAACAATAACTAAATATGAAATAACAGTAACTAATCGGAATCGTCAGCGAGCCAAGATACTGCATCTTGACCGCTACCATCGCCGCTTCCACCGTAGGCGCCGTTATTTCCAATACATAACCGATATTCTGCACCAGACAGCCGAGCAAAAAGTACAGCATCAGTTTCTGCTCTCTGGAGCCTTCCTCCTTAACAAGCAGCAATAGTGCGGTCACAATGATGCAGATAACCAAAACTTCAAGTCCTAAAAATGCAACAAATGCAATATCCATACCCTATATCACCATACCAAAAGTGTTCCGTTCCCACGGCAACAGGAAGCGGAAAGGGCTTTCTATTGCGGTGTATTATTGTTTTCTATTGTTAGGAATAAAAAGAAATACCCACTGTTTATCATAGCAGGTATTGAAAGAATTGTCCAGACTGAGGAAGGCAGGATATGTGGAATCAATTTTCAGTCAGCATGGATATATTGCGATGGCAGGGCAGATAGAAATCCCGCGAAGGCACGCTCTCGCTCCGTGAAAAACGCAGCGGTACTAAGTTCAAAAGCCGTGTTACGCCTTTTTCACTAAGAACCGGCGTTTTTCAAGGACCTTCGTGGAATTTCTATCTACCCTGCCTATTCAACATTAACGAGCTGACTGAAAATTGATTTCCAGGACACTTTTAAACCCGGTAAACACTCAGCTCCTGATTCATGACCGAAATCGCGGAAAACGTTTCTGTAGCGGCGGTCTCAATGTTTCTCATTTCACTATCGATGTCTGCAAGCAGCCCGGATAAGCGGGTAATTTCCGCACTGTTTTCTTCGGATGAGGCGCCCACAGACTCCATAGCGCCGCGGACTTCTTCCAATACCCCGGCAAATGCTTCCGTATTTTTCAGCAACTGTTCCATCGATGCACGAATCTCATCCGTCTTTTCCATAAAGCCGCTGGATATGTCCCCAAATTTCTGATAGTCCGTCGAAATTTCATCCCGCAGGAAATGAAGCATCCGCCCTGCCAGCGCATCCAGTCCCTGTATGGCTTCCACTACGCCTTTGCTCATCTTCTGGATTTCATTGGCGGCGTCATTGGTATTCCCTGCAAGTGTGCCGATTTCTTCCGCCACTACTGCAAAACCTCTTCCTGCCTCCCCGGCTCTCGCCGCCTCTATGGATGCATTCAATGCCAATAGATTCGTCTGCCCGGATATTCCAAGAATTGTCTCTGACAACTCTTTAATCCGAAGAACCGCCTCCGCCTTCTGCTTTTCCTCCTGCAAAGAATGGGACATTTCTTCCACATTTTTCCCAATGCCGGCAAACGATATCTGCGCCGTATCATGCAGTTTCCCGGAAGCCGTGTTGATTTCCTGCAGACTAATCGTATTTCCTGCGGCAATCTCAACGATATTCTGTATCTCTTCATAGACAGAATCCACCTGCTCGCCCACAGTCCCGACAGACGCCGCAACCTGTTCAGAAGCCGCTGCCATAGAATGTATGGTATCGTTAATGCCGCTGACCTTCGCTGCTGAATCCTTCACATGCGTATTGATATCGCCCATTTTCGTTTCGATGCTACCTGTACCATTCTTGATTTCCCTGACCGTTTTTGCAGTCTTTTCCAGAAGCTTATTCAGACTGTTCCCGATTACCTCAAGCTCGTCGCCTGACGTGATATTTAACACTTTCGTGATATCCCCGTCGTCAGATACCACCTCAAGAATCTTGTCGTTTACCTTGATAAAATTGCGCCGCATCCTAATCGCTACAAGCAACGCCGCTGCCACTGCAAAAAGCACTGCTGCCCCTACTGCAAGCAGAATGTTGCGAATCAGGCTGTTCAACGAAGTCTGTATCGAAGACGCCTCATAATCCACCGCTACAATCCCCAGCACTTTTCCGCCCTGCAAAATCGGCGCGTACCCACTGTAAAAAGTCCCCCATTCATCGGTAAATGGATCCTCCGTCACAGAGGAGCTGCCCTGCATCGCCTGAAACATAGCTTCCTGCGCCTCATAATCCTCTGCATATTCTCCTGGGTCATCCGGATCGGTATCCACGACAAACTGAAACCATTCCTCATCCTTGGGCATCAGTGTATAGACATAAGTAACGGAATTGCCGACCAGAAAGAACTCCAGACTTTCCTTGACTGTCAAAAGAGCTTCTTCGTCGCCTTCCATAGCTTTCGCAAAGGTTTCCCCATCTACATTTTCCGCGGCAATCACGGCAATTTCCATGACGTCATCCTTACATTTCTTTTGCAGGAAATTCCCCATATTGGCGTAGGCAACGCCTCCTACAATCACCGCAACGATAATAGACGCCCCTAGAATAAAGAGAAAAAGCTGCGCCGCAATGCTGAGTTTCTTTGTTTTCATACCTTATGTATCCTCCTTCGTAGTCTTTATGGTATACCCCTTTTTCTTTTGCGTGGGCAAATTTTGTATAAGCATATGCACAAATGCAAAAACGATATCATCTAATATATGAATTTATATAAAAAAATTATGTGATAATAGTTGTGATAATAGTATGATAACGAAAAAATGTGTCAAAAAGAACAGCCTGGGTATACTTCGCACTTTTTTGGGTATACTTTGCACATTAGATGGGAATCTTGGATTATTATTGAGACAAGTATTGTAATGAAAAACGTCTCAAACGAGGGCAAGTTATTTGACAAACTCAAGAAATTATCAAATTCCTTCCGTTTCTTTCTCTTAATTTCCTGGCAAATCTTTAATTAAAGGTTGTACAGTCTGATAGATATGCTTTACTACATTGCCATCCGAATATAATTTAAGCAATCCATTATTTACCTGCTGCCTTGTTTGCGCATTTAATATGATGCTAATAATATCTTCTTTCCTATCAACATATATTTTCTTTCTAAAATGTTGTCCAAAAAATGAACGGACTGTTGATTCACGTTTTGCAATCTTACTTTTTGAAGATACGAAGTTTTCCAAAATAACTTTTACATCTTCATATATTTCAATATAATTATCAAATTCATTCATCAAATCATTATGAATCCCGCTTAACATTTGCTCATCGTTACAATGTGCAATAACATACTTACATATTCTGTTCGCAGCATTACTTGCATAGCCCATCGAAGCAAGACCATGCTGCATAAATACATTCAGCTCACTCCTGTCTTCTCCAGAAAAATTATATGCCATACCAGCGCTAATTTTGCTGTTAGTCGCCTGGGTTGTAGCCGGCTCTTTCTGTGACACGCTCTTTTCCTGCGGTTTTGCATTGCCTGGAATAGCCTGTTTACGCGAAATATTCGGATAGCCTTCTTCCTTCCAGAATTTTATAATATTGTCATAATCTTTATCCTTACTAACAATTACATACGAACATTGCTTTCCATTGATTCCTAGAAGACGTCCCAGATACGAGACCAGATGCATATCGAGCGACTGCTTACGAACGGGCACAATATGTCCTTGTATATCTACCCCTTTTGAAAAAACAATATCCATTCTGATATTTAATGCATTTTCTGTAGAAAATATATGTACATGGTCGTTTTTTGATAGAGAATCTATATTTTCCAATCCTTCATTATGCACATTCTCAAAATCTATCAAATAAAATGTTTCCATTTTATAACCATGCTCCTTCCTCTGTCTGCGATGTTTGTATCTGGCGTTACATCTTATTTCCTATTATACAATGTCAGTCATGCTTTTTCTATCAAAATCTATGGAAAATTCTATATTAAATACTTGAAATAACAACTCAGATATGTTATTTTAGATATAGAGAAAGCAACCGCCCACAAAGTGGTTAGCCTCCCAGGTGTATTATAAGCCTACCTGTACCGGCTAAGTAACAAGGTAGGCTTATTTATTTTCGCTTGTTGTTCCTATCTATGTAGGCAAGCAGTGTAATTAAAAACGTCGCAAACAGAAGCAAATCCTGAAACGAAAACATTTCCATCCGCACCACCTCCCCTCTTTTGTAGGTTGGGGAGGCTGCCACCTTGTAACACGATTACTTTCTCATATATTAATATTATCACAAACCGTATAGTTGTACAATGAAAAATCGAAAATTTAGGAAACATGATAAATGGATTGCCAAGAAAGGCAATTAACAGATAATTTATATTAAAACTGAATGCAACTCATAAATTTTCTGTTTTATATTCTGATAAAAACAACCCCGCCAGCGTCAAGACCGTCCCTATTCCAGCTAATATCGTCAACCGCTCGTGCAGCACCAGAAAGGAAGTCACTACTGTTATAACGGGAACCATATAGATGTAAACGCTTGTTTTAACCGCCCCTAATTCTTTTACAGCAAAATTCCATGTCACAAAGCAGAGCGCGGAAGCGCCTAATCCCAGATATAGAATGTTGAACAGATAAGCGGTATTCGCAAAACGTGTGAAATCTGCCTGAAAATCAAAAAGAAACAATGCCGGTATCATAAACAGGATTCCATAGAAAAAAGTGCGTCGTGTCGTAAGGATGACCGGATAGCCAAAACTGCTTATTTTCCTTGTCAATATGGAATAGCAGGCCCATACAAGGGCAGCAATTACAGCCAGTAAATCCCCCCTAAGATTTAATTCCAGTTTAGAGCCATTGAAGCTGATTAAGGCTATTCCAAGCATTGCCACTGCAAAACCAATAAAAAAGCGGGCTTGCAGTTTTTCTTCTGATTTTATAAAGAAATGTACTAATAATGCTGTAAAAAATGGAGCAACCGATATAATCACGCCTACATTAGAAGCCATTGTCAAGGTTAAGGCTATATTTTCAAGTAAATAGTACAGACATATTCCACACAGCCCTGCTGCTGCAAATGTCAATTCCTGCCTGAAGTTTACTCCTTTTAGCCGCCTAGGATATGCCGCCAGTAAGGCTAAAAAGCCCATCACAAAGCGGAAAAAGAGTATTTCTATGGGTCTGAAATCGACTAAGAGGATTTTCGTAGATATAAAAGTCGTTCCCCATATCAGAATCGTTATCAATGCTGCCAGATGTCCTATCGTCTTTTTATTCACCATTTTGCGTTTCACCATCCTTATCCCTGTCTAAAAATATCTCACGGTACACACCGGGAGCAAGCCCGATAAAACGGCTAAAATAATTGGTAAAGTGGCTTTGGTCTGAAAATCCTGTCTGTATAGCGGCTTCCATAGGCTGTATTCCTTTTTCCAATAAAGTCTTAGCTTCATTGATGCGGATTGTTTCTAAATAACGGTAGGGGGTAATGCCTTTTGATTTGGTAAATGCACGCAAAAGAGTAGATTTACTGAGTCCTGCATAGCGGCATATCTGGTCCAAATAAATCCTTTCATGATAGCGCTGCCTCATAAATTCACAGGCTTTTTCTATCTCCCGCCGGCACTCTGACACACAGCTTTCAAAAGGCTGTCCGTAATTCTGTATTAATGAAGAAATAAGAAACAACAGGTTTTCTTCTTTTGCAAAATCCGAAGCGCCGCGCATGACCATTTCGTGAAGCGGACGCAGATAACAGGTAATTTCATCATCATAAATAACATTCTCTGAAAAACCGGGAAGCTCCCGCTTTCCCGTAACTTCTTCCACCAAATCAAGCATTACGCCCTTGGAAATATTGAATCCACGATAATCGAATGTTCCCTCGTCACTCTGCACACAGGCATGATTATCCCCCGGATTGAACAGAATAACATTCCCTTTTCCTATGCTGTATTCTTTGTTTCTGCAGGAAAGCGTACGCTCCCCGTCCTCGACAAAACCAATGACATAATGTTCATGGAAGTGATTGGGAAACGGCTGTACAATTCCCTCAAAACGATAAGCTTCTATTCTCAATTCATCATCATAGACAGCGCATCTTGTTTCTTTTTTCATCTGTTTTGGCTCCCTTCGGTAACATTGTACTGCCAAAGCGGCGGGAAGTCTTGTAAAATATCTTCATTTTCTGGGGTTCTACATACAAATAGGGCATATAGATTTTTGTTTCTATATGCCCTAATTACATGGTGCCAGCACCATGCCAAGTAATCATCAAGAAAAAGTGTCCCCTATCCCAACTAAACAATATGAATTCGGCGCGTTCTTTGTTGGATTTAACTACATTTATTTAAGGATAAACAAATCCACACCTATTACCAATTTCAATTACATCATTTATTAT
>JAMPFM010000003.1 GCA_023664455.1 Blautia sp.
GCCTTTCACGCTAGAAATAAAATGAAAGGAGTGTCGAGACTGTCTACTCGACGGTGTTTATATGGGTTTGAGAATGATGTAAAAGTGTATGGTACTCAAACGGTTGCCTCAGCATATTCAACGCATATACGGTTTGAGAATGATGTAAAAGTGTATGGTACTCAAACGATTATTTTCGCTATCCAGTAAACGGATAGTTTGAGAATGATGTAAAAGTGTATGGTACTCAAACAATCATCTTCACTAAAAATTAAACCTTCCTGTTTGAGAATGATGTAAAAGTGTATGGTACTCAAACTCCTCATATACCCGGTAAGCCCATCGCGTGTTTGAGAATGATGTAAAAGTGTATGGTACTCAAACACACTGGATAATACCGCAAATTATAACAAAGTAATACAGGCACCATTTAATTACAGTTAGCAATGCTGGATGTTAAGTATGAGTTTGGCGGCAACAGATGTTACTGCGATATTAAAAAAACGGACAATCCGATATGTGGGTAACATTACCGAAAAAGAGATATATCATGAGATAGGTATGTTTTCATTGGAGGAAATCATGGCACATAAGCGAAAATACTTTTAAGGCAATAGAAGATATACAGAAGAATATGTTTATTCTGATGGGGTAACAAAAAAGAAAATTCGTCTGGCACCAAATGAGCATCTGATAGAGCCTTATCAAGAGCGGATTTATGGCTGTACCAATATCCTATTACTGTATGACTTCTGCAAAATTACAGGAAGATGCTCCAGTAATGTATGGATTTATTGCGAGGTATATGGAATAAGCAACTTATTTGGAAGAATTTTTAAAAATACAGACATATGAGGAATATGATAAAAGGCGTGGGGAATTTAAGGAATTGCTGCAGACAGAGCCTCGTGCAGAGAAACATATGTGTGAACTTTTCCCTGAAATAGACAACGAGATATCTGACGGGATTATCCGCGAAGTTTTTTAGACAGCATGATAATATAGTAACTTCCTGTAGGCAGCGGGATTTTATAAATTAGAAGAAGGTCTTTGGGTCTTTTTTAGTATAAGATTAGGAAATCAATGAGATATGGATTTGTCTGAGGATGACAAAAAGTATATGCTGTATTACGCTCTCGCTGGATATCTTGCTATGCCCCAAGGTCTTCTATAATTTGAATATTATCATAGAAGACCTGCCTTATAGTATTGTTTATAGAAAACGATATTATATTTCACCGCTAATCATGAAACCTGTTTTCTTATTTCCTCAACATTCTCTTTAAGCTTATCAACTTCCTCTATCAGATAGCTAACTTTTACTTCATAAGCAAGATTTTTATCAGCGACCGGAATAGCTTGATTCAGTTTCTTGGTTAATTCGATAAAGTTTTCGGCAATTAATTGGATATTCCTGTCTGTGGCATTTTCAAAATGTAATTCCATATTGGTTACACGGTGTTTCACATCCTGCATTTCCGTCTTCACATCCTGCATTTCTGTCTTCATAACCTGCATTTCTGTCTTCACATCCTGCATTTCCGTCTTCATAACCTGCATTTCTGTTTTCATAACCTGCATTTCTGTCTTCATATCCTGTACTTCACCCTTCACATCTCGTACCTCGGATTCCACATTCTGCATTTTTGAAAGAATCAAATCGAGCTTTTTATCATTCATCGTAGTTACTCCTATCGAATAATTGTTAAACTTGTTGACTGAATACAGTATAGCATAGAGACAGAATAATGTCCATCCAAATATTCAGGGGGGTTTTTGTGCGATTTTACCTAGAAATTCTTTTTGTTTTTTTATTCCTCAAAATTCCCAAAATGATATTGCACATTCTCATTTTCTGTGTTAAACTAAAATCTGCTTGATGTTAGGAAAGGAGTATATTTTGAAATGGGAGCGTTAAGAATTGTATTAACTGTTGTATATATTATTATTTGTCTTGCACTTGTCGTATTGGTATTGATGCAGGAAGGGAAGTCCGCGGGACTAGGAGCTGTCAGCGGAGCTGCCGAAACATATTGGGGGAAAAATAAGGGGCGTTCCATGGAAGGAAAGCTTGTCAAGATTACGACCGCTCTTGCAGTAGGATTTATGCTGATAGCGATTATTTTGAACCTGAATATTTTTTAGAAAATGTGGAGGCGCTCTTGTGGAAAGGGCGCTTTTCTTGTTTGGTAGAGGAATCATAATGGGACAGGAATTGTTTGAACAACGTAAAAAGTTAATATGTGAGCTTTTGGAAGATGAGATGTATGTGCCCATGAAGGAAAAAGAACTGGCGGCATTTATGCAGGTTGCCAGGGCGGATAGGGAAGCGTTTCGGAAAGTGCTGGATACTCTTTTAGCAGAAGGGAAAATACAGATAACTGCAAAAGGGAAGTATAAGAAAGCGGACGCACATCTTCTGACGGGAGTTTTTATCGGCAATGCCAAAGGATTTGGTTTTGTTGAAGTGGAAGGCATGGAAGAGGATTTATATATACCGGAAAATATGGTGAACCATGCGTTTCATCTTGATAAAGTACAGGTAGAGCTTTTACCGGGCAGACGCGGCAGGAGGCAGGAAGCGGCGGTTCGGAAAGTGCTGGAGCATGGCGCTTATCAGATTGTGGGGACTTATCAACAGTCTGCCAATTTCGGTTTTGTCATCCCGGATATCAGTAAAATCAGTACGGATATTTTTATTCCGAAGGAACGTTCTAAAGGCGCGGTAGACGGGCATAAAGTAGTCGTAGAATTGACAGATTACGGGGATGAGAAGCATAAACCGGAAGGAAAGATTGTAGAAATCCTGGGGCATGTGAATGACCCAGGCGTGGATATTTTGTCGATTATCAAGGGATTTGATTTGCCGGAGGCTTTTGGGGAAAAAGTCTTAAACCAGGCGGAGCGTATCCCGGACAAGATACAGGAAGCGGATATGGCAGGGCGTAAGGATTTGCGGGATGTGCAGATGGTTACGATAGATGGCGAAGATGCGAAGGATTTAGACGACGCGGTCAGTTTATCCAAAGAGGGAGCGTTTTATCATCTGGGCGTCCATATTGCGGATGTATCCAATTATGTGCAGGAAAATTCGGCGCTGGACTGGGAAGCATATGAGCGGGGCACAAGCGTTTATCTTGTGGATAGAGTAATTCCCATGCTGCCGCACCGGCTTTCCAATGGCATTTGTTCCCTGAATCAAGGGGAGGACAGGCTTGCGTTAAGCTGTCTGATGACAATTGATGAAAAGGGAAATGTCACGGATTATGAAATTGCGGAAACGGTGATTTGCGTAGACAGAAGGATGTCTTATACGAGTGTCAAGAAAATCCTGGAGTATCAGGATGAGCAGGAATGCAGGGAATATGAGGTGTTAGTTCCAATGTTTCAACAGATGGAAGAGTTGGCGGCGATTCTGCGTAAAAAGAGACACAAGAGAGGTTCTATTGATTTCGATTTCCCGGAAAGTAAGATTTTGCTGGACGAGGAAGGGCATCCGACGGAAATTAGACCTTATGAAAGAAATGTGGCAACGAAGATGATTGAAGATTTTATGTTGCTTGCCAATGAGACGGTAGCGCAGCATTTCTTCTGGATGGAGCTTCCTTTTTTGTATCGTACACATGAGAAGCCGGAGCCAGAGAAAATCATGAAATTATCGACTTTCCTTCGTAATTTCGGGTATCATATCAAAGTGTCCGGCGAAGATATCCATCCGAAAGAAATTCAGAAGCTGCTGGATAAAATAGAGGGAACGGATGAAGAAATGCTGCTTAGCAGGCTGGCGCTGCGTAGTATGAAAAGGGCGAAATACACGGTAGAGTGCAGCGGACATTTCGGACTTGCCTGTCAGTATTATTGTCATTTTACATCGCCCATCCGAAGATATCCGGATCTGCAGATACACCGGATTATCAAGGAACAGTTGCGGGGACGCATGAAAGAGAATCGTATCGGGCACTATCAGGACAGGCTGCCTGCTGTGGCGAAGCATTCTTCTGAGATGGAGCGTCGCGCGGAAGAGGCGGAGCGTGAGACCGATAAATTAAAGAAAGCGGAATACATGGAAGCGCATATCGGCGAAGTTTTTACCGGCGTTATTTCGGGCATTACGAGCTGGGGAATCTATGTGGAGCTGCCAAATACAGTAGAAGGTATGATTCATGTGTCAAAGCTGCCTGGAGATTACTATTATTATGACGAGAATGCCTATGAAATGGTAGGACAGGATACCGGCAGAAGATTCCGGCTGGGTGAGCAGATGCGCGTCTGTGTGGACAGCGTGGAAATGCAGAGTAAAACGATTCATTTTTCAATTCCTGAAGAGCTGTAAATTGCTCAATGCAGCGGAAGAATGCAAAGCATTCTTCCCAAGATAATTGCGTAAGCAATTTTCTTGTTGATAATTGCGTAAGCAATTTTCTTGTTGATAATTGCGTAAGCAATTTTCTTGTTGATAATCGCGTAAGCAATTTTCTTATAGGACTGAGAGAAAGGTATGGTTATTCGTATGGCGAAGGAAGCAATGAAGCTGGTTACAAACAATAAGAAGGCATATCATGACTATTTTATTGAAGAAAAGTATGAAGCGGGTATAGAGCTTCATGGCACAGAGGTCAAATCCCTGAGACTTGGGAAATGCAGCATTAAAGAAGGATATATCCGCATTGAGAATGGGGAAGCGTTTGTGTATGGCATGAATATCAGCCCTTATGAGAAGGGGAATATTTTTAACAAAGACCCGTTAAGAAGCAAAAAATTATTGCTGCATAAGGTAGAAATCCGTAAGCTGGCGGGCAAGATATCGGAGCAGGGATATACGATTGTTCCGTTGCAGGTTTATTTCAAGGATGGCAGGGCGAAGCTGGAAATTGGTCTGGCAAAAGGGAAGAAACTTTACGATAAAAGGCAGGATATTGCAAAGAAAGACCAGCGCAGGGAACATGAGAGGGATTTTAAAATCAGAAATTTATAAAATACCATACTAAAATTAAAAAATCTATGTTAAAATAATAGTAAGTAGTAAGTTCATAAGGGCCAGTCAAGGTTTCGACAGGGGTCTTGCAGCTGGAGAAGCTATCCGCAGGCGATGCGTCAAATCGCAAAATAAAATATAAACGCTGAAGATAATTTAGCATACGCTGCCTAAGGGCAGTTGTCCGCCTTAGTGCACCTGCACATTAAGAACCGGGCATCATCCATGCAGGAAACGACACTGGCAAAGCTTTGAGCCTGTGGGCGTATGATGAAGCTACTAAACGTATTGGGGCGTTTGTATCCTGATACGGGAGGGAATGAGGAGTAATCCGAAACGACAAACTATGATAGTAGAAGGACAGGGAATGGGCTTTTGGACACGGGTTCGACTCCCGTCTGGTCCACTTAAAAGAATGAATGCATTTATGCAACACACAAGCGTTAAAAGATAGGACATCAACATGGCAAAATGGATGGTATCGGCAAAAAAGGCGGATTTTGAGGGATTGGCGAAGAAATTTCAGATAGATCCTGTGATTGCCCGCATTATCAGGAACAGGGATATTGTGGAGGACGCCGGAATTGACTTGTTTTTACATGGAACAATCGAGGATATGCATACACCGCGGCTGCTTTATGATATGGAAAAGGCAGTCGCTTTTATGCTGCGCAAAATAGAGCAGGGTGTAAAAATCCGTATTATTGGGGACTATGATATTGATGGTATCTGTTCTTCGTATATCCTGCTGCGTGGGCTGCAGGCATGTAATGCCACGGTGGATACGGTGATACCCCATCGAATCCGGGATGGTTACGGGTTAAATGATACTTTGATTGAAGAGGCGCATGGGGACGGCATCGATACGATTATCACCTGTGATAACGGGATTGCCGCAGCCGCGCAGGTATCTTATGCAAAAGAGCTGGGCATGGGCGTTATTATAACGGACCACCATGAGGTGCCGTATGAAATTCTGGAAGATGGGAGAAAAAAAGAACTTTTACCCCCTGCGGACGCAGTGATTGACCCGAAACAGGAGCGCTGCACTTATCCGTTTGATGGGATTTGCGGGGCGGTTGTCGCCTATAAATTCATACAGGTTCTATTGGAAGAGTATGAAAATAAGCATGGCCTTATCGATGTGAATGGGAAAAAGCGAAAAGAAATCCTGGAAGAGCTGTTGGAACTTGCGGCTTTCGCCACGGTGGGCGACGTCATGGAGCTGCGGGATGAGAATCGGATTCTGGTGCGTTACGGACTAGAGCGGATAACGGATACGAAAAATCTGGGACTGCGTGCGCTGATAGAAGTAAACGGACTACAGGGAAAGACGCTTTCGGCATATCATATCGGATTCGTATTAGGACCCTGCATCAATGCCACGGGCAGGCTGGATACCGCGAAGAAAGCGTTAGGGCTGCTTTGCAGCGATAGTTTTGCAGAGGCGGTTACGATTGCCGGGGAGCTGAAAGAGTTAAACGACAGCCGGAAAGAAATGACAAGGCAGGGAACGGAAGCTGCCATCAGGATGATTGAGGGTGGCATCCTGAAGGATGATAAAGTGCTGGTAATCTATCTGCCGGACTGTCATGAAAGCCTTGCGGGCATTATTGCCGGAAGAATTAAGGAAAAATATCATAGGCCGGTTTTCGTGCTGACGAAAGGGGAAGAGGGCGTCAAAGGCTCCGGGCGTTCGATTGAAGCCTATCATATGTATGAGCAGATGAGTCTCTGCAAACATCTTTTTACAAAATACGGCGGACATAAAATGGCGGCGGGGCTATCCATGCCGGAAGAAAATATAGAAGAATTTCGTGAAACCCTTAACAGAAACTGTAATCTGTCCGATGAAGATTTTGTGGAAGAAATTTTAATTGACGTGCCGATGCCGCTTGCCTATGTACGCATGGAATTGGTGAAGCAGCTCAGGCTTTTGGAGCCTTTCGGCAATGGAAATCCAAAACCTGTTTTTGCCCAGAAAAACGTGCAGATATTACATGGAAGGATTCTTGGGAAAAACGGAAATGTGGGAAAGTACGATATCCGGGACGAACAGGGGAATACATACCAGATGCTCTATTTTGGGGATTTGGAAAGATGGCATGATTTTCTGGCGGACGCGTTTGGGAAAGAAGAGCGGGACAGGCTCTATTGCGAAGGCAGTCAGAGGATTGTCATCCAGATGATTTATTATCCGGATATCAATGTATATCGGGAAAAAGAAAGCCTGCAGATTATTATGCAGGATTATGCGAAATAAAACCTGGAGCTTTGGCGCGCTTAGATTGATAGCTTGAGAGAAAGGCATGGTTTATTCATTATGATACTTACAGTAACTCTAAATCCAGCGGTGGATAAAACTTATACGGCGGGGGAACTGATTACAGGGCATGTGAACCGGATGCGCACGGTGATGTCGATTGCAGGCGGAAAAGGAATCAATGTGACGAAAGTGCTGTGTCAGTACGGATATCCGGTATGCGCTACCGGTTTTCTAGGCGGCTATGCCGGCAATTTTATTGAGGATTATCTGCAGAGCCAGCATGTCATGTGTAAGTTTGTGCGCGTAGAGGGCGAGACGAGAAGCAATATGAATATTCTTGCGGATAACGGGTATGTGACGGAAATTTTAGAGCCGGGACCGAATATCGATGAGGAAAAGCAGCAAAAGTTTCTTGCCCAGTATGAGAAGTTGCTGCCAAGCTGTGAATTGGTCGTCTTGTCGGGAAGCGTGGCGCGGGGAATGCCGGAGGACATTTATGCCACACTGATTGAAAAAGCGCGTATCCGTGGCATTAAGACGCTTCTTGATACGAATGGGGACAGTCTGCGTAAAGGCATTGCCGCCAAACCTTATCTGATTAAACCCAATCAGAAGGAATTAGAATATATCGTCGGGCATAAACTGGTAAAAAGGGAAGACGTAGCGGAAGCGGCGTTGGCGCTCCAGACCGGGGGAATTGCCCATGTGGTGGTATCTATGGGGAAAAAAGGACTGCTTTCTGTGGATGGCGGAAAGGTATTCTATGCCCGGGCAGGAAACGTGTCGGTTTTAAATACCGTAGGCTGCGGCGACAGTGTAGTGGCCTCGTATGCCATGTCCATTCTGAAAAAAGAACATAATGAGAAAGCTTTGCAAAAGGCGGTCGCTATTTCTTCCGCCAATGCAACGACATTAATCAGCGGGGATATTCCGCAGGATACGGCGGAGGAATTGCTTTCGCAGATTACGGTGGAACAATTAAGATGAGTGCAATGGAGAGACTGCCCGGTTGGGGTTTGCTTTCTGTTGTTGTATATACAACGAAAAAGCCTGAGGGATACTCAGGCTTTTCGTATTTTCTTATGAGGGGGGAGATAGTGAGTTATCAACTATCTTGTTATTATCATAATTTTGAAATGTGTCTAAATTGTGTTTACTTTCTAATAAAAGTATAAACTTCTATTAAGAAACTTTGAAAAGTTGAAAAAAACTTTTTTTCGTGTTATTTTATCATATAGGAAATGACTCGACAACGCGGAAGAATGCAAGGCATTCTTCCCAAGATAATTGCGTAAGCGATTTTCTTGTAGATAATTGCGCAAGCGATTTTCTTGTATGTTTTGTAAATTTTTGGATAACGAAAAGCAGATCGGGAAGGGAGCAGGGCTTACATGCGGAAATTACGGGAATTATTGGATTCCATAGAATATAGGTGCATCCGTGGAACCATAGAGACAGAGATATCTGAGATTGTGTATGATTCCAGGAAGGTAACGGCGGATTGTCTTTTTATCTGTATCCGGGGCGCAAATGCGGACGGACATGAGTTTGCGACCCAGGCAGTGGCGGCGGGCGCGAGAGTCCTCATCGTGCAGCAGGAAGTAGAACTGCCACAAGATGCGGATGTTACCGTTATCAGCGTAGAGGATACCCGGTATGCGATGGCATTTATCTCGGCGGCGTATTTTCACCATCCTGCCAGACAGTTGCAGGTCATAGGCATTACCGGGACGAAGGGAAAGACGACTACCACATATCTGGTGAAGTCCATTTTGGAACAGGCGGGGCGGAAAGTCGGGTTGATTGGTACGATAGAAGTGATTATCGGAGATACCCATATCCATGCCAATAATACGACACCGGAGTCTTATCTGATACAGCAGTATTTCAGACAGATGGCGGACGCAGGGTGTGACATGGTTGTCATGGAAGTGTCTTCGCAGGGGTTGATGCTCCATAGGACGCAGGGATTTTTGTTTGACTTTGGTATTTTCACGAATATCGAACCGGACCATATCGGACCGAACGAGCATAAAGATTTTGAAGATTATCTGCACTGTAAGAGTCTGTTGTTCAAACAGTGCAAAGTCGGGATTGTAAACCGGGACGATGCCTGCTGGGAAAAAGTGACGGCGGGGCATACTTGTCTGTTAGAAACTTACGGTATCGAGACAGAAGCAGATTTGAGGGCAGAGAACTTGCGGCTGCTTTCCGGCGGCGGAAAGCTGGGCGTTTCTTTTGATGTGTCGGGGCTTATGGAGTTTCCGGTCGAAGTGGCGGCGCCCGGTAAGTTCAGTGTTTACAATGCGTTGACGGCGATTGCAATCTGCCGCCATTTCGGCGTGTCAGAAGACGCGATTCAGAAAGCGCTTTTACAGGCTAAGGTCAAAGGAAGGATTGAGCTTGTAAACGTATCCGATGACTTTACCTTGATGATTGATTATGCGCACAATGCGATGGCGTTAGAAAGCCTGTTATCGACATTAAAAGAATACCATCCCCACCGGCTGATATGTCTGTTTGGCTGCGGCGGAAACCGCTCCAAACTGCGGCGTTACGAGATGGGGGAGGTCAGTGGCAAGCTTGCGGATCTGACGATTATTACTTCCGACAATCCCCGTTATGAAGAGCCGCAGGATATTATAGAGGATATTAAGATAGGAATTGCAAAAACAGACGGAAAATATGTGGAAATCTGCGATAGAAAAGAGGCGATTGCCTATGCCATCGCGCATGGGGAGCCGGGAGATATTATTGTGCTTGCGGGAAAAGGACATGAAGATTATCAGGAAATCCGGGGCGTGAAATATCCTATGGATGAGAGAGATTTGATTCAGGATATCCTGGCGGGAAGATAGATGTGAGGACAACGGATGAAGGAACAATTTGCGGACGTTATCGTGGAAATATCCCATGAGAAAGTTGACAGACCTTTTCAATATAAAATACCTGATGGCTTGCTTGGCTGCATCGTACCGGGAATCCGGGTGCATGTACCATTTGGAAAAGGTAACCGGGATACGCTCGGATACGTTATCGGGCTTTCTGATGATGCAGCGTATCCGATAGAGAAAATAAAAGAAATAACCTGTATCGATGAGAAGGGCATGAATGTGGAAAGCGATTTGATAAAGACTGCTTACTGGATGAAAAGCCATTACGGCTCCACGATGATTACCGCCCTCAAAACGGTGATACCCATCAAGCGGAAGATGAAACAGCAGGAGCAGAAGAAAATCGTAAGACTCTGCGGACAGGAAGAGATGAAAAGACAGTTAGAGGAGTGTATCAGAAAGCATCAGACGGCAAAAGCCAGGGTATTAGATGCGCTGTCCGAAGAAGAGATACTGCCTTATACCCTGCTTCGGGAAAAGTTAAATGTTACCGCGTCCACGTTAAACAGTCTGGAAAAACAAGGGCTGATTGCGATAGAGCGGGAAAATTATTATAGGAATCCGGTGAAAAGGACTTTAGAGCGTGAGGAAACAAAGACGCTTAGCCCGGCGCAGAATGCGATTATCGAAGAGGTTCTTAGGGACTATTTAGGCGGCAAAAGAAAAACGTATCTGATACACGGCATTACAGGCAGCGGCAAGACTGAAGTATACCTTGGGGTGATTGCCCGGATGATAGCGGAAGGCAGACAGGCGATTGTCCTGATTCCAGAGATTGCCCTGACCTACCAGACACTGCTCCGTTTTTATAAAAGATTTGGCGACAGGGTATCTGTCATGAATTCCCGGTTGTCTGCGGGAGAAAGATATGACCAGATGGAACGCGCCAGAAACGGCGAACTAGATGTGATGATAGGACCCCGTTCCGCGCTGTTTACGCCATTCCCGAATCTGGGCGTCATCGTTATAGATGAGGAACATGAAAGCAGTTATAAAAGTGAATCCATGCCCAGATACCATGCAAGAGAGACGGCGATACAGATTGCTTCCATGAAGGGCGCAAGCGTGATATTAGGTTCCGCAACTCCATCCTTAGAAGCGTATTACCGTGCCAAAAAAGGGGAATATAAACTGTATCAGATGAAAGAGCGGCTGACGGGCGGAAGTCTGCCCCAGGTATATACCGTGGATTTGCGCAAGGAATTAAAGGAAGGCAATCGCTCCATATTCAGCCGGAAATTAAAAAGTCTGATGAAAGAGCGCCTTGCAGCGGGCGAGCAGATTATGCTTTTTCTAAACCGGAGAGGATATGCAGGGTTTATATCCTGTAGAGCCTGTGGTTTTGTCATGAAGTGTCCACACTGCGACGTTTCTCTATCGGAGCACCGGAACGGAAAACTAATCTGCCATTATTGCGGATACGAAGCAATCAGACCGAAAAATTGTCCTTCCTGCGGTTCTAAGTATCTGCTTGGATTTAAGGCGGGAACGGAGCAGATAGAGGAGGCTGTCTATCAGGAATTTCCAGGGACTCGTGTCCTGCGTATGGATGCGGATTCTACGAGGGATAAGGAAAGTTATGAGAGGATTTTATCTGCCTTTGCGGACGGCAGGGCGGATATTTTAGTAGGCACGCAAATGATTGTCAAAGGACATGATTTCCCCAATGTGACGCTGGTTGGGATTCTGGCGGCGGATTTATCCCTGAATCAGAACGATTACCGGGCGGGGGAAAGAACGTTTCAGCTTCTGACCCAGGCGGCAGGAAGGGCAGGAAGAGGCGTAAAGCCCGGCGAAGTGGTCATTCAGACCTATCAGCCGGAACATTACAGCATCGTCCATGCTGCCAATCAGGATTATGAGAGCTTCTATGAAGAAGAAATTGTGTACCGGGAGCTGTTACAGTATCCGCCCGTGGCGAACATGCTCGCTATCCTGGCGGTTTCTAAAGAGGAAAAAGAAGGAAACCGGATTTTGGAACGCTTTGCTTTGCTGGTGAAAGAGAAATTTGCATCGGAAAAAGCTTTTTATACGATAGGACCCGCTCCGGCGGGGATTTCCCGGATGAATGATTTGTACCGGCATACGTTATATTTTAAACACCCGGATTATGAGAAGCTTGTACAGATAAAAGATGTGCTGGAAGCTGATTATAAAGAAGCGGATATTAAAAATCTGACAATCCAGTTTGATTTTAATCCGATGAACACATACTAAGGGAACATCTATTTCATTAGTTACATTGGGCTTATTGCGATGAGGTCTAAATTCTGAAGAAAAAGGCAGAAAGGAAAAGAATATGGCAATTAGGAATATCAGGGAGATGGGAGATCCCGTCTTAGAAAAAACATGTAAGGAAGTAAGGGAAGTCACACCGCGGGTTCAGGAATTGATTGATGATATGTTTGATACGCTGTATGAAGCCAATGGGGTCGGGCTTGCTGCTCCGCAGGTCGGCGTCTTAAAGCGGATTGTCGTCATAGATACGACGGGGGAAGACCCGATTCTGCTGATTAATCCCAGAATCCTTGAGACGAGCGGGGAGCAGACCGGTTACGAAGGCTGTTTAAGCGTGCCGGGCAAGACGGGGCATGTGACGAGAGCCAATTATGTGAAAGCGATTGCCTATGATGAAAATATGGAACCTTTTGAAATCGAGGGGACAGAGCTGCTTGCCAGGGCAATTTTGCATGAGATAGACCATCTGGACGGACATCTCTACGTCGAAAAAGTGGAAGGACCGCTGCAGGACGTGGAGGACGTGGAAGAAGAATAGGTTGAAAAATCAAAGATTTTTCAACCGCGAGTTTGTGCTGACGTTTGCAACGTCCGGCACAAACATCGCAGGTTGTGGAAAGGGCATGGGATATGAAGATTGTATTTATGGGGACGCCTGACTATGCGGTGGGGGCGTTAAGGAAAATCGTAGAGGCGGGGCATCAGGTGGCGGCGGTAGTCACTCAGCCTGATAAGCCGAAAGGACGCGGCAAGGAAATGCAGATGACGCCGGTAAAAGCCTGTGCGCTGCAATATGGTCTGTCGGTGTTTCAGCCTGTGAAGATTAAGACGCCGGAGGCAGTAGAAAAGCTGCAATCCTACGGAGCCGATATTTTCGTGGTTGCCGCTTTTGGGCAGATTCTGTCGGAGGAAATTCTGCAGATGCCGAAGTATGGGTGTATCAATATCCATGCGTCCCTGCTTCCGAAATACCGCGGTGCGGGTCCCATTCAGTGGGCAATTTTAAATGGCGAGAAAGAAACAGGCATTACAATTATGCAGATGGATAAGGGGATTGATACCGGTGATATCCTGCTGCAGAGCGTCGTGCCGATTGACGAGAAAGAAACAGGCGACAGTCTGCATGATAAATTAGCGGATGTGGGGGCGGAATTGATTGTGGAGGCGCTTGTCAGGATAGAAGCGGGCGAAGTGACGCCCCATAAGCAGAAGGAAGAGGATTCCTGCTATGCCAAGATGCTGCAGAAGGCTATGGGAAAGATAGACTGGCAGCAGGAAACGGTGCAGATTGAACGGATGGTACGGGGATTAAATTCCTGGCCCAGCGCCTATACTTCCTACCTGGGAAAAACCTTGAAAATATGGGAAAGCAGCGTCAGCGGAGACAAAGCAGCGTCTAATGATGCACCCGGAACGATAACGATGGTGGAAAAAGATGCTTTTTATGTACGCACCGGGGATGGGACGTTAAAAATCACGCAGGTACAGTTAGAAGGAAAGAAGCGGATGAGCGTAAAGGATTTTCTACTGGGTTATTCGGTGAAAATAGGAGACATGCTTGGATAAAAGGAAGGAGCGGACTAATTTATGGGATATTATGGTTTTTATGGGATTCATTTTGACCCCACTTACTGGCTGGTTATTATTGGGGCGCTGCTGTGTATGTTTGCGCAAATGCGCATTAGCACGACGTTTCAGAAATACTCACGAATCAGGAGCCGGAGCGGGCTGACAGGAGCCGAGGCAGCACAGAAGATTTTACAGCTTTCGGGCATCTATGATGTGAGGATAGAACATATTAGAGGAAATCTGACGGACCATTACGATCCTTCGACGATGGTGCTCAGGCTTTCGGACGCTACCTATAACTCGCCTTCTGTGGCGGCAATCGGAGTTGCTGCGCACGAGTGTGGGCATGCACTGCAGCATCATAAGGGATATGCGCCTTTAAGTATCAGGACGGCGTTGGTGCCGGCGGCAAATATCGGTTCTAAGCTGGGAATCCCGCTTATTTTAGTCGGCGTTTTATTCGGGATGAATCAGACGCTTATCCAGATTGGTATCTGGGTGTTCGCGCTGGCGGTTTTATTTCAGATTGTTACGCTGCCGGTGGAATTTAACGCATCCAGCAGGGCGCTTACGATGTTAAATGATTATGGACTGATGGAAAAAGATGAGACAAACGGCTGCCGTAAGGTTTTACAGGCGGCTGCGTTGACTTACGTTGCGGCTGCTGCTTCTTCCATTTTACAGTTTCTGCGTCTGATTCTTTTATTTGGCAATAACGACAATAAAAGAAGGGATTAGGCGGCATAAATGTCGCAGGCTGAGAGAAAGGTATGGTTATTAGTATGTGATGAATACAAGAGAAATCATTTTAGAGATATTGCTGGAATTAGAAAGAAACGACGGCTATGTGAATCTGTTACTGGCGGATGTGCTGGAAAAGTACGATTATCTTTCGCCGCAGGAAAAGGCTTTTATCAAGAGGGTGACGGAAGGAAGCGTAGAGCGGCGCATTCAGATTGATTATGTCTTAGACAGGATATCCAAAACGCCAGTGGCAAAGATGAAGCCGTTAATCCGGCAGCTTCTACGTATGAGTGTCTATCAGATTTTATTCATGGATACAGTCCCGGATGCGGCGGTCTGTAATGAAGCAGTCAGACTTGCTGGCAAACGAAAGTTTAAGACATTGCAGGGCTTTGTAAACGGCGTGTTGCGGAATGTATCCAGACAAAAGCAGACGATTGTTTATCCAGATGCGGCAAAAGAGTTAGAGACCTCTTTGTCCGTTCGATATTCTATGCCGAAGTGGCTGGTTTCCTTTTTCCTGCATCAATATAGCCGGGAAGTTGTGGAAACGATTTTTCGTGCATTTCTGGAAAGAGAGCCGGTGACAGTTCGCATCGAAGAGGGACTTAGCCTGGCGGAGCAGGAGACGCTTTTAGATGCATGGAAAAAACAAGGAGTTGTCGTAAAGTCCCATCCCTATCTTCCTTATGCGATGCAGATAGAAAAGACGGAAGGGATAAAACGGCTTTTTGGGTATGCAGAAGGGCTTTTTGCAGTGCAGGACGTCAGCTCCATGCTTGTCATAGAGGCAGCGGGTATCCAGAAAGGACAGACGATTATAGATATTTGCGCCGCGCCCGGAGGAAAGTCCCTTCATGCGGCAACAAAGCTGATGGGGACGGGAAAAGTGCTTTCTTTTGACATAACGGAGAAAAAACTGGCGCGTCTGGAAGAAAACCGGCGGCGGATGCGCAAAGAGAATATAGAAATCGCAATGGGGGACGCTTGTGTTTTCAATGAGGCGCTGTATCAGTCAGCAGATGTAGTGCTGGCGGACGTTCCTTGTTCGGGACTGGGCGTCATCGGGAAAAAGACGGACATCAAATACCATGTGAGTGAGCAGTCGTTAGAAGAGATTGTCCTTTTACAAAAAGAGATTGTAAAAAACGCTGCCGCTTATGTGAAGCCGGGCGGTATTTTAATGTACAGCACCTGCACGATTCATTCCAAGGAAAATGAAGAAATGGTGGAATGGATTTGCAGCGAGTTTCCGTTTACACTAGACAAGATAGGGAAGGCGCTTACGGCTGTTGTCGGGGCGGATGAAGATACGGGGATGCTTCAGCTGCTTCCGGGGATTCATGAGACGGATGGATTCTTTCTGGCGAAGCTTAAAAAGCGGGAAACCTAAGGGAAAACGGGCATCAGCGATTTTTTGTAAGTAGTATCGCACCGGAGGCTCTGACATGGAGAAAGATTTATGGAAGAGAAAAAAGATATTAAGTCCTTGACATTATCGGAATTATGTGTAGAATTAGATGGAATGCAGGAAGAAAAATATAGGGCGAAACAGCTGTATGACTGGATGCATAAGAAATTTTCAAGAGACTATGAAGAAATGAGCAATCTGCCAAAAGCATTCAGGGAAAAGTGCAGGGACAGGTTTACCTATACGGCGCTGAAAGTAATCAATGTGCAGGAATCCAAAGTGGACGGAACGAAGAAATTTTTATTCGCTCTTGCAGATGGTAATCTGGTAGAGAGCGTCTGGATGCGTTATAAACATGGCAATTCCGTCTGCATTTCTTCCCAGGTAGGGTGCAAGATGGGCTGCCGTTTCTGTGCGTCCACGCTGGATGGCTGGGAAAGGAATCTACTGCCTTCTGAGATGTTAGACCAAGTTTATGCGATTACTCTTTTAACCGGGGAGCGGGTATCTAATGTGGTCGTGATGGGCACCGGGGAGCCGCTTGACAATTACGAACATTTACTGCGGTTTATAACGCTGCTTACGGATGAAAACGGACTGCATATCAGCCAGCGCAATCTTACGGTTTCCACCTGCGGTATCGTGCCGAAGATGTTACAGCTTGCAGAGGAAAAACTGCAGATTACCCTTGCTTTGTCGCTCCATGCCGCTACAGATGAAAAGCGGCAAAGCCTGATGCCGGTTGCGAGACAGTATTCCCTGGATGAATTGATGAAGGCTTGTGCATACTATTTTGAAAAGACAGGGCGACGCATTACCTTTGAATATAGTCTGATAAATAACGTAAACGATACCGAGGAAGATGCAAGAGCGCTTACATCGCTGTTAAAACCGTTTAACTGTCATGTAAATTTAATTCCGGTAAATCCGGTAAAAGAGCGCAGTTTCACGCAATCCGACAGGCGGGCGGTGGAGACATTTAAAAATAAGCTTGAAAAAAATGGAATAAATGTTACTATTAGAAGGGAAATGGGCAGAGACATAGACGGCGCCTGCGGACAGCTTAGGCGTAAATATATGGGCAGACAGCCATAGGAGGGGATACAGTGTTAAGATCCTATGCAATTACGGACATTGGGCGGAGGAGAAAATTAAATCAGGATTATATTTATTTGTCAGAGACGCCGGTTGGCAGACTGCCAAATTTATTTATCGTCGCCGATGGCATGGGCGGGCATAATGCTGGTGATTTTGCGTCCAGATATGCGGTGGAAAGGATTATAGAAGAAATCACAGGCTCTTTGGAAGAAGACCCCGCGGCGCTTCTGCGGGAAGCGGTTCAGAAGGCAAATGTCGATACGAGACAGAAAGCCAATGAAGATATCGCGCTGATGGGCATGGGGACGACGGTAGTGATTGCGACATGCATAGGAAACTGCCTGAAAGTGGCGAATGTCGGCGACAGCAGACTTTATCTTGTCAATGAGAACATAGAACAGATTACAGTAGACCATTCCCTGGTAGAAGAAATGGTTCGCATGGGCGGCATCGACAGGGAAGCGGCAAGAAATCATCCAGACAAAAATATTATTACAAGGGCAATCGGCGCACGCGATACGGTGGATGTGGATTTATTCAGCGTAGAGTGTAAGAGCGGCGATATTGTGCTTCTTTGTTCGGATGGGTTAACAAATATGATGGAAGATAAGACAATACGGCATATTTTGAAACAGGAAGGAAGCCTGAAGGAAAAGGCGGAGGAATTGGTGCGCATGGCCAATGATAACGGCGGGAAAGATAATATTTCCGTTATTATTATTGAACCGTTAGCGGGTGAGGTGGAGCATGATTAAAATTGGAATGATAATCGGCGACCGATATGAAATTCTGGAAAAAATCGGAACCGGTGGCATGTCGGATGTATATAAAGCGAAAGACCATAAATTAAACCGTTTTGTGGCGGTGAAGGTCTTAAAACAGGAATTTAGCGAGAATGCGAATTTCGTATCCAAATTCCGGATAGAGGCGCAGGCGGCCGCAGGGCTGATGCACCCGAATATTGTTAATGTGTATGACGTCGGGGAAGAAGGCGGCATTCACTATATCGTTATGGAGCTTGTAGAGGGAATTACCCTGAAAAAATACATTGAGAAGAAAGCAAGGCTTTCCGTAAAAGAGGCAATCAGCATTGCAATCCAGGTTTCTATGGGAATAGAAGCGGCACATAGCAATCACATTATCCATCGTGATATCAAGCCCCAGAATATCATTATATCCAAAGAGGGGAAAGTTAAGGTTACAGATTTCGGAATCGCCAAAGCGGCGACAAGCAATACGATTACTTCTAATGTGATGGGCTCGGTACACTATACCTCGCCGGAACAGGCAAGAGGCGGTTATAGCGACGAGAAGAGCGATATCTACTCTCTGGGTATCACCATGTTTGAAATGCTGACGGGCAGGGTGCCTTTCAACGGAGAGACAACCGTAGCGATTGCGATTAAACATATTCAGGAAGAATTGCCTTCCCCGCGGGAGTATGTCGCAGAAATTCCGATTAGTGTGGAACAGATTGTCTACAAATGCTGTCAGAAAAGCCCGGACAGAAGATATCAGTCTATGGGCGAGCTGATTGTGGATTTGAAGCAGTCTCTGATGAATCCCGATGAAGATTTCGTGAAAGTGATAGACCCGGATGAAGACGCTTCCACCAAAATGATTACCGATAAAGACATGGCGCAGATTAAAAGGCAGTCGGACAGAAGGGATTCTATGGACGAGGCGATGCGCCTTAATAAAAATGTGGAGCATTCCCATGTGCGGGATGAAGAGGAAGACGACGAAGAAGAGGACGAGGAATATTACGAAGACGATGAGGATGATGATGACTATGACCCCAAAATGGAACGGATTACCACGATTTTGGCGATTGTTGCGGCGCTTCTCATCGGAAGCATTGTCATTTTCTTAGTAGGGCGCGCTTTTGGAATGTTCCAGATAGGCGGTCTGCATACGGAGGATGAGACGAAACAAGAGGAACAGACGGGACAGGTAGAGATGATCAGTGTAGTGGGCAGGGCAGTGGATGATGCCAAACTTGCCCTGCTGGAAATTGGACTGACGCCGGAAATCGAATATGAAGTATCCGAATCCCATGAAGAGGGCATTGTTATCCGGGCAAGCGTGGAAGCCGGCGTTATGGTAGCCCCCAATACCAACATCGTGCTGACTGTGGCGCAAAAGAGTGAGGGCGTACCCGTACCAAGTGTTGTCGGAAAGAGCCAGTCGGAAGCGACATCCATTCTGGAAAACGCCGGTTTTGTTGTCAGCGTAACGGAAAGCTATGATTCCACCGTACAGAATAATTACGTCATATCCCAGTCCCCAGAGGCGGAGACAACGGCTCCCGCAGGTTCTTCGATTACGATCCGGGTGAGTCAGGGAGCGGAAAATACGAAAGTCCGGGTTCCCAACGTCATCGGCTTAACGGAAATGGACGCTATGGTGACTTTGCGGGAAAACGGTCTGGAAGTAGGAACGGTATCCCAGATGAATCATGACGATGCTTCTCTGATAGATAAGGTATGTTACCAGAGCTATTCGGTAGGTTCTTATGTGGAAAAAGGAACGGTAATTGACATTAAAGTCAGTATAGGACCCACGCAGGTCACTTATAAATATACGGAAAACATTACGGCGCCCACGGAAGATGCAGATTACCGTGACGGCATGAATGTTACCGTGACAGTAACCGCCGTAGACGGCACACAGCTTTTAAACACCCAGACGACTTCCTTCCCGGTATCAGTCAATTATTCGGGGATTAAGTCGGGTGCGGGAACGATTCAGTTCAAATTTATTGTTACGACGGAGGCGACCACAACCACCGACCCGGATACGGGGGAAACGGTTACAGTAGAAGGGACTTCCGCGGAAAAAATCGTCACAAGGGAAGTTACATTTACCGCAGAATAGGGCGTTTGCCCATAGATGGCAGTATGGAAAAAGAGGATGAATGACAGGGAAGATTATCAAAGGAATTGCCGGATTTTATTATGTGCATATAGAAGGAATGGGCGTTTATGAGTGTAAGGCAAAAGGGATTTTTAGGAATCACCATATAAAACCGTTAGTGGGCGATAATGTCTGCATGAGCGTCTTAGACGAACAGGATAAGGAAGGCAGCATTACGGAAATCCTGCCCCGGAAAAACGAGTTGTTACGTCCCGCCGTAGCCAATATAGACCAGGCATTGATTATTTTTGCCATTGTCAGACCAGACCCGAATTATAATCTGTTAGATAGGTTTCTAATCCGGATGGAGCGGCAGCAGCTGCCATGTATCATCTGCTTTAACAAACAGGATATCGCCTCAGAGGAAGAGCGGCAGACACTTTTACATGCCTATGAAGGCTGCGGCTGCCACGTGCTGTTTGCCAGCGCCCATAAAGAGGAAGGTATGAAAGAACTTCGCCGTCTTCTTGCCGGGAAGACCACAACGGTGGCGGGTCCCAGCGGCGTCGGCAAATCCACCATCATCAACTGTCTGCAGCCGGAGGCAAATATGGCAACCGGCGCTATCAGTGCGAAGATTGAGCGGGGACGGCATACTACCAGACATTCAGAAATTATCGCGTTGGGGGAAGATACTTATATCATGGATACGCCCGGTTTTACCTCATTAAGTATATCCGAGGTCTTAAAAGAAGAGTTAGGCGGCTATTACCCGGAATTCAGGCAATACGAGTCTTTTTGCCGCTTTCGCGGCTGCGCGCATATAAGCGAGCCGGACTGCGGGGTGAAGAAGGCGGTAGAGGAAGGAAAAATCAGCCGGGTACGCTATGATAATTATAGGATGTTGTATCAGGAGTTGAAGGATGTAAGGAGATATTGAGGTAAAAATATTATTTTGGGAATAGCATCTGCTTTGGATAAAGGGATGCTATTTTTTGTGATTATCTGTATCATGTAATTCTTATTCTTCGGAAATATACATAATAATATCACCAGGTGAGCAATTTAATACAAAGCAGATTCTGGCAAGGACATCTGCATCGATTTTTTCTACATTTCCCTTGTACCATTTATCTATTACTTCAAACCGGGTATTTACAGCCCGTGCCAATGCATTTCGTGAAATTTCATGTTTATCCATATATTCTCGTAAATTAATTTGTATATGTCCGTAATTGTTTAATGTAAAAAGCTCCTTTTCCATATTCTCACCTCTATCCTATACTATCCAAAAAATTATATGTTGACGAACCTCATTTTTATAGTTACTATATATATAGTAATTTCCATGTATTAGTGCGTTATACATAATATGAGATTAACGGATGATATGAGTATAAAAAGGTATATGGTGAGATGGTATAATGATAAGCCGGGTGGGGATTCTGTCCATAGATTATGTGGACTACGAATTAGGAGAAGAGGTATTTTTTTTATTACGAGAGATAAAGACAGTTGTAAATGAGTTAGTAGTGGTATCTGCAAAAATATTGTCAAAATCGGAACGTGACAGAATATGTGGGTATGCCGATAAAGTGTATGAAAATATCGCAGGTTTTGATGTAAACAGGTGGCAGTTTGCAATAAAGAGAGAAGATATTCAGAATAAAGAAGTTGTATTGTTTAATGATTCTTTTTTTGGACCTTTGTATCCCTTGAATTTTATTTTTGAAGATATGCAAACCAAAGAAATTGATTTTTGGGGATTTTCCAGTGCAGCGGATATCAGGCATAAAGGACATAAATTTTTACAGACATATTTTATGGTTTTTAAAAGACAGGTTGTGCAAAGACTGGTTTTTCATGAATTTTGGAGCAAACTGCCTAACATTCATAATCTTAACGAGTATAAGCGGTTTGTTGAATATAAAATGACATATGATTTTGAAAAAGCGGGGATGACTTGGTGCGCCTATCTGGATACAAAAGAGACTGATAAAAAAAGATTAAATAATATGGATTCGATGCTTTTGTCACCTGAAAAGGTGATGAGAGAAAAAATGATTCCCATCATAAGCAAGCATTCTTTTATCGCAAGACGCGAAGTGGTTTTGAATTATAACAATGGTTCTGAAATCAAAGAAGCCATAGATTTTATAAAAAGGAATACAGGATATAACGAACAGCTTATTTATCAGTATTTTATAAAACGTTGCAATATCTATGATTTAAGGACGATATTTAATCAGTGCTTTGTCTTAGCAGAGGAAACTTACGAGATTGGCAAGAAGAGAGTTGCTATATATGCACATTTGTTTTATGAAGATTTATTTGAAAAAGCAATAAAGTATCTGGGTGTAATACCCACAGAAATAGATGTTTATATATCTACTGACACTGATGAGAAGAAAGAAAAAATAGAGTCGCTATTTTACAAACATAGAAAAGTGAAAATAGTTGTTGTCAATCCTAGGGGCAGGGAATGGTCAGCATTTTTGATCGTGATGAAAAAATACCTTCTGAAATACGATTATTTTTGTATGCTGCATGATAAAAAGTCATCTCAGATATTCTTTGAAACAGTGGGAATTACATATGGAAATATTCTGTGGGATAATTTGCTTTGGAAAGAAGGGTATGTAAGAGCGGTAATACATTTTTTTGAGGAACACCCTGAAATGGGAGTGTTGGTTCCGCCAGAAGCTTATCACGGAATTTATTTTAATACGGCTATTGATTATTGGACGATTTGTTTTGAAAAAACAAAAGAGTTGGCAGAGCGGCTGGCTCTTAATGTATTACTCGAAGCGGAAAAGCCGCCTATATCCTTAGGAGGCGCTTTTTGGTGCAGAACAGACAGTATCAGAAAAATTTTAAATTTTGAATTTAAATACGAAGATTTTGTAAAGGAACCTATGCCGGTAGACGGTACTTTTAATCATGCGTTAGAAAGAATATTACCGTATGTAGCCCAGGACGCAGGATTTTATACAGGAACAATTATGAATCCAGAATATGCAGCAGAGGATATTACAAATAAACAATATATTATCAGGAGTATTTTGAGGGAAATAAAAGATATGGGCGGAATATCCTTAACAACATTTGAAGAAGCATTGGATAACCTGAAATATTTACAAAAAAAGGGAAAGATACAAAGAAAACGACGGAGGAAAGAAAATGCTAAGCAGAATAGGGATTTTCCTATTTCGAGATGAAGAAGGTATAGTAGATGATTATGTAAAGTATTTGCTGAATGATATAAGTCAGGATTTAGAGGAATTATATATCGTTGTAAATGGGGCTTTGACCGAAGCGGGACAGAAATGTTTTGAAAAATATACAAAAAATATTGTCATTCGGGAAGATAAAGGATATGACGTTGCGGGCTGGCAGGATGTTATATTGAATTTTTGTGGTTTTGAAAAAATATTGAAATATGATGAGTTGATATTATTTAACGATTCTTTTTTTGGACCTATCTATCCTTTTACAGAAGTATTTTGTGTCATGGATAAAAAAGAAGTAGATTTCTGGGGATTGTCATCACACGGCGCAGCTTGCGGAAATGGTGTATGCCCTTATGGTGACAGACCAAGATATTTACAGACATATTTTCTGGGTTTTCGTAGAAAGTTAGTCTCTTCTAAAGCCTTTCAGTATTTTTGGGAAACGCTTCCAATATTTGAAAACTTTGCAGATGTTGGAGAAGGGTTTGGTTGCACTTTTACAAAAGGATTTGAGAACCTAGGATATCAATGGGAAGCTTATTCAGATACTTCTGATATGGAATCAAAAGATATACATAAGAATATGTCGTTTCATACTTTTCATCCATTGGAAATGGTCGCCAATAGAAAATTTCCAGTAATTAAAAGAAAGGCATTTATTACGGAAAGGAAAGTAGTATTAAGATATAATTATGGCGATGAGTTGAGAAAAACCCTTGAATATGTGCAGAAGCATACGGTTTATGATATCAGTATGATTTATAAGTATCTGCTTAGGGTATGCAATATTTATGATTTGAAAAACAATCTAAATCTGAATTTCATTCTTCCAGACCGTGTGGTTCAATCAGAAGACGAATTGAAGCATAAATCAGCAGTTGTGATTGCCCATTTATTTTATGAGGACTTATTTGATTATTGCTTAAAATATTTGGAAAACGTACCGGATGATATGCATGTTGTTATTACGATAAGCAGCAGGGAAAAGAAAAGAAAGTTAGAAAGCAAGTGTCTTGGGAGTAAGGCGGAGCGTTTTGAAATACGGCTGGTGGAGCCTAGGGGGAGGGATTTGTCAGCATTACTGACAGGCTGCCGTGATATATTGCTTCAATATGATTATTTATGTTTTGTACACGATAAGAAATCTATGCAAAAAGAATATATAACGGTTGGCGCGTCTTTTTGTGATTTAATATGGGAAAGTATGTTGAAAAGTCAAGAGTACATATACAATATATTAGGTCTTCTGGAAGAACATTCAGAGATTGGACTGCTAACGCCGCCTAATGTATATCATGGGACATATTATTGCTCGGCAGTGGATTATTGGACAAATTGTTATGGAAAGGTAAAACAACTGGCAGGTTCGCTGAATTTGTCAAGTAATATACGAAGAGAAAAGCCGCCGGTTTCTGTTGGTACAGCATTCTGGTGCAAAACAGAGGCATTAAGGAATCTATTTGAATTTCCTTTTTCTTATGAAGATTTTCCACAAGAACCTTTACCGGAAGATGGTTCCATAAGCCATGCCATTGAAAGAATTTTCCCATTTGTGGCACAGCATCATGGATTTCTGACGGGAAGTGTTATGGATTTAAAGTATGCAGAAGCGGAGGTGACGAATTTCCGCTATATGCTTACTACTTTGCAGTCAACGATGATTGGTACGCCGGGATTAAACTATAGTACCTATGATACCCTGGTCGATACGGTAAAAAAGGTCAAGGAAAACTATGTCTTATTGATAAATTCGGATAAAAAAATAGTGGAAAAGATAGTGTATGTTCCTAAGACGAAGCCAGATATTTCCACTATTGAAGAAAAGATAGAGAACAGCGGATATCATCAGGAAGAGGAAAGCGTGGGGAATCAGATTGGTCTGAAAGGCGCCTTTGTAATTTATATTGCCAAAAAGTGGCCCGCTTTTATTGTAAAGGCAATCCGCAGAATTTTGAAATATTGACAACCGGAGGAAAGAAAATGCTGGAAAATCGGAAATATGAGCTTTTGTGTATAGATAAAATGTATGACGAAATGGATGAAAATGAAGAAAGAATAAGAGAAATCTGTGGGAATGTAAGGGAAGAAGAGTTTAATGCCGTATTCATGGAAAACAATCAGCCGGAAGTAGTATCTGCGCTGTCGGATATCAGATGGAATTGTGTGGAGTGGCTGGAAATACAGCCTGATGCTGACATATTGATATTGGGTTCAGGATATGGGGAAGTGACGAGTCTATTTGCAAGGCGGGCAGGACGGGTGTTTTGCGTGGATTCTTCAACTGCAAAATCAAATATAAATGAAATTCGGAACCGCAACCATAAAAATGTTTTTATTTATGCTGCATATCTGGAGCAGATGGAAGCAGAATTTAAGGATATGAAATTTGATATGGTTCTTATATTCGGGTGCCTGAACAACGCGGCGAAGTATTACCAAAGCTCCCATAAAACGGGCAGAGATATGATAGAGTTTGCGGCATCTTATTTAACCGAAACAGGGAAAATGATTATTGTAGAAGATAATAAATATGGTATCAAATATTTTGATGGTACGAGACCGGATGGAAAAGAAGCGTATTTTAGTTCGTTTTTAGATGAAAAACAGGGTGGGAAAATGTTCTCAAAATATGACATGATAAATCTCATAAAAGATTTAGGCATGGAATATCGTTTTTTCTATCCTTATCCCGACTACAAATTTGCCATGTCTATTTTTTCAGATTATTTTTATCCCCAAAAAGGACAGTTGAATCATTTTGAAAACGTGTGGGAAAGAGGGAAAATAGATTTGTTTTGCCAGGGGAGCGCATTGGAACAAATGGCGGATGATAAAATGTTTGATATTTTCTCAAATTCGTTTCTTGTTGTATTGAGTAAGAAAAAAGCAGTCTTGGCTGAATTGCCTATCTATATAAAATATGCGAATGAGCGAAGCGTTAATTTTAGTATACGGACAGAAATATATGAAAAGGAAACTGGAAAAAGGCGGGTTGTTAAAAGACCTTTGTCAATATTTTCAAAAGCGCATCTGGATAATATAATAGGTCTGAATAAAAAATTGCAGGAAAAATACAGTGAAAACCCTGATATTAACTTCCCGGAATGCCGGAAGGGAGCAGAAGGTTTAGAGTTTCCATATGTTGATGGCGAGACGTTGGAAAATCTGGTAAGAAAATGGGACGAAAAAAGAGAGGAAAAGAAAATTATCGGAGTTTTCGATAGGCTGAACCGATACCTTACAATTAGTGCATCTTCTTACTTTATTGCTTCTGAAAAATTCAGGGAAATATTTGGAAAGGTTGAATTACCTGCAAATTTGAGATGTTCTGCAGATGGGAACAATGTGGATTGGATTTTATCAAATATTATAGTTGGGACAGACGGGCGTTGGAATATTATCGACTGTGAGTGGGGATTTGATTTCCCAATTCCTTTAAAATTTATTTTGTACCGCGCCATTTTTTATGGATTTAGTGATCAACAGAATGCATTAGCAGCTAAAATCTATCATCTGTATGGAATTGATGAGAAAATGAGGGAAGCCTTTCAATGCATGGAAAGAGCGTTTCAAAGGTATATATTAAATGGAAAAATTCCTATAAGAGAGATAAAGCAAATAGAAAATATCAAATTATTTCAAAGACCGGCAGAAATATTTTTTGATATGCAGGAAAATGGCTGGTCGAAACTAAATAGCAGAAAGCTGAATGCGATTCTTGGACCAGATCATAAGTTGTCAACCGTTATTCCTGTTAACGATGACTGGAAAAGACTCAGGATTGACCCGATAGCGAGAAACTGTGTAATTAAGATAGAGAGTATTACCGATTTGGAAGGAAAAGCAATTGATTTTACGACAAATGGGGAAAAAATAGGCATTGCTTCCTATTTGTATCGTACAAATGATCCACAGATTGTCATAGAAGTTGGGAAAAGAATGAAAGGGATTCAATTAGCATTGAAAGTATTTGAGCTGGATGAGGAATTGTAAAAAATTAATTGTGTTGATAGTATTATGTAGCGTATAATAGAAATAAGCTATTTCAGACATAATGAAAATGAAATGAAAAAGGCGGTTTTGCATGAAGTAAGAGGAACGGATAATTATTTTATGTTACAGGAGGGAAAGATGGAAGTAGTACGAAAATATATTGATGCAGATAGTTTAATGACAGTGATGAAATTACCTGAGAAATTTAGAAATCGTAAATTGGAGGTACTTATACTTCCAGCAGACGAACAGGAAAAATCATCTAAGAAAGCCATAGATATTGATAAGGCATTACAGTCATTGGTTGGAGCGATTCCTTATACAGATATGTCTTTAGAAGAATTGAGGGAGGAGCGGCTAAAGAAGTATGAAAATATTAATTGATATATTTACAGGAAATGGACGGAATCCGCTGATAGGAAGTCAAAAAGGCTTCCTATTTTTGCATTTTAGGAACCGGGCAAAATCTACCTTCAAAAATAAGGAAACTCAAGGAAACTTCATTGTCTATTTTTCACAAATATTTTTTCTATAGGGAAAAATGCCCAATAAAATATCATTTTTATACAAAAACACCCTCTATAACCTTGTGAAAATAGTGCAAAAAATCGGGAAACCGGTTACTCAATTTGAAATTGCCGTGAAGAATCCCCGATGCTATACTTGCCTTGTAAAGCGGAATACATCAAGTAAAAAGGAGGATTCTATTATGGTAAAGTCATGGAAAAAAATCACCGCATATTTATTTATGGCTGCGGCAGCGTTTGCACTGTTTCTGCCGATGAGCGTAAATGCAGAAGAAGAACGGACGGCAATCTATGTACAGGTTCCGGGGGATTGGGAAAATCCCTGCGTATGGGCATGGGATGAGGATGGAAACAATGCGTTTGACGCCTGGCCGGGCGGGGAAACGGAAGCAGATGCAGGGAATGAGGGATGGTATTACATCTGGATTCCTTCCTGGGCAAATCATGTAATCGTCAATGCCAATGAGGGAAGCGTACAGACAAATGAATTAATACTAGATGGGGGCAATGCATGGATTAGTGTTGAAGATGCAGAAAATGCAGAAGTTTCCTATGAAGCGTTGACGAAGGGAGATATCCCGGAGTATGTTGAGAAATTTGTAATCCATGCAAGTGTGCCTGAAAGTTGGGAAGAACCGTGCCTGTGGGCATGGTCGGCGCCGGATGGGACAAATGCATTTGAGGCATGGCCAGGCGCGGCATTGAAGCCGGGTGAAGACAATTGGTATACGGGCAAAGCGCCTGTATGGGTAAATTCTATAATCATCAATGCCAAGGAAGGCTCCGTGCAGACGGAAGATATCGCAATCGACCCTGCGGAAATGTGGATTACGGTTTTAGAAGATGGAAGCTATGATTTTAGTTATGATGACCCCAATGCGGTGAGTGCACCGGATATTACTGTAAACGTGATGGCGCCTACAGATTGGGAAGTTCCCTGCTTATGGGCATGGTCAGCGCCGGATGGAACGAATGCATTTGCAGCATGGCCGGGCGAGCCTTTGGCAGAGGGGGAAAACGGCTGGCTTACTTTGTCGGTTCCCGGCTGGATTAATTCTGTCATCGTCAACGGGAATGAGGGCAGTGTGCAGACAGCAGACATATCCGTGGAAACAGGTAAGGATATCTGGCTGGTAGTGAGCGGGGCGGAAGCATATGAGGTTTTCTATGAGGAACCTGCAGGTGTAGCGGACACTGCGGCTGAAACAGACGATACAGAAAACTCAGCCGATGCGGAAAGCGGAGAAGGGGAAGCAGAGGAATCCACGGAAGCTCCTGCAGAAGCAGATGAAACAGAGCAGGCGGGTGTAAGTACAGGAATTGTCGTATTGATTGTGGTAGTCTGCATCGTAATTGTGGCATTGGCAGGGTATTTTATCATGAAGAAAAGAAAATCAGTCCACTGAAAGGGGCATGGTTATAACAATGAAAAAAATAATCGCATCATTATTAGTAATCGCAATGCTTGTGGGCATATTATGCGGCTGCGGCGCACAGGGGCAGTCTCTGACAGAGGAAGAGAAGAATACCATTGTGATTTGGCATGATAAGGAAGAGGCGGTGTCTGAAGCGCTGCTTGAGGAACTGGAACAACTAGCCCCCGATGTTACCGTGCAGTTGGAATATAAGAGTAATCTTACGGAAGCGTTGAAAATGGTGGGAAACGACCCAAAAGCTGCGCCGGACATGTACTTTTTTGCCCATGATAAAATTGGAGTCTATGCAGAAATGGGGATTCTTGCGCCCATCACCGATTTAATCGACAAAGAAGCGATAGATGCTTCTTATGTGGGAATGACGCTGGAGGCGGCAACCTATCAGGGAAATCTTTATCAGCTTCCAATCTATTTTGAAACATTGCTTTTTATGTACAATCGTCTTTATATGCCGGATGATAAAGTCCCGGAAACAACCGAAGCGCTGTATGCATATATGCAGGAAAAGACGCGGGGCGGACATTACGGCTTTGTGGAGCAGCACAGCACTGCATATTACAGTGCGGGCTGGATTCATGGATTTGGCGGATACATCATGGATGCGGAAGGGCATGTGGGATTTAATCAACCGGAGACAATTGCCGCATTGAACTATCATAAAAAGTTTGTGGAATGGATGCCTGGTGAGAGTGAATATGCGACAGTCAACACACTTTTTCAAGAAGGAAAAGCACATGCGACGATTGGTGGTCCCTGGCTGGTGTCTGCATCGCGGGCGGCGGGAATGGATTTAGGGATTGCACCCATGCCGGTAATTGATGAAACGCAGATTCCGGTTTCACCATATATGGGTGTGCAGGGCGTACAGGTGTTGAAGTACGCGGCGGAAAATAAAACGGAAGCAGTCAAAAAGATCCTGAACGCGTTGATGCAGCCGGAAGTCGGTATTGTGCTGGCCAAGGTCAGCGGCTGTGCGCCGGCGGTGGAGACCTGCTATGAAGAGGAAGCAGTAGTTTCCGATGATGTGGTTATGGCAATGCGTAAGACGGCAGAAAATACAATTCCCATGCCAAACCGCCCGGAGATGGATATCATGTGGACGGTAGCCGCAGATATGCTGGTTAATATCAATATGAGCGGTCAGGATATCAGGGAAAGTTGTGAGGCAGCCCAGATAAAAGCGGAAGAATTAATCGGGAAAATGCAGTAAAAAGGAAAGTAGGACAGGATATTACGATGAAGAAACAAAATATTAAATTGGGTAAAAAGGAAAAAAACAGCACATGGGTTTCCTATTTGTGGTCGGCGCCTTCCCTGCTGCTTATCTGTCTGATTGTTATTTTTCCCATTTTTTATACGGGATATATTTCGCTGACCAATATGAATGTATATCATTGGTTTACTTATAATTTTATCGGACTGGATAATTATGAGGAAGCGCTTCTGGTGTTTGATAGCGGATTTCTTTCAGCGCTTATGCTGACAATCGGCTGGACGGCGGTCAATATGATATTGCAATTACTTATTGCCTATCTGCTGGCGAGTCTGCTGAATACGGATGGACTCAGACTGCGCAACTTTTATCGGACGCTTTTAATCTTTCCCTGGGCGATGCCGGGGTATGTGTCTATTTTATTGTGGAAAACGGGAATGTTCAATTCTCAGTTTGGATTATTGAATCAGTGGATGGAAAAATTAGGATTTTCCCCCGTGAAATGGCTGGCGGATGACGTATCGGCATTTATCTGCTGCAGTGTGGTCAATCTCTGGCTGGCATTGCCGTTTATGATTACCATTATAGACGGAGCACTGCAGAGCGTCGATAGGAGTTACTATGAAAGCGCTTTATTGGACGGCGCTGGCTGGCTGCAGAGAACCTGGTATATTACGATTCCATCCATCAGACCGATTATTGCGCCCTCAGTCATTATCACTATCTTTACGACATTTAAACAGTTTGACGTGATTTATCTGCTGACGCAGCAGGCAGGAGCAAAGACCGGCGCGCATATCCATACGATTTTAACCTATGCGTATGAGAATGCTTTTATCACCAACAATTACGGATACAGTTCAGCGGTATCGATGATTATATTTGTAATCTTGATTTTATTTTCCTATGTGATTCATATCAAACCAAAGGAGGAGTCCTGATGCAGCATAGAAAAGGAAAACAAAGAGTAAAGCTGGCGTTTGTGAATCTGATTTTACTCCTCGTATGTTTTGTGACGTTTGTGCCGATTTTATATGCTTTTTCCGTATCCATCAATGAACAGAACAGCCTGCTTGGTTCCAATTTTTCTTTTATCCCGCAGAGGGTAACCTTGGAAAACTATCGTAAGGTGTTTACGCAGGAGCCGGTGGTTTTGTGGTTTAAGAACAGTCTGATCCTTGCGGTTTCTACGGTTGTAATTTCGCTGGGCACGGGGATTCCGGCGGCATATATCTTTTCCAGGAGGAAGTTTCCCGGAAGAAACGCGATTTTGCAGTTATTGATTCTGTTGTATGCCTTTCCTTCCCTATTGTCCATGACGGCATTATATAAACTTTTGAGCCCGATGGGGCTAATCAATACCAGGGGCGGGCTGATTATTGTGTATACCGGGACGATGGCGGTGTTTGCGCTATGGAATATGAAGGGGTATTTCGATACGATTCCCGTGGAAATTGAGGAAGCGGCAATGATTGATGGCGCAGATCCGGTGCAAATTGTAGGGAAGGTTGTGCTGCCTTTAGCAAAACCTACGATTGCGGTTACGGCAATGATGGTTCTGATTTATGTATGGAATGAGTATATTTTTGCGATTAATTTCATGACCGGGGAAAATACTTATACACTGGCAGCAGGTTTATATTCCCTGCAGGCGAATGAAACAAGTGGGAGCTGGCCGGTATTCTCAGCCGCTTCCCTGTTAGTATCGTTACCGATACTGGTGATATTCTTTGCTTTGCAAAAAAATATGGCGTCAGGACTGACGTCAGGCGGTGTGAAAGGCTAAGAAGGGGGCATGGTTATTAAAATGGACAGGAGTGCAGTATTACATATTCCGATGTCGGAGTATGCCTATGGAATAGATGAAGAGCATGTGACAATCCGGCTTCGGTGCGCAAGAGGGGATTTGAGGCAGTGTATTTTGTATTTCGGGGACCGGGCATGCAGACAGACGCCGGTAATTTTTACACGACAGGAAATGAAGGTGGCAGCTTCGGATGAATATTTCGATTATTATGAAGTTACGCTGGAACATCCCTATAAAAGAATCAATTACTATTTTGAGCTGATAGGGGAAAAGGAGCGGGTGTTGTATTACGGGGACTGTTTCATGGAAACGTGTGTAGATGACAGGTCGGAATATTATCAGCTTCCCTTTAACCACAGGGCGGATATCGTTACGCCGCCTGCGTGGGCACAAGACACGGTAATTTATCATATTTTTCCCGACAGTTTTGCAACCGGGAAAGAGTATCTTTCGGGAAAATCTAAAGAAGCCGAATTTCACAAAGAAAGCGTCAAAGGAAAACTTGGAGGCACTATCCGTGGCATTAGCGAAAATGTGGGCTATCTGAAAGAACTGGGATTTAACGGTATTTATATTAATCCGATTTTTGCAGCAGGAGAATATCATAAGTATGACTTATTAGATTATTATCATGTGGATCCATGTTTTGGAACGAATGAAGAGTTCAAAGAGCTGGTGAAAATCTACCATGAAAACGGCATGAGAGTAATCATAGACGGTGTATTTAACCATTGCGGCTGGAAATTTTTTGCCTTTGAAGATGTGGTGAAAAAGGGGGAAAATTCCCGCTATAAAGACTGGTTTTACCATCTGGAATTTCCGGTGGTAAGACCACAAAACGGTGAGATTTATCCAGACTATGAATGCTTCGGTTATGAGAGGATGATGCCCAAGTTAAATACCCAGAATCCCGAAGTGATAGAGTATTTCTGCCGTGTGTGCCAATATTGGCTGAAGGAATATGAAATCGACGGATGGCGGCTGGACGTGGCGAGCGAAATTAATGATGCATTCTGGGAAAGCTTCTATCGTACAGCGAAAGAAATCAATCCGGAGGCTATTCTAATCGGGGAAGTGTGGGAAACGGCGCGTCATTGGCTGGATGGTAAAAAGTTTGATTCTACCATGAATTATGATTTTAGAAAACACTGCCGCCGTTTTTTTGCAGAGAAAAGTATCGATGCGTATGAGTTTGATGGAAGAGTGACCAATATGCGGATGCGCTACCGGACGCAGACTGTTTACGCACAACTGAATTTGTTGGACAGCCATGATGTCAGCAGGTTTTTATCATTATGCGGCGGCGATGAGAAGAGATATCAACTGGCAGTGTTGTTTCAGATGACATTTCCGGGGATTCCTTCTGTATTCTATGGGGATGAGAAGGGAATTGACGGGATTTTAGAGGAAGAGTACAGGGCGCCGATGCCTTGGGAAAAAGAAGAAGATGCGCTTTTGGCTTTTTATAAAAAGGCGATTGGGCTGCGCAGGGAGTATGCGGCGCTCAGACAGGGCGGATATCGCACGATACAGGCACAAAAAGGAAGCAGACTCTATATCTATGCAAGGGAAACGGATTCTGATACAATTATGATTGCACTTAATGGAAATGATACCACATGCAGTCTGCCAGAACTATTTACGACAGAAGAAATTATCTGGCAGGAGGGACTTGAAGGAGGAAAGCTTGCATCTATGGGATGGGCAGTCGTGCATGTCGGAACATAGTTATCGGTGGATAAAGAGATGAATGCACCGGAAAAGAAAGGCACAGGGAGCAGATGGCAGCGACGATTAAAGATGTTGCAAAACAGGCGGGCGTATCGACGGCGACGGTATCTAAGGTAATGAACGGTTCCTATTCGATTTCCCAGGACACCATCGATAAGGTAAAGAAGGTAATGGAAGAGCTGAATTACCGTCCCAACCTGCGGGCAAGAAATTTCGCAAGGCAGAGCACGAAACAAGTAATGTTTCTGACAATGTTAGGAGAAAACACAGGATTTTCCAATCCGCATATGTTTGAAATCTTGTCGGGATTAGAGTATGCGCTGGGTCATAAAGGCTATCTGCTCAGCGTTAAAAGCATTACGCCCGAAGAAGCGCCGGATTTTGTCAAAGAGGTATTTGAGAGTAAGATGGTAGATGGTATGGTGATTCATGCGTCGGTTATTTCAAGACAACTGGACGAGCTCATCAGAGATAAAGAAATTCCGCATATTGTATTGGGACAGCCAAGTTTTGCCAGTCACTTCTGCTGGCTGGATATCGACAATAAGCTGGCCGGTGAGATGGCGGCGAATTATCTGCTGCGGTGTGGATACCAATCGCTGGCTTTTATCGGCGGCACCGATGAAGATAAGATATCGGCGCATCGGCTGGAAGGTGTTCTGTCAGTCTTAAAAGAGTATGATGTGATTGTACCAAGACACCATCTACAATATGGGGAATCCGATTGTGACAGCGGCTTTTCGATGACCGAGCAGCTTTTACAGAATCCCAATCGCCCCGATGCCATTATTTGTGCCAATAACTATATTGCTTACGGCTGTGTCAATGCGCTGAAAGAAAATAATATCAGGATTCCTGGGGACATGGGAATCCTGACTTTTGACGATTTCCCCTTTTCACAGGTTTTGGAACCGAAGCTGACGGTAGTCAATATTGATGTGTACGATATGGGGATTCAGGCGGGCAGACTGATTTTGAATAAAATGAAAAAGCCCAATCTGCAGATTCAGTTTTACTGTACGCTGCCCTCTATTACGGTGAGGGAGTCTACTATTGGATAAAATACTGCTACTGCGTTCAGCCAGGGTTGCGGAAGACGGATTTTAGCGTATGGATATTGACGCAAAAGGGGTGTATAAGATAAGATTAGGGAGTAAGATGCAAGGGAATCTTTACTCCCATATTGTTTTTTTTGCTGCTATAGAAATTATGCAGCCAGCGTAGGAGAAGAGTTTTGGACATAAAGGAAGAATATGAAAAAAATGGTTTTGATTTATTAAGATATGCGGCGGCATTCAGTGTGATGATACTGCATTATTCCGGCTATGTCATGATTTTATCGAGAAACCTGCCAGAAGAAGCGAAAATTGTGATGAGCGGGGCAAGGCGCATTACCCTGTTGTTTCCGGGGGTGGTGATGCTGTTTGCCATGAGCGGCTTTCTGGTGTCAGCCTCTTTTGAACGGACTAAGACGAGGAAAGAATTTTTTCTGAGACGGGCGCTGCGTATCTATCCGGAATTATGGATTTGTACAATCATCAATCTTATAGTAGTCTGTATTCTGGTTCCGGTTCTGCTGGATGGGAGCATGGTTTTATGGCTGGTGACGCAGATTTTTGGAATCGCCAATACGCCGTCCTGTCTGAGAGGATTGCCAACCGGAAGTATTAATGGTGCGCTTTGGACAGTTTTGATAGAAGTGCAGCTATATATTGTGCTGGGAATCATTTATCCTTTCCTGCAAAAGATGAAAAAGAGGCACTGGGCGGCATTTCTTCTTGCGCTTGCGGTTCTGAATCTTGTCTGCGCGGTAGTGGCGCGGAATGCAGACGGCATTGTGGCGAAGCTGGTTGAGAGGATATTTATCCCTTATGCGCTATGGTTTTTTGTCGGTGTATTTTGTTTTCAAAGACAGCAGGAAGTACTGCCCCTTTTAAAGAAGGCGTTTTTGCCGCTGTTGATGATTTATCTTATCATCGAGTCTGTGGATATCCAGATACCCGGATATTATGCTGATATAGCGACAGGCATCATGCTGCCGTTTATGGTGATTGGATGTGCATACTGTCTGCCAAAGATTCGCCTAAAACCTGATTTTTCTTATGGAATGTTTTTATATCACTGGATTATCCTGAATGTGGTTGTTCACTTTGATTTGATGAACAGGCTGCCGTGGTATGCCGGGTTGTTGTTATTTATCGTAGGGACAGCGGCTGCGGCGGTGATATCATGGGGGTTGAAGCTGGTTGTTTTTAAAGGGATGGATAGAGTTGAAAATAGCCTAAGGAGAACGGGATAAAAACTTCCCATTACCTCACGATTTACTTTTGGGATTTGATATGCTATACTAGCATAGCTGTTAAGGCTTCTTTTAATTTGTAGCAAATACACTAATTAGAAATATGACGAGGAAAAAGAAAAGGAAGTATAGGGAATCAGGAAAATATTTAAAATTATAGGGAATTGGTACATAATTGGTACACATATATGTCATTTCATAACAAGAAATAGGGAAACTATGGTTGAGCCTTAATACTGGAAGAAAAAGGGCAAGGCATGAGAGAATGTCTTGTCCTTCTTAAAATGTTGGAAGGTGGGTTACATGATGGAATTGAAAGCAAAAGAATATAAGAAATTTGAAGATATTAAACATATCAGGGAAGATGGCTCGGAGTTTTGGAGTGCAAGAGAATTAGCGCATGCTTTGGAATATACACAATGGCGAAATTTTAGCAAAGTGATTGAAAGAGCCATGATTGCATGTGAGAACAGTGGACATGATGTGTTTCACGATTTTGCTGAGGTCAGCAAAATCGTAGATGCTGGTGCAACAAATAAGCCGATAAAAGATTATGAATTATCAAGATATGCCTGTTATTTAATTGTTCAAAACGGAGATCCAAGAAAAGAAGTAATTGCTTTAGGACAGACTTATTTTGCAATACAGACATATCGACAGGAAGTTGCCGATCATTTTAATCAGTTGGATGAGGATAGAAGACGTCTTGTTGTTCGTGGAGACATTAAACAGTGGAACCAGCTTTTAGCAGAAACGGCGCATGATGCTGGAGTGATTACCAATGAGGAGTTTGCTATATTTCAAAATGCTGGATATATGGGACTTTATGGTGGACTGGATGTGGAAGATATTCATGCGAGGAAAGAACTTCAAGTTGGACAGAAGATTCTTGATTATATGGGAAGCACAGAGCTTATTGCCAATCTTTTCCGTATTTCACAGACGGAGGAAAAATTGCGAAAGGACAGTATTCAGGGTGCTGATGCAGCGACAAGTGTGCATTATAATGTTGGAAAAGAGGTACGGACGGCTATTGAGAAAATCGGAGGAACAATGCCGGAGGATTTGCCCAAGCCAGAGAAAAGTATTCAAGAGATTGAGAGAGAACAGATGGCGAGATTGAAAGCGAAAGCGAAGAAAGGAACGATAATGCTTGATGAATGATGTGTTATTGGTAATAATTTGAAAATATATAGTGATAGGATATTGGTGGAAATATCATAATTCCACGATTTACTTTTGAGCTTTGATATGCTATACTAGCATGGTTGTTGTTAAGGTTCTTTTTATGTAAAGGTTAAAAACTTTGAATTCCTTTGGATTCAAGATTAGAAGTTAAAGGAGATTAAGATAAAATGAAACTAGGCATCGTCGGGCTCCCCAACGTAGGGAAAAGCACATTATTTAACTCTTTGACCAAAGCGGGCGCAGAATCGGCAAACTATCCGTTTTGCACCATTGACCCTAATATCGGGATTGTTGCCGTCCCGGATGAAAGGCTGAAACTGCTGGGTGATATGTATCATTCTAAGAAGGTCACGCCTGCAACGATTGAATTTGTCGATATTGCGGGTCTGGTAAAAGGCGCGTCCAAAGGGGAAGGGCTTGGAAATCAGTTCCTGAGCAATATCCGGGAAGTGGACGCTATCGTGCATGTGGTGCGCTGTTTTGAGGATTCCAATATCGTCCATGTAGACGGCAGCATCAATCCGATGCGGGATATCGAGACGATTAATTTGGAGCTTATTTTTTCCGATATCGAGATTCTGGACAGGAGAATCGCGAAGGTAGGGAAGGGCGCGCGTATGGATAAGACACTGGGTAAGGAACTGGCGTTGTTAGAAAGAATCAAGGCGCACCTGGAAGAAGGAAAGCTGGCGCTAAGCTTTGAGACTACTGACGAGGACGAGCTGGAATTGCTGGCTTCTTATAACTTGTTGACATATAAGCCGGTTATTTTTGCCGCCAATGTAGCGGAAGAAGAAGTAGCAAAAGACGGTGCGGGAAATGCCGGCGTAGAGGAAGTGAAGGCGTTTGCAGCAGAAAACGGCAGCGAGGTCTTTGTAATCTGTGCGCAGATTGAGCAGGAAATTGCGGAACTGGATGAGGAAGAAACCGCGATGTTTCTAGAGGATCTCGGTTTGAAAGAGTCGGGGCTGCAGAAGCTGATTAAAGCAAGTTATCGGATTCTCGGACTGATGAGTTTCCTGACGGCGGGCGAGGATGAAACGCGTGCCTGGACGATTAAGATTGGCACGAAGGCGCCGCAGGCAGCAGGGAAGATACACACGGATTTTGAAAGGGGATTTATCAAAGCGGAGGTTGTCAATTATAAAGATTTGCTGGAACAGGGCTCGCTTGCGGCAGCCAGGGAAAAAGGGCTGGTCGGCATGGAAGGAAAGGAATATGTCGTACAGGATGGCGATGTTATACTGTTCCGATTTAACGTGTAAAAGTATCCGGTTTGTAGAATACTACACGCGCCGGAAATGAATTTGCGTAGCCATTGCATAACTTTGCAGACTGAAAGAAAGGCATGGTTGTTAGATTATGAAAAACGTAATGGATGTTATGGATATCGCGTTTCCTAATATGGGGCTGTATCTGGAAAATGTGCCAAAGACTTTCAGCATATTCGGCTTTCAGATTGCGCTGTATGGCGTATTGATTGCATGCGGCGTTCTGGGCGGTATCTTTATGGCGGAATATACTGCCAGAAAGGAAAAAGTAAATCCAGATATTATATGGGATTTTGCCATTTATGCCGTTATTTTTTCTGTTATCGGCGCAAGAATCTATTATGTTGTATTTGAATGGGATATGTATAAAAGGAATCTGCTTGAGATTTTTAATCTTAGAAACGGCGGACTGGCGATTTATGGAGCCGTGATAGCCGCCTTTTTGACCCTATACATTTATTCCCGGCTGAAAAAACAGAATTTTTTACAGATAGCTGACATTTGTATGCCGGGGCTGATTCTGGGACAGGCGATTGGCAGGTGGGGGAATTTCACCAATCGGGAAGTGTTCGGAAGGTATACGGATAATCTGTTTGCGATGCGGCTCCCCATCGATGCGGTCAGGGGCAGGGATATTACGGCGGATCTTGCCGCGCATATAATAGAAGGGACGAATTATATTCAGGTGCATCCCACTTTTTTATATGAGAGCCTATGGAATCTGCTTGTACTCTGCGTACTGCTTTTTTACCGTCCCCATAAGAAATTTGCGGGGGAAATGTGTCTGGTTTATCTGGGCGGTTACGGGCTTGGCAGGTTCTGGATAGAGGCTATCCGCACGGATCAGCTCTATGTCATGGGAACGACGGTTCCCGTTTCCCAGGTGATTGCCATCTGCTGCGTGGTGGTTTCCATCGGCGCCGATGTGTTTATCCGGTATCGCCGCCGGGAAAAAGCAGAACAGAAGGAGCAGTAAGAAAAGTAAAAAGAGGCAATCGAAGCCCATAATACTAACTTCATACAGAATAAGAAAAAAACCAAAATATTCCACTTGACCGGGTGGGATATTTTTTTTTGAAAAAAGACTTGTTTTCACTTGCATAATACCGTATTTTATTATAAAATAGTAAACAAAGTGGTGGAAAGTGGTAGTAAGTGGTGGAAAGTGGTGGAAATCAAAGCCCATTTCCCCGGATACTGGACATGGACCGTGGCAGACACTTTATGGCAGGTGATTGATTGATGTTTATGGGAGAGTACAATCACACAATTGATGCGAAAGGCAGGCTGATTATTCCATCTAAATTTCGGGAAGCATTAGGCGATGTATTTGTGATAACGAAAGGATTGGACGGCTGTCTGTTTGTCTATGACAATGCGGAGTGGACTGTATTTGAAGAAAAACTGAAATCTTTACCTCTTACCAATAAGGAAGCCAGGAAATTTGTACGTTTCTTTCTGGCAGGAGCGGCAGAAGCAGAGGTAGATAAGCAGGGAAGAATCCTGGTGCCTAATGTACTGAGAGAGTTTGCGCAGTTAAATAAAGACGTTGTATTAATCGGCGTAGCGAGCAGAATTGAAATCTGGAGTAAGGAACGGTTTGAGGAAACAGCCGCCTATGATGATATGGACGAGATTGCAGAGCATATGGCGGAGCTTGGTCTTGGCATTTAGCCCCATTTCGTTCCCGTTAGGAGAGGGACATAGGAAACAGGATGGAATTTAAACATACATCAGTTCTTTTAGAGGAAACCATAGAGGGTCTGCGGGTAAAACCGGACGGAATTTACATAGACGGAACGCTTGGAGGCGGCGGGCATTCTTACCGGATTGCTTCTAAGTTACAGGAAAACGGAAGACTCATCGGCATTGATAAGGACTCGGAAGCGATAGAAGCGGCAAAAGAGCGGCTGGCGCCTTTTGGGGATAAAGTTACGATTGTCAGGGATAACTATTGCAATATGAGGCATGTGCTTCAGAATATGGGAATTTATAAGGTGGATGGTATTGTTCTGGATCTGGGAGTTTCTTCCTATCAGCTGGATAATGCCGATAGGGGGTTTTCTTATCAGTATGACGCCTTTCTGGATATGCGGATGGACCAAAGGCAGTCCATCAGCGCGAAGGAAATTGTCAACGACTACCCGGAAACAGAACTTTATCATGTCATCAAGGATTATGGCGAGGAGCAGTTTGCCAAGAATATCGCGAAGCATATCGTGGCGGCGAGGAAGGACAAGCCGATTGAGACGACGGGGCAGCTAAATGAAATCATCAAGGCAGCGATTCCCGCGAAGATGCGGGCAACGGGCGGGCATCCTTCCAAGCGGACTTTTCAGGCGATACGGATTGAATGCAATAAGGAACTGGAAGTCTTGAAAGATTCCTTAGACGATTTCATTGAACTGTTGAATCCGGGCGGAAGATTGTGCGTGATTACGTTTCATTCTTTAGAGGACAGAATCGTGAAGAATGCATTTCGCAGGAATGAGAATCCCTGTACCTGCCCGCCGGATTTTCCGGTATGTGTCTGCGGAAAAACGTCGCAAGGGAAAGCGGTTTTTAGAAAACCGGTTCTGCCTTCGGAAGAAGAGATAAAAGAAAACAAACGGGCGAAAAGCGCAAAGCTTCGGATTTTCGAGCGGGGCGGTAACGTATAAAAAGAAAGGTATGGTTAATAAAGTATGGCGGCAGTTACGGGGAGGACAACTAGTCGGAATATGGGAAGCGGCGGATACAGGCAGAATACCGGACATACACAGGGCGGAAACCATGCGCAGGGAAGTATGCGCGCACAGAGCGGAAACTATGCGCAAAGAAGCACGCGTGCGCAGAGTGGGAATTATGTGCATGGAAGTGCGGTCAGAAAGCCGGATGTGGTAAAAGAAGTCCAGAGAGAGCCTAAGAAGAAATTGAGCAATACGGCGAGAAAAAACCGGGAAAAAGCAGAACATATGAACGCGGGGTATGTTTTTTTCCTAAGCATTGCCCTGATTGCTACCGGCTGGATTCTGGTAAACTATATCTCTTTACAGTCCGATATTACAAATAGCATCAAGCATATATCCAGACTGGAAAGTGAATTGAACGATTTAAGACTGGCGAATGATGAGGAATACAACCGAATCACAAGCAGCGTAGATTTGGAAGAAATCAGAAGGATTGCCATTCAGGAACTTGGCATGCAATACGCGGAAGAAGGACAGATTGTATTTTTTGAGAGCGAGACAAGAGATTATGTGAAACAGATGTCTGAAATCCCGGAATAGGCGGTGGATGTTTGAGCAGAGCATATGGAAAACAGGAGCGTGTAAACAGGTTTACCATCAAAATGCAGAAAAAGCTATTAGTGCTTTTTTTGCTGATGATGGCTGCATTCGGAGTTTTAAGCGCCCGATTGATTTTGATTAACAGGGACAAGGGAAAAGATTATAAAAAGCAGGTGTTGTCACAGCAGGAATATGATTCTGTGACAATACCTTTTAAGCGTGGGGAAATTCTGGATGCAAACGGTACGGTACTGGCAATCAGCAACAAAGTCTACAATGTCATTCTGGATACCAAAGTGCTTATGGACGACGAAGCCAATCTGGAACCTACCCTGAATGCACTGCACAGCGCTTTTGGCATTGATATTAGCGAGACGAGGAATTACATATCAACCCATCCTGAATCCGCCTATTGTGTGCTGGCAAGGCGGCTGAGTTACGATAAAGTAGAGCAGTTTAAAGAGATGCAGAAAGACGAGGAGTACGGCTCTTATATCAAGGGCGTCTGGTTCGAGGATGAATATCAGAGGGAGTATCCAAACGGAGATTTAGCGTGCGACGTCATTGGGTTTACCAGAAGTGACAATAGCGGAATGTACGGATTAGAAGAATATTATAACGATATTCTATGCGGAACCAACGGGCGTGAGTACGGTTATCTGAACAACGATTCCAATCTGGAGCGGACGACCATCCAGGCGGTGGACGGTTATAATTTGCAATTAACATTAGACGCTAATATCCAGCGTATCATCCAGAAATATCTGGAGGAATTTAACGAAGAGTATAAGGATTCTTATAGAACGGGAAACGGTGCGGAGAATGTAGGCTGTATCGTCATGGAAGTCGATACCGGCAATGTGCTGGGCATGGGTTCCTATCCGACTTATGATTTGAACGACACGCGTAATACGGACAAGCTGATTGGGATGCCAGTGCTGGATGAAAAGTGGAAAAAAACAGGGGAATATCTGACGGAAGAAATGGTCCGGGCATTAGATGACGAAGCGACGTACAGGCAGTTGGACGCCCTATGGAAAAACTTCTGTATCGTGGATACTTATGAGCCGGGTTCCGTGGCAAAGCCTTTTACCGTAGCGGCGGCTATCGAGAGCGGCGCAATTACGGGCAACGAAACCTATAACTGCGAGGGACGTCTGGAAGTGGGCGGACACCCGATTAAATGCCATCAGAAATTTGGCGACGGTCCCTTGACGGTAGCGGAAGGGGTTGAGCGTTCCTGCAATGTGGTGTTGATGAATGTGGCATTTCAGCTTGGAAAAGACCGTTTCGTCGATTATCAGCATTTATTTGGTTTCGGTCTGAAAACGAATATCGACTTAGCGGGGGAATCCAGGACGGCATCGCTTGTATACAATAAAGATAATATCCGGCAGACGGAACTTGCGACCTGTTCCTTCGGGCAAGGGTTCAATGCTTCCATGATTCAGATGATTACGGGCTTCTGTTCTCTGATTAACGGCGGGTATTATTATGAGCCGCATGTAGTCAGCAAGATTACTACATCGGATGGAGCGACGGTAGAAAATATAGAGCCAAGACTGTTAAAACAGACGATTTCCCAGTCTACCAGCGATAAAATATTGGAATATTGTAATCTAGTCGTATCGGGGGAAAACGGAACCGGTAAGACAGCAAGACCAGCGGGCTATATGATAGGTGGCAAGACGGGAACGGCGGAAACGCTGCCTCGTGGAAATAATGAATATGTCGTGTCATTTCTAGGCTATGCGCCGGCGGATGACCCGCAGATTGCGATTTATGTCGTTGTGGACAGACCCAACGTCCCCTATCAGGATGATGCGAAATATGCGACCCGCATCGTGCGCAAGATTTTGACGGAAATGCTCCCTTATCTGAATATCTTCATGACAGAAGAGCTGACCGATAAGGAGCGGGAAGAATTAGAAGAAATGAAATTACAGATTACGACGCCGCAGGAGGAAGAGGGCGAAACTGCAGAAGGCACAGAAGGCACCGGCGAGACCGGGGAAGGCGAGGGAACAGAAGGTACGGGGGAAAACGGAGAAGGCACAGGCGAAGGCAGCGAGACCCCTGCAGAACCCGTGGATACCCAGGTATGGAAAACATTCCCCAAAGACCCGGAAAGCGGCTATCTCAAAGACCCGGATACAGGAGATTTAATCGATCCGGATACAGGAGCCGTGGTAAATGGCGGCAGTCTGATTACCGGGGAAGGGGAAAGCGGTAGCAGCGGTATCGGCGAACCGCCCGCAGGAGGCGACACGGAAGAAGAAAACTTCGGACCATAAGATGCACTTCATACGAATAACCTCATAAAAACGGTAATAAATTATATTAATACCTTTTTATGAGGTTTTCTTGAAAATGAAAGAAACAGAGTATTCTCATAAAACTTTTCACAGAAACAAGACCGTGACGATATTCTTTGCCTGTTTTGTGATGTTTCTTGGACTGATTGCCAGATTGGTTTATCTGATGGTTTTCCAGTCGGAATATTACACCCAGAAGGCGAAGGAGCTGCATGAGCGGGAGCGCAGCATCAAGGCGGCGAGAGGCAGGATTATCGACGCCAATGGGGAAATTCTTGCCGATAACAAGACCGTGTGTACGATATCCGTGATTCATAATCAGATAGAAGACGCGGAAGAAGTGATATCGGTATTGTCTAAGGAACTAGAGCTGTCAGAAGAATATGTACGAAAAAGAGTTGAGAAATATACGTCTATCGAAAAAATAAAGAGCAATGTGGATAAGTCCATCGGTGATAACATCCGCAGCTATGAGCTGGCGGGCGTTAAAGTAGATGAAGATTACAAGCGGTATTATCCCTACGGCTCCCTTGCTTCTAAAGTGCTTGGGTTTACAGGCGGCGATAATCAGGGCATTATCGGGCTGGAAGTCATCTACGAAGAATACTTACAGGGAAAAGCGGGCACAATTTTAACGGTGACAGACGCTAAAGGCGTGGAAGTGCCGGAAGCGGGTGAGGAAAGAATAGAGCCTGTAAACGGCAACGATTTATATATCACGCTGGATATGAATATCCAGAGTTATGCGACCCAGCTTGCCTTACAGACGTTGGAAACGAAAGAAGCGGACAGCGTATCGATTATCGTCATGAATCCCCAGAACGGTGAGATTATGGCGATGGTCAATGTACCGGAGTTTGATTTAAATAATCCCTATTCCCTGCCAGAAGAGATAGAATCGGAAGGGCTTTCCGAGGAAAAGAAACAGGAGCTTTTAAACGCGATGTGGCGAAATGGCTGCATTAACGACACTTATGAGCCGGGTTCTACTTTTAAGACGGTGACGGCGGCGGCAGCATTGGAAGAGGGCGTTGTAACGCTGAAAGATACCTTTAGCTGTCCGGGATATGTCATGGTGGGCGATAGGAGAATCCGGTGCCATAAAGTCGGCGGACACGGCTCGGAAGATTTTGTACAGGCGACCATGAATTCCTGCAATCCGGCGTTTGTGACCATCGGGCTGCGGCTGGGCGTCGATAATTATTACAAATATTTCTCTAAATTCGGATTGTTAGACAGGACGGGAATTGACTTGCCGGGCGAGGCGGGTACAATCATGCATAAGAAAGAAAATATCGGGCAGGTGGAACTGGCGACCATTTCTTTCGGGCAGTCCTTCCAGATTACGCCGATTCAGCTTGCTGTGACCGTTTCTTCCTTTGTGAACGGCGGGAGGCGGGTGACGCCCCATTTTGGCGTGCGCATGTCGAATGCAGATCATAGCGTGAATAAATCTTTTGCTTATCAGGTGAAGGACGGTATCGTATCGCAGGAAACGTCGGAAACCATGCGCTATATCTTAGAGCAGGTAGTGGAAAATGGCGGCGGTAAAAACGCATACATAGAAGGTTACAGAATAGGCGGTAAGACTGCCACAAGCCAGACGCTGCCGCGGGGAAGCGGGAAATACATTGCCTCTTTTCTGGGATTTTCACCGGCGGACAATCCGCAGGTACTGGCGGTCTGCATCATCAACAATCCGCAGGGCGTTTACTATGGCGGACAGATTGCTGCGCCGGTTGTGAAGCAGCTTTTTGAAAATATTCTTCCTTATTTGGAAAAGATGGATTATAATGGTGAGGAGACAACTTCCGGGGCTGTGGAAGATACAGACTAAAGATGTAGGAAGACTTGTAAAAAGCCAGGAGGCTTACGGGGAAAGTCGGAAAGGCTTGTAAGGAAAGGCAGGTAAGAAAGTGGATACTACAATTTTTATGTCGGTCATCATATCGTTTATCATCAGCGTGGTTTTGGGACCTGTTGTCATTCCTTTCCTGCGGCGGCTGAAAGTCGGTCAGACGGTCAGGGATGAAGGACCGGAAAGCCATTTGAAAAAAAACGGAACCCCTACGATGGGCGGTATCCTTATTTTAATCAGTATCGTGATTACTTCGATTCTTTATGTAAACGATTATCCCAGAATCATTCCGATTCTTTTTGTGACGCTGGGGTTTGGTCTGATTGGATTTATGGATGATTATATCAAGGTCGTGTTGAAACGTTCTATGGGGCTGCGCGCCTGGCAGAAGATGGCGCTGCAGATTCTTGTGACGGGTGTATTTGCCTATTATATTACGCATTATACGGATGTTTCCTTACGGATGAGGATTCCTTTTTTGCCGGATACTTATCTGGATTTCGGTATTTTTAACATTCCCATCCTGTTTTTTATCGTCATTGGGACGGTGAACGGCGCAAACTTTACGGACGGTCTGGATGGACTGGCAAGTTCCGTGACAGTTCTGATTGCCACATTTTTTACCGTCGTGGCAATCGGGTTACAAAGCGGCATCGAACCGGTTACCTGTGCAGTTGTCGGTGCACTGCTTGGATTTTTGCTGTTTAACGTATACCCGGCGAGCGTATTTATGGGGGATACCGGTTCCCTGGCGCTGGGCGGTTTTGTGGCGGCGACAGCGTACATGATGCAAATGCCTATTTTTCTAGCGATTGTAGGGTTTATTTATGTGATAGAGGTATTGTCCGTCGTCATACAGGTATCTTATTTTAAAATAAGCGGTGGGAAACGTATTTTTCGGATGGCGCCCATCCATCATCATTTTGAATTGGGCGGATGGTCTGAAACGAGAGTGGTAGCGGTCTTTTCTATCGTGACGGCGCTGCTTTGTCTCGTGGCATTGATGGGCATATAATATGGTGTGAGCGGTTTGTAGGAAAGGTTTGGATTGGGAAATGAATTGGACGGATAAAAAAGTTTTGGTCGTCGGTTCCGGCATCAGCGGGATTGGGGCAACAGAGGCTCTAAGCCGGGTAGGGGCGCAGCCATTTCTATACGATGAGAATGAAAAGCTTGTCAAAGAAGAGGTAGAGAAGAAACTATCCGCCGAATGCAGGGCGCAGGTGGCGACAGGCGTTTTGCCGGAGCATTTTAAAGACGTAACACTTGTTATTTTAAGTCCGGGTGTGCCGGTGGATACGGAGTTTGTAGAAGCTTTTCGCAGACGAAATATCCCGATATGGGGCGAGATAGAGTTGGCTTATGAAATCGGGAAAGGGCAGGTTGTGGCGATTACCGGAACCAATGGGAAAACGACGACCACGTCCCTTGTAGGCGAGATGATGAAGGCATATTATGAGAGTGTCTATGTGGTCGGCAATATTGGAAATCCCTATACGCTGACGGCATTAGAATCCCTGGATAAGACAGTGACGGTGGCGGAAATCAGCAGTTTCCAATTAGAGACGATAGAGAAATTCCATCCCCATGTATCTGTCATTTTGAATATTACGCCGGATCATCTAAACAGGCATCATACGATGGAAAATTACATCGCGGCGAAGGAAAACATTGCGGCAAACCAGACGAAAGAGGATGTCTGCGTCTTAAATTATGATAATCCATACACGAGGGCGTTTGGCGATAGGTGTCCGGCGCAGGTTGTTTATTTTTCATCCGCGGGTAAGCTTTTCGATGGTCTATATCTGGACGGAGAAGAGATTTATCAGGCAAATCAGGGAAATGTCAGATGGCTTATGAATGTCCATGAGATGCAGTTGGTAGGCGTCTGCAATGCAGAAAACGTCATGGCGGCGATTGCAATCGCCCAGGCGATGGGTGTGCCAATGGACATTATTTTGGAAACGATTAGAAACTTCAAGGCGGTGGAGCACCGGATAGAGTTTGTGGCGACGAAGGGCGGCGTGGATTATTATAACGATTCTAAAGGAACCAACCCGGACGCAGCAATACAGGGAATTAAGGCGATGAGCAAACCGACTGTCTTAATTGGCGGCGGTTATGATAAACAGAGCGAATATGATGAATGGATAGAAGCGTTTGAAGGCAAGGTGAAATGTTTTGTCTTAATTGGTGCAACAAAAGAGAAAATAGCGGCCTGCGCCAGAAAGCATGGCGTGGAAAACATCGTTCTGGCGGACAGTTTTGAAGAAGCTTTTGCTATCTGTGTACAAAATGCCAGCCCCGGCGATGCAGTGCTGCTTTCCCCTGCCTGTGCAAGCTGGGGAATGTTTCCAAATTATGAAGTAAGAGGAAAAATGTTTAAAGAACTTGTCAATCAGTTAAAGGAGTCGTAAACGTGGCAGAAAGAGTTGCAAGAGCAAGGGCGGCGTCCCGGAGTAGAAAATCAAATACCAGCAATTACATGGATTACAGTCTGTTGTTTATCGTCATTTTCCTGTTAGGATTCGGGCTGATTATGGTCTATTCCACAAGCTCGTATAATGCCAATATGCAGTTTGACGGAGATTCGGCATGGTATTTCAGAAAACAGCTCTGGGCGACGATTCTGGGCATTGCGGTAATGTTTTTCGTAGCCAATATCCCCTATCATTTCTGGGAGCCTTTTGCAGTGCCCGCCTACATAGTATCCGTGGTATTGATCCTGTTGATTATTCCTTTCGGGCATGAGTCCCACGGCGCTACGAGGTGGCTGCGTATCGCCGGGGTTTCCTTACAGCCGGCGGAAGTGGCGAAATTGGGCATGATATTGTTTTTAGCGAGTATGATTTGCTCTATGGGCAAGGGCATAAGGAGCCGGAAAGGGTTTTATACAGTACTTGTGGTTCCGGTGCCGATTGCGCTGATGTTGTGGAAGATTACGGATAATGTAAGCTCTGCCATTATCGTTATGGGTATTGCGGTACTGATGCTGTTCGTGTCCTGTCCCGATTACAAGCGGTTTCTTCTGCTGGGGCTGCTTGCCATTGCAGCAGCGGCGCTATTGGTCTTTATCATCGTGAAATCGTCGGAGTCGGGCGGTGAAGTCGGCGGTTTTAGGGGTGAGCGTATTCTGGCGTGGCTAGACCCTGAGGCGTATGCCAGCGGAAAAGGTTTCCAGACACTGCAGGGGCTTTATGCAATCGGGTCAGGCGGCATTCTTGGCAAAGGGCTGGGCGCCAGCAAACAGAAGCTGGGCTTTATTCCGGAGGCGCAGAATGATATGATTTTCTCGATTATCTGCGAAGAGCTTGGATTGTTTGGCGCGATTGCCGTTATTTTGATGTTTATCATCCTAATCTGGCGGTTTATGGTCATCGCCAATAATGCCCCGGACTTATTCGGTGCGCTGCTTGTGGTGGGTGTGCTTGGGCATATCGCGATTCAGGTCATTTTGAATATTGCCGTTGTAACGAATACGATACCCAATACGGGAATATCCCTGCCCTTTATCAGTTATGGGGGGACGTCCGTCTTATTCCTGCTCATAGAAATCGGACTTGTCCTGAGTGTGGCGAAAGGGATTCGCTTAAAAGATTTATAAGTACAAGATAATTTTTCGCGTTTTTACCATATAGATAAAGTAGGTCATTGATTATCTGCTTTGGGGTTTTGCTATGGATGCAATTCAAATATATGGTGGAAACTGTCTGCAGGGGCAGACGAGAATACAGGGCTCCAAAAATGCAGTGCTGCCGATTCTGGCAGCCACTCTTTTAATAGACGGTACTTGCGAGATAGAAAATTGTCCCAGAATCAGCGATGTGCATCATATGCTGCGCCTGATGGAAAGCCTGTGTTGTAAGATAGAACGGGATGGACATACCCTGAAAGTCCATGCGAAAGAGCTGACAGGCTGCGACATGCCTTCCGATTCCGTGGGCGTCATGCGTTCGTCCATTATGCTTCTGGGGGCGCTGCTGGCGCGGATCGGAAGCGTTGGTATGCAGTATCCGGGGGGCTGCGTAATCGGGAAAAGACCGATAGACCTGCATCTTAGAGGGTTGCGGAAGATGGGCGTGACGATTGAAGAGCGGGAGGACGGTTTTTTTGCGGAAACGAAAGGACTGACCGGCGCGATTCATAAACTCCCTTTCGTCAGCGTGGGGGCGACAGAAAACCTTGTGCTGGCGGCGGTGCTCGCCCAAGGGACGACTGTGATTGAGAATGCTGCAAGGGAACCGGAAATTACTGCATTGTGTGACTTTTTAAGCCAGGCGGGCGCGGATATTGAGGGAGCCGGTACAGGCACATTGATTATCCGGGGCGTTGAGAAACTGCATGAAGTTTCTTACAGGGTTCCGGCGGATCGCATTGTGGCGGGCACTTATCTGGCAGCATGTCTCTGCGACGGCGGGGAAGTTTTCTTACAGGAAGCTCCTTGCGGGCAGTTGGGCGCTGTCATGGAAGCGGCTGCGGCAATGGGCGCCCAGATATCCGAGAGTGAAGAGGGAATGCTTGTCGTCTGTAAAGGCGCAAGGCGGATGCCGCCGATGATTAGGACCCAAAGCTATCCGGGCTTCCCGACGGATTTACAGTCGGCATTTCTTGTGGCGATGGCATTAGCGGATGGAGAGAGGGGCACTCTGGAAGAGACCATTTTTGAGAACCGCTTCCATATTGTGGGACAGTTACAGAAAATGGGCGCTAAAATCAGTTACAAGGGGCATACCGTATCCGTGGAAGGCGTAAAGTCGCTTCAAGGAAATATCCTACAGGCGGATGAACTGCGGGGCGGTGCAGCATTAGTGCTTGCAGGAAGCGCGGCGAACGGCGGAAGTATCGTGCAGAACAGGCATTTCATAGAAAGAGGCTATGAAGATATCTGCCAGGATTTAAGGGCGTTTGGCGTAAAATGTGAGGCGCTGGATTATTAAGGAAGCAAATGATGGCAGAAAAATAGCGAAGATGGAACGAATGGAAGATAAATATGGGCGGTAAGGATAATGTAAAGAAAATATCTCGGAAAAACAACCGCTTGAGGCTGGTAAAGAGCGATGCGGCGGATGAAAAACAGAAAAAACAGAAGGTTCGTTTTGATAAAAAGAAAAGGATCGCTGTTCTTTCCGTCATCTGCTGCGTCCTGCTTGCCATTCTTGCAGCGGGATATGTTTATATCATAGAGAATTATACGATTACTACTGTCTATGTGGAAGGCAATATCCATTATACGAACGAGGAAATCATGGATATGGTAATGGAAGGAAAATATGGGCATAATTCCATTTTTCTTTCCCTGAAGTACCGGGATAAGGGGATTGACAATATCCCCTTTATCGAAACGATGGACGTGTCCATCGAGGCAAACGATACGGTCAGGATTACCGTCTATGAAAAGGCAATCGCAGGATATGTCATCTATCTGGGGCGCTATATCTATTTTGACAAGGACGGCATCGTGGTGGAAACGTCCGAGGAGGGCACGCCGGGCATTCCCCAGGTGACGGGGCTGCTTTTTGATTATGTGGTATTGCACGAGACGCTGCCGGTGGAAAATCAGGAGGTTTTTCAGGAAATCCTGAATATTACGCAATTGCTGGACAAGTATGATTTGAGCGTGGACAAGATTTATTTTTCCCCCGATTATGAGATTACGCTGCTATTCGGTGAGGTGAAAGCGGCGATGGGCAGCGGTGACAACATCGATGAGAAAATCATGGAGCTGCAATATATGATGCCCGATTTACAGGGCAAAAGCGGTACGCTGGATATGAAAGAATATACGGAAGATACGAAGATAATCAGCTTTGAGCAGAACTAGACGGGGAAAAATTCCAGGATTGGTAATTTATGGCAATAAGGTACAAATTTGACACGAAAGTGTGAAAATCATAAAATTGGGGTTGCTAAATTGAGAAAATAATTATATGATAATCTATATGAGTTTATTTTCAACATAGAAGGAGGAGCTACCTTGCTTGAGATTAAGACAAACGACGCTGAATCTGCAGCGAAAATCATCGTAGTTGGTGTGGGTGGTGCAGGTAATAATGCTGTTAATAGAATGATTGATGAAAATATCGATGGGGTTGATTTCATCGGGATTAATACAGATAAACAGGCTCTCCAGCTCTGTAAAGCGCCGAAGCTTCTACAGATAGGCGAGAAGCTGACCAAAGGATTAGGAGCCGGGGCGAAACCGGAAATCGGTGAGAAAGCGGCGCAGGAAAGCGAAGAGGAAATTGCGGCGGCGCTAAAAGGCGCCGACATGGTATTCGTAACCTGCGGTATGGGCGGCGGCACTGGGACGGGTGCAGCTCCTGTCGTAGCGAAACTGGCGAAGGACATGGGCATTTTGACGGTAGGCGTCGTTACCAAGCCTTTCCGTTTTGAAGCCAAGGTCCGTATGGTGAACGCCTTGAGCGGAATCGATAAAATCAAGGATAACGTGGATACGCTTATCGTCATTCCGAATGACAAATTACTGGAAATCGTCGATAGAAGGACAACCATGCCGGATGCCTTAAAGAAAGCGGACGAGGTATTGCAGCAGGCAGTACAGGGCATCACGGATCTGATTAACCTTCCGGCAGTAATTAACCTTGACTTTGCGGACGTACAGACCGTCATGAAAGATAAAGGAATCGCACATATCGGTATCGGTACAGGCAAAGGCGACGATAAGGCAAGCGAAGCCGTTAAAATGGCAGTGGAAAGCCCGCTTCTTGAGACGACCATTTCCGGCGCGACCGATGTTATCATTAACGTATCCGGTGATATTTCACTGGCGGATGCTAATGATGCAGCTGATTATGTAAGGGAGCTGACGGGCGACGATATCAACTGTATCTTTGGCGCGATGTACGACGGCAGCATGACGGATACCTGTAACGTTACGATTATTGCCACAGGGATTGAAGTGAAAGCGAATCAGATGAAAGGCGTAGGCGGTCTAAACTTCAAATCTACCTACATAACACCCACTTCTTTACAGGGAAAAGGAGCAGGAGCCGGGGTAGGACATGCCGGTGTGGGCGTAGGAGCCCTTGGCGTGAGACCTTCCGTGGGAACGGCTGGCGGTGGCCAGGCGTCGGGAACACAGGCGCCGGGAGCGAACGGACAGGCGCAGGGAGTGAAACCCATTGCCGGGATTAACCGCACGACGGATATTAGAAGCTCCGTGGAAGAGAAATCCTTAAAGATACCGGATTTCTTACAGAGAAAATAGCATTATAAAGAGTGTTATAAGGGCCAGACTCCAGAGTCTGGCTTTTTTACGTATGGCGAAATAAGTCAGAAAATATTCCCAAAACGCTCTCACAATATGACAAAAAAATCACGGCTTATCTCATATAATAGAGCAGAAAACAGGAGGTGGATAGTGTATTACAAAGTATATATTGACAGGGTATTTTTCATTCAATTCGTAATGAATCTGTATCTGTTATCCATAACGGGGAAAATTCTAAAGTGTACTGCCACGCATGGAAGAATTGTATCCGGGGCTGCCTTGGGCGCCGGCATGAGTTGTCTGATTATGCTGCTGCCGTTTGGGAATATGAGGATAAGGCTGTTTTTTGGAGTGATACCTGTCAGTATGTTCATGATTCGCGTTGTCTTTGCAGTGAAAAAGCCGGAGTTTCTTCTAAAATGCTCCATCGTCATGGGGCTTTGCGGATTTTTCTTTGGCAGCGTCATGCAATGGCTGGTTGGATTTTTCCTAAAAGAGGGGCGTTATGGTCTCTGGATCTATGCTTTCTTAGGGCTTTGCGGTTATGGTTTTTTGTGGTTTCTGATTGGAAAGCTGCAAAAAAGAGAGGAAGAGACTCTAAAAGAAATCCGTATTCCCATAGAAGGGCAGAATATCCGCATGAAAGCGCTTTTAGATACGGGCAATCACTTATATGAACCCGTCAGCGGCGCGCCGGTATGCATTATCAGCGAAAGCGCGGCAAAAGAGATGCAGGCATATTTGATTCCAGAGCGTTACCATGCCATTCCTTACCAGAGCGTCGGCAAGGAGCGGGGAATTTTAGACGCTTATGAACTGCCGGAGCTTGTGATAGAAGAATCCTACCGGGAAATAAGCTGCAAGCGCGTCGTGATTGCGATTTGTAATACGGGAATATCAAAAGATGGCGTTTATCAGATGATATTGCATCCTGCGTTAATAGAAAACTAGGAAAGAAAACTAGGAGGAAAAAATATGGTTTTTAAAGTGGCAATTCCCGGAAAAGTACAGTTTAAGATGGTGCGTAAAGATACAAGGTTTCTGATGCACAGGCAGGGAGATATCCATTACATAGGCGGAACGGAAGTTCTGCCTCCGCCCTTGGAAGTAGAGAAGGAAAATGAAATTATCGGAGACCTCGGAACGGAATATGAGGACGAGGCAAAGGCGCTTTTGATTGAACACAATCTGCGTCTTGTCGTGTACATAGCCAAGAAATTTGATAATACCGGAGTCGGCGTGGAGGATTTAATATCCATCGGGACAATCGGACTGATAAAATCAATCAATACGTTCAATCCAGAGAAAAATATTAAACTGGCGACTTATGCTTCCCGTTGTATTGAAAATGAGATTCTCATGTATTTGAGGCGCAACAGTAAGCATAAAATGGAAGTTTCCATCGATGAACCCTTAAATGTGGACTGGGACGGAAACGAATTACTGCTATCCGATATCTTGGGGACGGACGAGGACGTCATCTATCAGAATATCGAGAGTGAGGTGGAAAGGAAACTGTTAATTAAGGCGATTTCCAAGCTTTCCGACAGGGAACAGACGATTATCAAACTGCGTTTCGGGCTGGGAAATGTGGACTCTAAAGAGCTGACCCAGAAGGAAGTAGCAGAACTGCTTGGGATTTCGCAGTCTTATATTTCCAGATTAGAAAAGAAAATTATGAGGAGATTGAAAAAAGAAATCCTGCGGGAAACATAAAAAAGGAAAAAGCAATCGAGTATTGTCATATATTCGATTGCTTTTTGCTTTAGAAAAAAGTATAATAATCTTAAAAGCACGATTGCGGGGATGTAATATGGGGACAATGAAGACGATTTTGATTGTGGACGACGATAGAGTGAACCTGGTAATGGCGCAGAATCTGCTGCGCGCCGAGTATAAAGTAATCGGGGTCAATTCTGGCAAGCAGGCGTTTAAATATCTGGAAAAATATAAACCGGATTTGATTCTGCTGGATATTTTTATGCCGGAAATCGGCGGCTTTGATGTGATGAAGGTATTACAGGAGCACAAGGAATGGAGTAAGATACCGGTTATTTTCCTGACGGCGGACAGAAAGACGGAAACCGAGGCGAAGTGTTTCCAGATGGGCGCGTATGATTTTATTACGAAGCCTTTTGAACCGATGATTATGTTAAACCGTGTCCGTCGTTCCATCGAGCTGGACGGTTACAGGAAAGATTTGCAGCAGCAGTTAGATGAGAAGACAAGGGAAGTTGAGCTTGTGACGATACAGGCGATTACGACTGTGGCGAATACCATCGATGCCAAGGACGATTATACGAAAGGACATTCCATCCGGGTCGCTTATTATTCGGAAGCGCTGGCGCGGAAAATCGGCTGGTCTGAGGAAGATGTGCAGAATATCCATTATGTGGCGCTGCTGCATGATATCGGAAAAATCGGTGTGCCGGATTCTGTGTTGAACAAGCCTTTTAAGCTGACAGACGTGGAGTTTGAGCTGATTAAAAACCATACGGTGATGGGCGCAGAAATTTTAAAGGACATCAAAATGTTCAAAAATGTCAGCGTCGGCGCGAAATATCATCATGAGCGGTACGACGGACGGGGATACCCGAACGGTCTGAAGGGAGAAGAAATTCCGCTTGTAGCAAGGATTATCGGCATTGTGGATTCTTATGATGCGATGGCGAGCAACCGGGTATACCGCAAGCGGTTACAGGATGAGACGGTAAAACAAGAGCTGATTAAGGGAAGGGGGACGCAGTTTGACCCTTACCTTGTGGATCAGTTTATGGAGCTGTTGGAAGAAGGAAACCTGCAGAAGAATATTCCGAAAGAAGATATGGTTATGCCGATTTTCAACAGCAATAAGATTTATGGCGGCATTACGAAAGAGGAAATCGGTCTGGATTCCAAGCTGGATTATCTGACAGGGCTGCTTGGCAGGGAACAGGGAGAAAAAGAAATTACCGAGAGTCTGCGCAATGGCAGTGGCTGTGTGATGATTCTGGATGTGGATAATTTCGGACGTATCAATGAAAAACATGGACATCTAGCGGGGGATTATGTATTGAAAATGACGGCGGATATCTTAAAAGATGTTTCCGAGAAAGACATTGTCTGTCGAATCGGCGGGGATAAATTTTTGTATTATGTGGAAGGTATCAGCAGACAGGATGATGCGGTTAAGAAGGTAGAGCAGATTTTAGCCATCTTTGATGAGAAGAAAAAAGAAATCAACGCTTTACAGGATATCACGCTTTCCGTGGGAATCAGTTTATTCGGCGTGGACGGCGGCGATTTTGCGGAGCTTACGCGTAAGGCGGACAAGGCCTTATACCATGTGAAACATAGCGAGGGGCAGGAGCGCTACCTCTTCTATCAGAGCGCCAATATGCTGAAAACAATGGAAGATACGAAGATAGATTTAAACAGGCTGGTCGATATGATAGAAAACAGGCAGTCCTATCAGGGAGCCTTCCAGATTGATTATGAAGAGTTTGGGCGGATTTATGATTTTGTCGTACATTTTTCCCAGCGGAATAAGCAGGAAGTGCAGCTGATTCTCTTTACGCTGTTTTCCGCGGATGGAAGCGATATTAAATTAGGGCAGATGGAACAGGCGATGCAGTGCATGGAACAGGCGATTATTAAGTCGCTGCGCGGTGTGGACGTGGGAACCCGTTACAGCAGTTCCCAGTTTCTGGTTGTCCTGGTGGGTGCGGAGCGCGATGATATCCGTATCGTTACAGACAGAATCGTGCAAAATTATTTCAAATTATATGGAAACCGCGATATTACCTTGGCCTATGATATTGCCAATCTGCAGAGCGGCAAGGATTCTATCTGACGTCTTTTCAGGCTGTCAGATAGTTTTTCATGGTTTTGAGCGCGTTTTTTTCCAGACGGGAGACCTGTGCCTGGGAAATGCCGATTTTTTCGGCGACTTCCATCTGGGTTTTCCCCTCGAAAAAACGCAGCGTTATGATTTCATGTTCTCTTTCGGAAAGCTTTTTCATGGCTTCGCTTAAAGAGATATGCTCGACCCAGACCTCTTCTTTATTTTTCTTATCGCTGATTTGATCCATGACATAGAGGGTATCGCCGCCGTCCGTATAGATGGGTTCGTAAAGACTCATAGGACTCTGGATGGCGTCCAGGGCGTAGACGATATCTTCTTTGGCGATACCGATTTCAGCGGCAATTTCATTGATGGTAGGTTCCTGGGAGTTTTTGCGGGTCAGATTTTCTTTGGCATAGATGGCTTTGTAGGCGGTGTCTTTGAGCGAGCGTGAAACCCTGATGCTATTGGAATCCCGCAGATAACGGCGGATCTCTCCAATGATCATGGGTACCGCATAGGTCGAGAACTTCACATTCAGGCTACAATCAAAGTTATCGATGGCTTTGATAAGCCCGATACATCCGATCTGGAACAAATCATCCACATTTTCATTGCTGGAATGAAACCGTTTAATCACGCTTAATACAAGCCGCAGATTCCCCTTGATATATTCCTTACGCGCATTGTCGTCGCCATTTCCGATTCTTCGGAAAAGCTCCTCTTTTTCTTCATTTTTTAATAATGGAAGTTTTGACGTGTTTACGCCACAGATTTCGACTTTTCCTTGAATCATATCTTTGTCCGTCCTTTTTTTAGATTTCGGATTTCGCTTTTTATAGTTCTTTTTCATTTTCTAGATGCGCTATTCATTTCTCTTTTTAAGGATGTGCGAAAGCGCGGGAATTATTCATGAAATAAATGGGAAAATTGGAAACTTTTATCATCACAGGAACCTTTTAAAAAAAGGTGCATTGAATAATAAAAAGGGCGGAGTATTGGTGGAATATGCTGTTTTCGGATTTTAAGAAAAAAGAAGTGATTAATCTGAAAAACTGCCAGAAGCTGGGCAGAGTGGCGGATTTTGAGTTTGACGAGTGCACGGGGCAGATTTTTAAATTAATTGTTCCGGGAAATAATAAGTTATATGGGCTGTTCTGCAGCGACCCGGATTATGTCATTTGCTATAAAGATATCAAACAGATAGGACCGGATATTATTATTGTGGATATTTGTAAGAAATGATGCCGCATTTCCGTGATTCCCGTCGAACAGCAGTTGACATAAAAATTTTTATATGGGATAATAAGCAATATAGAAAGTTAGAGAAGCGAGGGATTTTCAGATGAAGTGTCCATATTGTGGTCATGAGAATACGAGAGTTATTGACAGTCGTCCGGCTGAGGAAAATAATTCCATCAGGAGAAGACGCGTATGCGACGAGTGCGACAAACGTTTTACCACTTATGAAAAGGTAGAAACGATTCCACTCATTGTCATTAAAAAGGACAACAACCGGGAAACTTATGATAGGGCCAAAATCGAGGCAGGTGTGTTGCGTGCATGTCATAAGAGACCGATTAGCGCCAACCGGATTAATCAGTTGGTAGATGAAGTAGAGACGGATATCTTTGGCAGGGAAGAGAAGGAAATTCCGAGCCAGGTTATCGGTGAACTGGTCATGAATAAACTCAAAGACTTAGAAGCGGTAGCCTATGTCCGGTTTGCATCGGTATACCGTGAATTTAAAGACATTAATACGTTTATGGATGAGTTGAAAAAGGTACTCGAACCTGCGGATAAGCAGGAACGGAAAGAATAGGCAAAGCCGGGAATGGATTCCGATAGAAAGCCGGGACAGGCAGGGAAAGAAACCCCGGAGAAGTATCAGACAGAAAGCGCAGGAATTTGAGATGACGAATCAGGAAAAAGAAATCGTGAAAAAGGCAAGCGTGCCGATGAGCATTGCCAACGGCTTCCGCATTCTTTTTATGATAATTGCATTGCTGCTGTTATTGTTTTTATTTTTTGGAAACAAGGTGTTTCAGGGGGCAGCGTGGTATGAGGCGTTTATAGGGCATGCCTATCTCTTTTTATTCTGGGATATTCTGTTGATGTTTTTAAGTACACTTGCCAAGCTTATTTTTACGGCAAGGTACAATCATATTGTAAAGAAGTTATAAGGCATGGTGGGCTATATGCGCCATGCCTTGCGCATGTTTCATGCCATCGGGAAGGATTGTGGAAGGGATGTTTGAGTGTTTTTATCCAGATGAATATCTGGACTCCGCCTATGGAATCGATTATGAAGGGCTGTATGGGCAGGGATATCGGGGCATCATTTTTGATATCGACAATACGCTCGTACCGCATGGCGCGCCTGCGGATGAAAGGAGTATCGCCCTGTTTGCGCGGCTTAAAAAGATGGGGTATGGAAGTGTGCTCTTGTCCAACAACAAAGAGCCGCGGGTGAAATCTTTCCAGGAAAAGGTCGGCGGTCAGTATATTTTTAAGGCGAACAAACCTTTCCCGGAAGGCTATGTCAGGGCGATGAAGCTGATGGAAACCACGCCGGAAACCACGCTGTTTGTAGGAGATCAGCTTTTTACAGACGTATGGGGGGCTAAGAAGGCGGGCATCAAGACCTATCTTGTCAAGCCGATTCACCCAAAAGAGGAAATCCAGATTGTGCTGAAACGGTATCTGGAAAAAATTGTGCTGTTTTTTTATCTGCGACGTCAGAAGAAGGTGGGAAAAGATTGATAATGCAGGAATGGTTGTTGATGAAAAAGACTGAGAATGCAAAAAAAGTTGTTGATATGGGAAAAGGAAATTAGGATGGATGGAATTAACGGAAAAACGAGAACCTGCGGACTGATTGGAAATCCGGTGGAACACACACTTTCGCCGGTGATTCACAATACACTGGCGCAAAGATGCGGACATCATCTGGTTTATGTCCCCTTTCTGGTGGACAAGGGAAGGCTGGAAGATGCGCTAAAGGGTGCGTATGCACTGAATATTCTGGGAATGAACGTGACGGTTCCTTATAAGACTGAGGTTATGCAGTATCTGGAAGAGGTAGATTCGCTTGCCGCTAAGATTGGCGCAGTCAATACGCTGGTCCGCACGGAAAAAGGGTATAAGGGCTACAATACGGACATGACCGGGCTGTACCGGGCGATGGTGAGCGAGGGCATCCGTATTGAAGGGGAAGAAATTATCCTGCTTGGCGCAGGTGGCGCGGCAAGGGCAGTGGCGTATTTATGCGGCGAAAAAGGCGCCGCCAGGGTCTATCTGCTAAACCGCACGTTAGAAAAGGCAAAGCAGGTGGCAAACGAAGTCAATACAGCGTTTTCTAGAGAACTCATCGTGCCCATGCTGCTTTCCGATTATCCGAAACTGCCGGATGGGAAATTTCTGGCGATTCAGGGAACTTCCGTAGGGCTTGCCCCCCACGATGGGGAGGCTGTCATAGAGGATATTGCTTTTTATCAGAAACTGCATACGGGATTTGACTTGATTTACAAACCTTATACGACGCGCTTCATGCAGCTTGCAAAAGAAGCCGGCGCGGCGGCTTATAACGGCTTAAAGATGCTGCTGTATCAGGGCGTGATTGCTTATGAGCTCTGGAACCAGGTGGAAATCGGGGAAGAGGAAGCAGAGTTCGTCTATGAAAAGATGCGCCGGGAAATGGGACTGTAAGATAGGAAGGTAGCAAAAGACAGGCGATAGGGCAATAGGGCGATAAGTCGAAAGGAATGATACATACATATGGATAATATTATTTTAATCGGATTTATGGGCTGCGGAAAATCCACGGTGGGCATCAAGTTATCCTATAGGCTGCGCCGCCCTGTAGAAGATACGGACAAGCTGATTGAAAAAGAAGAGGATAGGACGATTTCTGAGATTTTTAGGACAGACGGCGAGGCATATTTTCGGGATTTGGAAACGGCATGTCTAAGGAAACTGTTAAAGACGGCGAATCATCTCATTATTTCTGCGGGCGGCGGTCTGCCCCTGCGGGAAGAAAACCGGGACTTGTTAAAACGGCTTGGGATAGTGGTGTATCTGCGGGCAGACGCGGAAACGATTTATGAGCGGTTAAAACACGATACCACAAGGCCGCTGCTGCAAGGGGATAACCCCCGTGAGAAAATAGAAGAAATGATGAAAAAACGTTCAGAATATTATGAAAAAGCATCTAATTATATCATCGATGTGGATGGGAAAGATTTTGATGCGATTCTGGATGAGATTGCCCATGCGGCGGGTTAGAAAAAAAGGAGGCAGGGATGAAATTATTGGTTATTAACGGACCGAACCTGAATTTTCTGGGGATTCGGGAAAAAAGCGTATACGGCGTACAGGATTATGATTATTTACTGAATATGATTGCCGAGAAAGGGCGGCAGGAAGATTGCGTTATCGAAGTGTTTCAGAGTAACCACGAGGGCGCGATTATCGACAGGATTCAGGATGCCTATTTTGACGGCACGGAAGGGATTGTGATTAATCCGGGCGCATACACCCATTACAGCTATGCAATCCGGGACGCGCTGGCGAGTATTACGGTTCCCAAGGTGGAAATCCATATTTCCAATATTATGGAGCGGGAGGAATTTCGTAAGGTATCCGTCACAGCTCCCGCCTGTGATAAACAGATTTACGGAAAGGGTTTAGACGGCTATTTGATGGCGATTGATTTCATTCTTGGTAAAAAGTTTTAGACTTTTTTGGGAAAGAGGTTGAAAAAAGAGAACTTATAGTATAAACTAAATAGGAATTATAATGTGAAGAATATATGGATGAGTTTAGGAGGATTATTGTATGATATCGGCAGGCGATTTCAGGAATGGTATTACGATAGAATATGAAGGGAATGTCTATCAGATTATTGAATTTCAACATGTAAAACCCGGTAAAGGAGCAGCGTTTGTAAGGACGAAGCTGAAAAATGTTATCAACGGCGGTGTTGTTGAGAAAACCTTCAGACCTACTGAGAAATGCCCACAGGCACGGATTGATAGGAAAGATATGCAGTATTTATACGCAGACGGCGATTTATATAACTTTATGGATACGGAAACCTACGACCAGGTTGCGTTAAATAGCGATACGGTAGGCGATGCGTTGAAATTTGTCAAAGAGAACGAGATGGTAAAAGTTTGTTCCTATAACGGCAATGTATTTACGATTGAGCCGCCATTATTCGTAGAGCTGGAAATTACGGATACGGAGCCAGGCTTTAAGGGCGATACCGCGACAGGTGCGACCAAGCCGGCGATTGTGGAAACCGGAGCCAAAGTTATGGTACCGCTTTTTGTAAATCAGGGTGAAGTGATTAAGATTGATACGAGAACAGGGGAATATCTGTCCAGAGTATAATCGATACTGTATATGAGCGTATCAGGAAGCCTATAAGACAATGGGATTTTTATCATCCATTGTCTTTTTGTTTAGTAGGAAATTGCGCAAGCAATTTTCTTGTTAACATTGTCCGGAGAGAAGAGAAAGAGAGGACAATATGAAATTAGAACAATTTGGGCAAAAGATATGTGATGCATTAAAAGAAACTATGGGAGCGGAGTATGAAACGATATTCCGGGAAGTCATCAAGAATAACGGAGTCTGTCTTCATAGCATTGTGATTGCCGGAAAAGGGAGCAATATCTCACCGGCCATCTATATCGATGAGCTTTATGAAGAGTACGAGGCGGGCAGGGCGTTTGGCGATATCATCTATGATATCCTGTGCATTTACCAGCGTCATGCCAAGGGAATCAACGCCCATATGGATATGGAATTTTTTACGCAGTTTGAACGTGTGAAAGACAGAATCCTGTATAAATTGATTCATCGGGATAGTAATCAGAAGTTATTGGAGGATGTTCCACACCTTGACTGGAACGATTTGGCGCTTGTTTTTTATTATGCTTTTGAGGGCGGGCGGCTGAGCAATGCGTCCATCCTGATTAGAAATAATCACCTGACTATGTGGAAGCAGGATGTCAACGTCGTTTATGAAAACGCCAGAAGCAATATGTTAAGGCTGCGCCCCGAAGAACTACTGCCGATTCAGCAGATTATCCGGGAAGTGATGGCGCAGGAAGGCAAAAAAGGTGCAGGGCAGGAAATACAGCTTTCTACAGGGTGCGAAGCGGCAATGAAAGGGGATTCTTTGATGTATGTGCTTAGTAACAGGCAGCGGATGTTCGGCGCGGCGACGCTTCTTTATGCCCGGTCTGTTAAGGAGCTGGCGGATAAGCTGAATAAAAACCTGATTATTCTGCCAAGCTCTATTCACGAAGTTTTACTTGTACCGGACGACGGTGTGACGGAAAAAGAATTTTTTAAAGAGATGGTAAAAGACGTAAACGATACGCAGGTGGAGCCGGAGGAGCGGTTGTCTTACAATGTCTACCATTATGACAGAGTTTCTGGAAAAATATCCATTTTATAAGAAAAAAAGGAGGGCGTATCCACAAATGAACAAGGAAATCCTGCTAATTGAGGACGACGACAGTCTGAATCGTGCAATCAGTTTAAAGCTATCACAAGAGGGCTACCAGGTTTATCGCGCCGAATCTGTCGGGGAAGCGGAGCTTTTATGGAAAAAGCATCCGACGCCCATGATTATCTGCGATGTGGATTTGCCGGATGGAAACGGCGTGGACTTTTGTGTGCGGATTAGGAAAGAGAGCGATGTGGTATTTTTATTTGTCACCGCGATGGATACGGAAACGGATGTGGCGAAAGGATATGCGGCGGGAGCGGACGACTATATTACCAAGCCGTTCTATCTGACGGCGCTGATGGCCAAAGTAAATGCCATGATGAAGCGGTATGCAGGGGAAGCGGGACCGGAGCGGCTGCTTTCCGGCTCCCTGCTTTTCGATAAAGCGCAGAATCGTGTCAAAAAGGAGGACAATTATATCAGCCTGACAGCGAAAGAGCAGAGCCTGTTATCTTTTTTCCTATTAAATCCCATGCGGATATTGTCTAAGAATCAACTGTTAGAGGCAATCTGGGAAATTGACGGCGAGTTTGTGGATGATAATACCCTTGCGGTGAATATCCGGCGGCTGCGTGAAAAAATCGAGGAGGACCCGTCTCATCCCATCTATCTGAAAAATGTGCGCGGTTTAGGATATATCTGGGAGCAGACCGTCAGCAAAATGTAAGAAAATCGGGAAAGGATAAGAATCAATGAATCATATCATGAAAAAGGAAATTTTTAGTTTTTCTCTTTTTTTTCTGGCGATTACCGCCTTGCTTGGCGCGGCGGGTATGTTTATCATACGCGGCGCCTATCTCAATGAAATCCATACGGTTCAGAATATTGTGGGAAAAGTTGTCGTTGAATATGCGGATACGGAAAGTGCCTTTTTGGAAGCATTGGGAGATTATGACAGACAGAACGCAGAGCTTGGCGCCAAAATCCTTGCCCGCTACGGATACCATGAGTGGCAGGATATGGAAAAACAAGCGGGCTACCGGCATGTCATACAATGGCTTTTTGGCGTGCTTTCCCTGTTTCTTATTGTTTCCATTCTAAGTATCTGCCTACTCTTTTACCGCGATACCCGTAGGAAGAAAATGCAGGAAGAGCAGATTCTGCTGCTGTTAGAAGACTGTCTATCCGGCAACTATCAGCTTATCGAGGATAGTAAGGCGCTAAAGAGACTGGATAATCCGCTTTTTGCAGACGCTCTGGGTAAGCTTGGGAAGGCGCTTAAATGGAAAACAAAACAGCTTTGGGAAGAGCATGATAATACCAAAAGTCTCGTCACCGATATATCCCATCAGTTGAAAACGCCCATCAGCGCGTTGAAAGTCTGCCTTCCACTTTATGAGGAAACAGAGAATCCGAAAGAAAAAGAAGAATTTTATGCAAGGTGCAGACTACAGATAGATAAACTGGAAATGCTGGCTGCAGCATTGGTCAATATTTCCCGTCTGGAAACCCATATCATCCGGTTACAGCCAGTCGAAACAACGTTGTCACGCATACTGACCGAATCGGTCAATTCTGTTTATCATAAAGCGGTAAAAAAAGGAATCTCTATCGAAAATGTTTCCGAAGAAATGGATGAGCTGAATCAAATACGGCTTCTTCTGGATGAAAAATGGACGATAGAGGCGTTGGCGAATGTTTTGGACAATGCCGTTAAGTACAGCCCGGAAGGAAGCCGTGTCCAGATTCGTATCAGTAAGCTGGTTACTTATCTCAGGGTGGAAATAGAAGATGAAGGCATCGGGATTCCAAGAGAGGAACAGGGACAGATATTCCGGCGGTTCTACCGGGGAAGCCACAAGCTGGTGCAAAAAAGCGAAGGGACAGGCGTGGGACTCTATCTGTCCCGGAAAATCCTGGAGGAAGAGAGCGGTTTTATTTTCACCCGTCCAGGAAAAGAGCAAGGCAGCGTCTTTATCGTGCAGCTTCCCATTTCATTTTACAAAAAGGACGTTTTGTAAGCTATTTGTAAGATAAGACTTTTATAATATAGTTCCGAAGAGACTGTAAGGAGGAATGTATTATGAGTATCGTATTGGAAACAAAAGCATTGTGCAAATATTACCGTTCAGACGAGAACCTTGTGAAAGCGGTGGATGGGATTGATTTGGCGATAAAACAGGGGGAATTTGTGACGATTGTGGGGAAATCCGGGAGCGGCAAATCGACGCTGCTGCATCTTTTGGGCGGACTGGATAACCCCACTTCCGGCGAAGTTTTTCTAAACGGCAGGAATATCGCCGGCTATTCCGAGGAACAGCTTGCCGAAACGCGCAGAAGGGAAATCGGTTTTATTTTTCAGGCGTTTAATCTGGTTCCTTCTTTAAATGTATGGGAAAATACCGTGCTTGCGCTGGGGCTTGATGGCAGAAAGGTGGATGAAGCATATATTAAGGAAATTCTTACCACGCTTGGCATGGAAGAAAAAGTGAAAAACCTTCCGAATACTTTGTCAGGCGGGCAGCAGCAGCGGACGGCGATTGCCAGGGCGATTGCGGCGAAACCGTCCATCATTCTTGCGGATGAGCCAACTGGAAATCTGGATTCTAAAACCGGGGACGAAGTCATGTCCCTTCTGAAACTTTCTGCAAAAAAATACGGGCAGACGCTGGTGGTCATTACCCATAATGAAGAGATTGCGCAGATGGCGGATAGGACGATTGTCCTGGAAGATGGCAAAATTCTGCGGACTGTGTAGGGGGGTGAGATGATGCAAACCATTAAGGCGCTTGCCAAAAGCAGAATCCGATATCATAAAAGCCGCACCCTTCTGACGGCGACAGCGATTATGCTGACTGCCATGTTACTGATGGGGCTTGGCACTTCCGCAGCAGGGCTCTTAGATGTGAACAAACAGCAGGCGAAGGCGGACGGAAACGTCCATGCCATTTTTTCAGGCTTAAACCAACGGCAGATAGAGATGCTGGGAAATCATATGGACGTGGAAGCGGTAGAAGTCAGTGAATTGTTTGCCACAGTGGAATATGGAAAAATGAATGGTTATCTGAATGTGGGGAAATCAATAAAAGAGGGGATTTACCATCGGCTCGGCAATGTGATAGAGGGACATGAGGCCACTTTGGCGGACGAAATCTGCGGACCGAAAGCTTTTTTTGAGCGGATGGATGTGGAACCGGTTATCGGCAATAAAATCACGGTTTCCTTCCGCCCCCACGGGAAAGGGACTATCCAGACGAGGGAATTTACAATCTGCGGATTCGTATCCCAGAACGATATAGCCGGGTTAGATATCAGTGATACCCGCATTATCTATAGCGCCAATGTTTCTGAGGCTTTGGCAAAAGAGTATTTGGCAGAAGAAGAGCGCGAATACAGGGCAAATATACGGGTTTACGGCGAAGAAGAACTGAAGTTTGATGAGATAATGGCAAAAATCGAGACCGTGGCAGAAAATATCGGTTATGACAAAAAGAATATCACGATTAACAGTCAGTATCTTTATACGATGACGGATCCGGGGACGGAAACCATACAGATTGTCGGAGCCATAGCGTTTCTGGTAGTGTTTTTCGCAGGTATGGTGATTTACAGCATCTACTATGTCAGTGTGATTACGGACGTCCAGGAAATCGGGAAGCTGAAAGCGCTGGGGGCATCCAGAAAGCAGATAAAAAAACTATTTCTGACAGAAGGAATGCGTATCACGGTTTTTGCAATGCCTCTTGGGTTATTTCTTGGCTATCTGCTTCCCGCACTGGCGCTGCCCATGATTATGCGCAGACTGAATGAGGAAATTGTCACGCTTGCCCGGATAGGACAGATTCATATGTTTTCCCTGCCGGTGCTTTTGCTGGCAGCGGCGGCGGTGTTATTTACCGTATATTTATCCCTTTTAAAGCCCATGCGGATGGCTGCCAGGATTTCCCCTGTAGAAGCGATGCGCTATCAGGAAAGCAGCCAAAAAGGAAAGCTGAGAAAGGGCAGCAGAAGCGTCAATGTCTTCCGGTTATGCGTGGCCAATCTGTGGCAGAATAAGAAGCGGACGATTGTCACTATGCTGACGATGGGACTTAGCAGCGTGCTGTTCATATGCCTTGCAGTGGTATTAGGCAGTATGCGGGCAGAGGATATGGCCAGAAGGAATATTAGAAGAGACGATTTCAGATTGAGTATGGATTTTTCCCAGAATGATAAGGAGTACCCGGAAAAGAATCTGAATTTGCTGCAGCAGCAGGACTTGTTCGGGGAAGCGCTTATGACAGCAATCGAAGAAATCGACGGCGTAACAGGTGTGAAGAGGGATAAACAAGTATTGGTCGGTTCCGAATATCCCAGTGAGGTTTTCAAGGATGGAAGCCGCGTTACCATGTTCTGTATGGATAGGGAACAGGCGGATGAATATCAAAAGGTCGCAGCGCGGGGAACGATAGATTACGATACGCTGGTAAAAGAGTGCGGCGTAATGGTGGCGACGGATATCTTTTTTGACGAGTATGGTTTCAGCATCGGCGATATGCTGCCGCTTACCATCTATGATGGCGACAGACAGATTCCTTTTAGCGTCAAAATCATGGGAACGGTGGATATAGGAGTTACCGGATGGTTCGGGCTGCCCGAAGAATTATGGGACAGTCTCGATTTAGAGTATGATGCCACGACGGATTTATATATTGCCGCAGAGAAGGAAAAGTACGAGGAAGTGAAAAGTGCGTTACAGGAAATAACGGATGAGAGGGATGTTTTCGTACTCTATTCGATGGATGAGGAAATGCGGCTGGGCAAAATGCAGGTCAATCTGGTGAAATATCCGATGTATATGATTTTAATCATGATTGCAGTTATCAGTTTCATGAATTTAATCAATACCATGATTACGAGCATTATTACCAGAAAACGGGAACTTGGCGTTCTGCAGGCAATCGGATTATCCGACAGACAGCTCATAAAAATGCTTGCGGGGGAAGGAATGGTATTTACCATAGGAGCGCTTACACTTTCTTTGACGCTTGGCAATCTGCTGGGTTATCTGGCATATGAATGGGCAAAAGAAAATCACTTTATGAGTCTGCAGAGCTATCATTACCCGTTTGTGGAAACCATCTTACTTTCCCTGGTGTTAATCTTAGGACAGTTGGGCGTTACATGGTTTCTGGCAGGACGCGTGCGTAAAGAAAGCCTGATTGATAGAATCAGGAGCGGGGAATAGAATATTGCAAATTGAGCGAAAGGCATAATTATTTAGAAGTTTCTGAAATCCCTGCGCCCTAAAACGGCGTGGGGATAAAAATAAAATTTTTATAAACTTTTTAGAAAAAATGTTTTTCTTAGATTTTCCATACAATCCTATCCTATTGTTTTTTCGAGTGATTTTCTTTAAAATTTCCTTATTTTTCCAGTATTTTCGGAAATAAAACAGTATGCCCGGCGCAGAGTATGGAAAATTTTATTCAATTTTTCCGGTAATTTTTTCTTATGATTTTGATTACTAGACAATATTGTCTGCTTGTGTTATGATAATCAAGATGATGTAATAAATTTGTAATATATGCACCCGTAGTCTAACGGATAGAACGTAGGCCTCCGACGCCTTTGATGCAGGTTCGATTCCTGTCGGGTGCATTTGCATCATCGCTTTTATATTTAAGAAAGGTTGAGGTTATGAGTCATACGTCAAATAACAATAAAGGAGATTCGCTTATGACAAAGTTGGAAGCTCTAGGGAACTGGTTTATCAAACATGCCAAGATTGTCATGCCCGTTGTATTGGCAGTCTGCGTTATAGTTACCGTTGTTATTTCCGTTAACGCAAATAAGAAAGAAGCAGAACGACAGGAAGATATTGAGGCAAACAGTACGTTAGAGGAAACAACAAGTGATACAGCCACTGTTCCTGAGGTGGCGCTGCAGGAAAATACGAACCCGGAAGTCGGTGAGTTAATCAACGCATACTATGCGGCGATGGCATCCGGGGATATTGATACCATAAAGACCTTGGTAAACCACATAGAAGATACGGAAGTTTTACGAATCAAAGAGACAAGTAAATATGTGGATTCTTATCCCGCGCTGGAAATTTATACCAAGACGGGTCCGAAGGAAAACACCTATCTTGTATATGTGTGCTCGGAATTAAAGTTCAGCGATTATGAAGAGCCGCTTCCCGGGATGAACGTATATTATGTCTGTACCGATGAAAACGGTAACTACTACATTCATTTCGATGATGAAAATGAAGATGAAGCTGAATTGAATTATATTCGGAAGGTCAGCTTACAGGACGATGTGGTAGATTTAAATAACAAAGTTGCAGCCGCCTATAAGGATATGGTGGCGGAAGATGCGGACTTAGCCCAGTTTATTCTCGATTTAAAAGAGGAAATTGAGAAAAATGTAGGCGGCGAGCTGGCACAGAACGACGAAGCCGATACGACGGAGGAAAATCCCGAAGGAACAGAATCGGATGAAGGAAACGGTCAAGAGGGCGAAACGCAGTCTGGCAGCGTCGTAACCAAGGTTAAAGCTATCGACGTAGTCAATATCCGTTCTTCGGACAGTGAAACTGCGGATAAACTCGGCAAAGCAGCCATCGGCGACGAATTTAAGCTGCTTGAGAAAATCGGCAACGGATGGAGCAAGGTAGAATACGAAGGCAAAGAGGCATATATTAAGAGCGAGTATCTGGAAGATATCGAAACGACCACTTTAGCGGAAGCCGACACGCCGGAAGCGGGCGGTGAAGAAGGCGGCGGAGAGCCGGCAGCGGATACTGCAAGCAGTACAGAGCCTACAGGCACCGTTACCGTCTTAGAGACCGTCCGAATCAGAAGCTCCGCAAGCGAGAACAGTGAAAAGCTGGGAACCGCTTATACTGGCGAGAGATTAGAACTGCTTATGAAACAGGCGGACGGCTGGACTAAAATAAAATATAAAGGGCAGACTGCCTATGTCAAATCCGACTATGTGGAATAACTGGATTAAAAAAGACAAAATATGGAAATCATAAAGAGTATAGAGTAAAATCTATACTCTTTTTATATGCGCAGGCGCGTAAAGAAATCTATCAACGATGCGGAAGAATGCAAAGCATTCTTCCCAAGAAAATCGCGCAAGCGATTTTCTTGTAGGATTAGGAGGCGGCAATGAAACAGGACGATTTGACAATTTTAAGGGAAGTGCAGAAAAATACGCAGATGGCAATGACGGCGATAGATACGCTTTTGGATAAGACGACGGACGACGACTTCACATTGAAGCTATCCAGGCAGTCCATCGAATATGCCAGAATCCATAATTCTGCTGTGGAAAGACTGGTAGAGGAACAAAGCGGACCCTACCGGAACAATCAGATTACGGATATGATGCTGCGGGGCGGCGTCCATATGGGTACAATGCTGAATACGAGCACGAGCCATTTGGCGGAAATGATGATACAGAATAACAATAAAGGGTTGACCAATATGTATAAGACCATCAAACACAATGCATTGGCACAGGATATGTCAGTGGAGCTGGCAAAAGAGCTGATGGATTTTGAAGCGCAGAGCATCGAACAACTGAAAGAGTATTTGTAATCTTTGGATGATGCCCTGCGGTAGAATATTTTGCAGTAGCACTCTACGGTAGAATACTCTAAATTGGCAGCATAACTAGCAGAGGCGGAAGGATAAATTTTTTTTGCAGGATTGTATACAAGAATACCGTTATATTTGTATCATTGTACAATATGTCTAAAAAACAGGCTGAATTTTGTGCAATAAAGCATATAAAATCAGGGTTGTGGATTTTTCTTTGACATACTATAATGTAACAAGGGCAAGAAGCAATGTGGAAAACAGGCTGACTTGCGAAAGATTTATGTATATTCAAACTAAAGGAGGACATGAAAAATGTCATATGTTGATGAAGTCTACGAATTGGTAGTAGCAAAGAATCCTGCACAGCCAGAGTTCCATCAGGCAGTCAAAGAGGTATTGGAATCTCTTCGTGTTGTCATCGAAGCGGATGAAGAAGCATATAGAAAAGATGCTTTGTTAGAGAGATTGACCGTTCCAGAAAGAATCGTCCAGTTCCGTGTTCCGTGGGTAGATGATAAAGGACAGGTTCAGGTAAACAACGGTTTCCGTGTACAGTTTAACAGTGCAATCGGACCCTACAAGGGCGGCTTGAGATTCCATCCTTCCGTAAACCTTGGTATTATTAAATTCCTCGGATTTGAGCAGATTTTCAAAAATTCCCTGACAGGACTCCCGATTGGTGGCGGAAAGGGCGGTTCCGATTTTGACCCTAAGGGCAAATCCGACAGAGAAGTTATGGCATTCTGCCAGAGTTTCATGACAGAGTTATGCAAACATATTGGCGCAGACACCGATGTGCCGGCAGGTGATATCGGCGTAGGCGGACGTGAAATCGGCTATATGTTCGGACAGTATAAGAGAATCCGCAATCTTTACGAAGGCGTCCTGACAGGAAAAGGACTGACCTACGGCGGCTCCCTTGCAAGAACGGAAGCGACAGGATACGGATTGTTATATCTGACCGCAGAAATGCTGAAATGCAACGGCAAAGACATCGCGGGCAAGACCGTTGTCGTATCCGGTGCAGGAAACGTTGCAATCTATGCAATCCAGAAGGCGCAGCAGTTAGGTGCAAAACCTGTTACCTGCTCCGATTCTACAGGATGGATTTATGATCCGGACGGCATCGATGTTGCGTTATTAAAAGAAGTAAAAGAAGTAAAACGTGCCCGTCTGACAGAGTACGCAGCGGCAAGAGAGAGCGCAGAGTATCATGAGAAGAAAGATGGTGAACACGGCGTATGGACAGTGAAATGTGATGTTGCTCTTCCTTGCGCAACACAGAACGAGCTGGATTTGGAAGATGCAAAAGCATTAGTGGCAAACGGCTGTTTCGCAGTAGCAGAAGGCGCGAATATGCCGACAACTTTAGACGCTACCGAATACTTACAGAAAAACGGCGTACTTTTCTGCCCCGGCAAAGCTTCCAATGCAGGCGGCGTAGCGACATCTGCTCTGGAAATGAGCCAGAACTCCGAGAGACTTTCCTGGACATTCGAGGAAGTTGATTCCAAATTACAGGGAATTATGGTAAATATCTTCCATAACCTGGACGAAGCTTCCAAGAAGTACGGCATGGAAGGGAATTATGTCGCAGGCGCGAATATCGCAGGGTTCTTGAAGGTTGCTGAGGCTATGAAGGCGCAGGGGGTTGTGTAAAAACAACCTGTTAAGATAGTAAATGATGTGGAAAAGTCCTGTAAACATGGAGTTTATGGGACTTTTCTTATAATGTTGATAAGATAAAAGAATTGTCAGAATATTCATAAAGTTAAGAGGAAATGTATGGGATAATGAAAATAGTACCCAAATGAAACAAGGGATGATATACTATTAATGTATATACCGTTATATAGAGAGGAAAATGATGCTATTTTTATAGAGAATATTATTCCAAGAGGTCAGGCATATAAAAAATTATAGAGAGACATATGGACATGGGCAAAGAGATATTACACGGATTAATAGAAATGATACCTGATGAGGATATTGAAGTATTATATAGGGTTCTTGTAAAGTTTGTTCCGGAAGTGCCGCTAGAGCCGGATGAGATAGAAGCTATAGAGAGGGCTAATAGAAGCATAGCAGAAAATGGAACGATCCCTCATGAGGCAATAAACTGGGATTAATATTATTGTAACATAAAACATGTTGCAGCGAGTATCAGCAGAATCCTCAGAAGCGGTTATGAAGGCGCAGGGGGGAGTAAGAAGAGCAATATACCAGATAAAATGATAAATGACATGAATATAGCATTAGTATTATATAGATACAGATGGTTTTGCTGTATAGGAAATGCTTAATTTGAAAGGGAGCCCAACTATGAACAAAGATTCTTTTTCATTTATTATATATATGATTCATGCATGCGCAGATAAATGGAATATGATGCCATCGGAGGTTTATTGGAAATTACAAGGTGCGGGATGCATTGAAGGCTATCTTGTACCACATTACGATATTCTTCATACACAAAGTACGGGGTATATTGTGGATGATATCAAAGAATATCTGGAAGTGAGAGGTATCGTAGTATGATTGTATATCATGGAGCAACAGAGATTGTGGAAAAGCCTGACGTAAAACATTCTTATAGGTCGCTGGATTTTGGTATGGGGTTTTATGTAACTACAGTCAGAGAACAGGCAGAAAGATGGGCAAGGCGTAAGGCTGCTATTTTAGGTAAGGAAAAAGCGGTTGTGAATATTTATCAGATGGATGATGATACCAGTAATTTTTTAGTAAAATTATTTGATGAAGATTTAAATGAATGGATTGATTTTGTGTGCAAATGCCGCGATGGGGAAAAAGATTATCTGGAATACGACCTAATATCTGGCAAAGTAGCAAATGATAAAGTATTTCGGGTAGTAGATATGTATCATACAGGTATTTGGGACAAAGAGAGGGCACTTAAAGAGATTAAAGTCTATCCTTCCTATGACCAAATTGCTTTCATCAGTCAGAAAGCCATAGACAAGCTGCTTGCCTTTGAAGCTTATGAGGAGGTGTGACTAGTGGACGAAAAAGCATTAGAGAGAGTATACCAAGAAAATTTGGAAGAGAGAATAATCGCATACCTGTCCGAAATCAAAAAGATTTCACTAGAAAGGGCGATGGATATTTATTATCATAGTACACTGGCGGATAAGATTTATCGTGGAATGGAAGGCGTGCAATATCTTGATTATAAGGTACTTGTTCAGATACTGTGTGAAACGGAGGAACAATAAAATGGAAACAATCAACGAAACACGCATCATCATGGTAAAAGGCGATATTACCAAAGACCATGACGTTCAGGCGATTGTAAATGCGGCGAATACAAGTCTGCTCGGAGGCGGAGGCGTGGATGGGGCGATTCACCGCGCTGCAGGACCGGAACTTTTAGCGGAATGCCGTCTGCTGCACGGCTGTAAGACTGGCAAGGCAAAGATTACAGGAGCATACCGTCTGCCTTGCGAGTATGTCATACACACGCCCGGACCGTGTTGGAACGATGGAAAATCAAGGGAATATGAAATGCTGGAATCCTGCTATCAGTCCTGCCTTGAGCTGGCTGTCCAGAACGGGATAAGACGTATTGCCTTCCCTTCCATTTCTACCGGCATCTATCGTTTCCCGTTAGAAGAAGCGGCACGGATTGCCGTTAGCACGGCGAAAAGATTTGTCGAAGAACATCCGGGAAAGCTGGATATGATAAAGTGGGTATTGTTTGACGATAAGACGCTGGAGGCCTATAAAAGGGCGCTTACCTAGAGGGAGGACTTTTCGATGAGTTATGAAACAGAAGGACAATTAATGTCCAAACAAGAGACAAATTGGTTTCGGGGCATGGCGGCGCTCATGGTGGTGCTGTCCCATTACGCGGAATGGTGGATTCAGATTATGCAGCCGCAAGGACGGATAGAGACGCTTTGTGAAGCAATGTCGAAGCTGGGAGTTTACGGCGTGGACATGTTTTTTCTTTTTTCAGGCTATGCAATGGTGAAGTCGCTTGGACAGGAAAAAATGAGTTTCCGGTATGTGTGGAAAAGAATCAAGAATGTATACATACCATATCTGTGCATTGTATGTGCACTGGAGCTGCTATCGGGAGGGTTCACGTCTTTTAACGATTTCCTGCTCTTTTTAACTGGATATGATTATTGGTATATGTTTGTGCTGTTCTTATTTTATATTGGATTTATTGTGATTTATGCGCTGGTAAGGGTGAAAACGCCGAGGGTTCTTCTTTTCTGCGTTTTTACCTATGTGATGTCCTATATCCTGTATAGCAAGGGAGTGCAGACATTCTGGTATGTATCCAATATTACCTTTGCGCTCGGTGTGATTGTAGGGGAATATGAGGGGCAGGTTCGCAGAATCGTGGATAAAACGGCGCTTCCCATGATTATCGTCTGCGGGATTGGGATGATTTTTGTGGTGCGTTTTGGAATGACAGGGGGCGTAAACATTGGGGGAGATCCCCAGGAATATCAGATATGGTTTCAGATTGGCGCCACGCTGATATGGACGTTACTGATTCTGAATCTTGCGGCAAAATGCAGGATGAAAGAGAAGATAGGCGCTTTTCTTGGGAAAAATTCATTGTATCTTTATCTGACGCATACTTTTTTCTTCATGCGGTGTGTAAACAGCGAAGGGTTGGGCAACGTATTGGCGTTTATCAATCATCCTGAACGGATTATGCTGCTGCGGTTTATCCTTGGTTTCCTTACGGCGGTAGCAGTATCCTTTTTATGCGGGCTGGCTTTTAACGGGCTCTATCGTCTGGGGAAAAAGAAAAATTGAAAAGTTGATAGGAAAGTGAAACTTTTTCCGGTTTTCATTCGTATTATTAGCAGGGAGATAATCAAGGACGCCGTGCGCACGATAAAAAAACGGCATGATATGAAAATCTATGACAAGACAACTATTTGAAACTTATTTCAAGGAGCGGTATTCACTTGTGTACCGGATTGCTTTTATGCATATGAAAGACCATGCCGACGCTGAGGACGTGCTTCAGGAGGTATTTTTGCGCCTATTGAAATATCAGCCGCAGTTTGAAGGCAGCGAACATGAGAAGGCGTGGTTTATCCGGACGACGATAAATATCTGCAAAGATATGATAAAAAGTAAATGGCGCAGTACAACAATCAGCATGGAAAAGATACCGGAATGTGAGAAAATCTATTTTCAGCTCCCTTACACGAAGGAAGACGAAACTCTGTGGGCGGTTCTGGAGCTGCCGGAAAAATACAGAAACTGTCTGTACTTCTTTTATTACGAAGGATACTCTATCAAAGAGATAGCCGGAATACTGAAAATTTCGGAAAACACGGTGAAAACCAATTTAAAAAGAGGCAGGGAAGCCCTAAAAAGCGTTTTGGAAAAGGGATAACGCAGAAAGTAGCAAGCTGCAGTAAGGAATTAAGAAACTGCCTGAGTGCAGGAGTACATGCAAAACTGCAGGTAAGAATCAAGGAGGATGGCATATGAATGTAAACGGAATCGGAAAACAGGCTTATTATAAAGAGACAGGCGGATATCAGGCGAATCGTAAGAAGAGTGGTAACAGTTTCTATGAAAGCCTATCAGAAAACATCGACGGGCGGGAGCAGACGCAGTCTAAGAAAGGCAATGCTGCAGGAGCTGTCAATATCCCATCTGCAATAGGTCATGCTTATCCTGGCGTGCCGGTATCGGAAACGCAGGGAAGCGAAGCCGTTTCTTCTGGCGCCGTATCAACCTGCGAGGCACGCTGCATTACTTATCAGGAAAGCAGTTTCGTAAAGACTTATGCGCTTCAGGGATTTACGCTGATGGCGCAGGTAGATATGCAGGCGCGGAGTATTTATGTAGAGCAGAGAATGGAAGACGGAACGGTCCAGGGATATGTAGTCGATAGGGATAAGTTAGGAGAGAATCCAACGGATCCGGTTGAGCGGACGGCGCTGGAAGCATGGGAAGAAACCGTGGAAAAAGAAGCGCAGGATGGAAAGGAATTGACAGTAGAAGAAGCGCTGCTGCAGTTTTATGAATTTATTGAAGACCGCATCAAAAACGGACCGCCGAAATACCAGATTGGAAAAGACGAATTTTCGATAGCAGAGTGGGAAAAGCTGTTAGAAAGCATTGACGATCAGTTAGACGCTATCCGGGAGGAAATGCGGGAACGGATAGAAAAGATGAAAGAACAGATGCTGCAGGCGGAAGCAGGACAGGAACAGGTTCATAAAGAGGAAGAGGAAGACGTCCGGGAAAAAGAAGAGGAACTGTTAGCGTCACTGTTTCAGGATAAAGGAATACCAGGGTAGGAATAAAAAGAAAAGATAGAAGCAAAGAAACAACATGGAATGACAGGAAGAAGGGGCAGGATTATGGGAATTTCAGGAGTTGCATATGCAGATACGTCCGTGGGCGGTACCTATCAGCAGACGAGGGCTGCGCAGGAAGAAAAGGATAAGAAGTTTACTCTCGGTTTTGAAAATGAGGACGATACTTTAGATAAACAGGAAAAGGTTTCTGCCACTTTGGGGATGAATCCTTTGCTGATGGGTACGATGCGGCAGTTAGAAGCACAGCTTACGAGCGGTATCATCGGTCTGGGCGTTTTAGAGGACGGCAGGGCTTATTCGGCGCGGTATGCGGCAGATTCTACGGCTGGAAATCCTGTTATGGAAATTTCAGTATGGCGGACGAATCAGAGCAGCGGGGGTAGGACGGATACTTATCAGGTCAGCGTGAATCAGATAGATCCGTCAAACGCAACCCAGTTAGAGATGTTCGTACTATGCGCCCATGCGGACGTACAGGAAATGGCGGGCTGCTATCAAGGGGCGGATACTTATCAAAAATTGCTGGATTATGCCCAGTACAGTCCAAGCGGTGATAGAAGAGCGAAAAATATCGACGACTTTCTTGGCGTGCAGCGGGACTGGACCGCAATGGTTTCCGACGCCCGGATTGACAAGCTGGCAGAGCAAAAAGGCATGGACAGTGCGGGCGGCAAGAGATTGCAGGAATTATATGCCACAGTGGCAGGTCAGAAAGCGGATGGGGAAACAGCCAGGTTAAGCCAGACGAAACTGGAAGAAAAGGCGCTATTAGAAAAACGGCAGAAAGAAGATAGCGGCGTGCCTTATTCCTATCTGGCGAAAGATGGAATCATCGAATACAATGGCGTTGTTTTTGTCTGCGACGAAAAGCATAAGGCATTGCATCTTGGGGATACGAGTAATCCTAAAAATTGTATCCGCATTTCTTTATCCGAGGGTGGCTGTCTGATTGTAAACAGGGATAATCTGAACGATTTGGCGAAAGCGATTGGCATGTTTTCTCCTGAGGATGTGAAACTGATTTTACAGGCGATTGCGCAGGATGCTAAAGTACAGCAGATGAAGCAGCAGATAGATGATGAAACTTCCGGGATCGGTCTTGCGAAACAGACGGAAGAAGAGAATGAAGAAGAGACAGAAAGCATCATACCGGATGCAGAGGATAAGGATATTATGTCAGATGGGAAAATCCTAGAACCTGCTGAAAAAGGTGTAGAATCGGAAAGAAAAAAACAGAATCAGAACAGGACGGGAAACGGTGAATAGTCTGATAAAGTGAAATGGTATAGAAAGCCACGGATAGCGGAAACGGTCTGTGGTTTTTCTGTGCTTTTTTCTTGAATTTTCCCTTATTGAATTTTAAGATATGATGAAGCTATTGAATTTTTAAGCATTGAATTTTAAATTTTTTCGGGGCTTTGCAAATTTACCCAGATAGATTATAATAGAAAATACAGTGAAATTTGGAAAGAAACTGAAATCAAGCAGGACAAGAAGCGGCAAAGTTAGAAGAAGATCAGGCAGGACAAAAAGAGATAGAACCGGAAGAGGATACGGCAGGACAGGAAGAGGCAAAGCCAGAAAAAGATAAGGCGGGACAAGAAGAGGCAAAGCCGGAAGAAGATAAAGCAAGTCAGTACTATGCACGCAGAAAAAAGAAGGGAAACGACAGCGGATGAGCGTTATCAGCAGTAAAGATGTTTATGAGATTATCAGAAAAACACTGGGCATTATCAATACAAAAATCATGAATCATGGGGAAATTACCGGATATATATTATATAAGATGCTAGAGTGCGAGCAGCAGTATACGGAGCAGCAGTTAGTGGATTATACGATGCTTGGCATTCTCCATGATATCGGTCTGTTTAAGGAAGAGAATATCAAGAATATTTCCGATTTTGAGACGAAGAATGTATGGACGCATTCCATTTATGGTTTTCTTTTCCTGAAATATCTGTCCCCGATGGATGATAAGGCAGAAATCGTGTTGTATCATCATCTGGATTATAACCGCTATGGGATGATTCACAGCCGCTATAAACATATCATCGAGTGTTTGAATCTGGCGGATAGGATGGATACTTTCCTGAATTTGAAGGAAGAAAAGATTGAGAAGGATTTCTTCAGCCGCTACCGGGATATCAAGTTTTCCGGCGCCGCGCTGGATTTATTTCACAAGGCGGAGGCGAGGTATGGAATTACGACCAACCTGGTCAATGGAACTTATAAGGAAGAACTGGCGGAACTGCTTGCCAAGAGGGCTTTTACGGAGCAGTATAAAAAAGGATTTCTGGAAATGCTGGTTTATACCATCGATTTTAGAAGCGAGCATACCGTAGTACATACGCTGGCGACAGTCAATTTCGGGCAGCAGATTGGCAGACTGATGCGGCTTGGCGGGAAGGATTTGCGGGATTTATACTATGGCGCGCTTCTGCATGATTTAGGAAAAATTGCGATTCCTATCAATATTCTGGAATCTACGGGTAGGTTGTCCGATGAGGAAATGAAGGTCATGAAGGCGCATGTCAGAATCACGGAGATGATTCTGGAAGGCGTAGTAGATGATGCGGTGTTACAGATTGCTGTCAGACATCATGAGAAACTGGACGGCAGCGGTTATCATAGAGGACTGACAGGAGACCAGCTGACGCTGCCCCAGCAGATTGTGGCGGTCGCCGATATTTTGAGCGCGCTGTATGGGAAACGGAGTTATAAAGAGGCTTTTAGCAGTGATTTAATCCAGAAGATTATGACGGAAGACGCAGAGAACAATAAAATCAATAAAGAAGCTGTCGGTGTGCTCATGAGAAATTATGATAAGGTCATTGAGGAATTTGAGAAAGAGAAGGAAAATACCATCGGACTTTATCTGAAAATTAAAGAGCAATATGCGATTATCAGTGAGAAATTTAAGGCGTTTGATTAATAGTGGCTGTGTCTGGGATACTCGATATGCCGGTATGCCCGTTTCAGTCCGGTTTAAAGGACTGTTTCTATGCTATAGTGGAAGCGGTAAGGATTTTTGGGAAGGAATGCCCGGAGCGATAGCGGGAAAGGTGGCATTCTTATGAAAAAACAGTTGCATGTATCACGAAACCAGGCGGCGGGATTATTAAAACGCGGCGATATTTATTATGCCGATTTAGACCGGATGGAAGAGGCGAGAGGAAGCGAGCAGACCGGGAAACGTCCGGTTCTTGTGATTCAGAATGATATTGGGAATTTCTATGCGCCGACGACGATTGTAGCGATTCTGACGACGAAGAAGAAGCGGAATCTGCCAACCCATGTGACCCTGCGTGGGTTTAAAGGATTAGAACGGGTGAGTACTGTCTGTCTGGAGCAGATTAAGACGATTGATAAAAGCCGTCTGGAAAACTACCGGGGCAATATCGGAAGAGAAGCGATGAAAGAAATTGAGAAAGCGATTGCAGTCAGCCTTGGCGCCTGAGGAAAGATGGAATAGGCAGATAGTGGAAACGGCATTCACCTTTTATTGGAATTTTGTCTGTAAAATTTTCATTGGATTTTTATAAGATATTCGGAATCCATGCTTGTCAGCCGTGGAAATATTGGATATAATAGTGGACAGTGAAACGGAATAAAATCTATAAAAAACGCTATAGAATCAGAAAGGGAGAACATTATGGATACAAGTAAGAAAAAGGATTTAATTGGTAAAATTATAGGGGTTGCGGCTGCATTATTTTCACCTCTGCTCATTGCCCAGATTATTATCTTAGTGCTGCTTTCCAAAAATGTCATTAGTGTTATGGTAGCGATGATTTTGACATTTCTTGTGGTGGCTGCCATTATGGTTTGCGCTGTCATGGGAATCCGTTCGCTTTTGATGCCGATTCGTGCGATTGTTTCGGATACTTCCGGTGAAGCGGCGGATGATAGAATGGCGCAGCGCATCAATAAGATGGCGGAGCGGCAGGACGGTATCGGCGAGATGATTCGTAAAATCAATCAGACGGTTGAAGGGTTAGCCGTTATTATTAAAGGAATCAAAAGCGCATCTGGCGAGCTGGAAAGCATATCTTCCGATTTTCAGCGGATGTTTGAGGAAATGGAAGGCTCCATGCAGGAAACTACCGGCGCGGTAGATACGATTACCAATAATACGGTGTCCCAGGTAAATTATACTCATGACATGAAGAATAAGATTGACGCCATCAGTACGGCGATTGAGAATATTAATGCGAATATCAAGGCGTTGACGAAGAGTACGGATTTGGTTGAGAATTGTAATAATGACGCACAGCGCATTATGAGCGAGCTGATTGTCATCAGTGAAGACAGCGGCGCAGCCATTAAGGAAGTAAAGGCGCAGACGGACCGCACGAATCAGTCGGCACAGCAGATTCATACGGCGGCGGAAATTATCGCAGGTATTTCCAATCAGACGAATCTGCTTGCCCTCAATGCAAGTATCGAGGCGGCAAGAGCGGGCGAGCATGGAAAAGGTTTTGCTGTCGTTGCAGAGGAAATCAGGCTTCTTGCAGACCAATCCAAAGAGTCCACGGGGCAGATTAATAAGATTGTCAATGAATTAATCGCCAATTCAGATATCAGTGTGAAGATTACAGAGCGCGTTTCAGAAGCATTTATGGAGCAGAATAAAAAGATTCAGGAAACGGAAAGCATTTTCAATGCGCTGCATGAAGAAATTGCGGAAGTCAGCAATGCAATTAAAGGCATTGATTCCGAGATGGGTGATTTGAACGATCATAAAGCCGTGATTGAAAGCAGTGTATCTTCGATGACCGATTTTGTGGAAGAGAATGCGAAACATGCAAGTCTGACCTCTGAGAATATGGAAAGCCTGGAAGAGATGGTCAGCGACTGCAACGATATGACGCAGAAGGTTGTAAACGTATCGGAGGAGCTGATAGGATATATCAGGAAATTCGACATGGAGTCGATTAAGAGTAAGTTAGAGTCATAGAGAGATAGATGGATAGATATATAGAGATATAAAGATATGTAGATATATAGAGATATAAAGATATGTAGATATAGAGATATAAAGATATGTAGATATATAGAGATATATAGAAATATATAGAGATATATGGAAATATATAGATGCATAGATACATATGTGAATAAAAGCATAGAAACATAAGGCAGCGGGATGAATCCTTATAGCATAGAGACCGTATTTTTCAAAAGAATGCGGTCTCTTTTGACGAATGATATAGTATGGGGCTGCCCTGATATGGAGGATTAGTATGATAGTTGGGATGATAGCAAATACAATACAGTTAGCAGGCGTCTGCATTCCCTTCGTGGGATGTGTATCCCTTTTGAGGAAAGCGCAGAGCAGGACTTCTATGTATCTGCTGCTTGCCAATCTGGGATGTCTGATTATTAATGGAAGCTATCTGCTGTTTCTTCAGACGACGACAGACGAAGGAGCGGTCATTGCCCTGAAGATGGAATATTTCGGGAATGTTGTTTTCTATCTGACGTTTGGATTATTTTTGTGGTCGTATCTGAGGTTGAAACGGCATAGATGGGCGCGGCTGCTGTTCTTATTCTGGTGTGTACAGGATTTGTGTTTTCTATTCTGTATCTGGAGCGGTGTAGGAATCGAATTAGTTTTTGAGGATTTCTGGTTTCTATGGGATGGGAATCTTGGGCTGATATTTATGCAATCGACGCCTGGCGTTCTTTATATGACGCGGTACGCTACCATATGTCTGATTCTGCTTTGTGGTATGATTTATACGATTGTGCGTATGTTTCGCGTGCAGATTGCATCAGAGCGCAATAATCTGGCAAAACTGGCAGGAGCGCAGTTTGTAATCTGTATGTCCCTGATTCTGATGCTTTTATTCAATTTTTCTATTGATATCGTGCCGATATGCGCTTCTTTATCCATTTTATCCATTATCATCAGCGTGCGCCGGGATGAGTTTTTCGGGATTGCAGAGCTGGGAAGGGAATGGATGTTAGAGCAGATGGGGGATGCATTTGTTATCGTAGATGAGATGTATGGATATCTGGATTCCAGCCCCTATGCCAGAAAAGTTTTTACGGAGTTAAATTATAAGCAGCAGAATGAGACCGTATCGGGTGATATGTATAGAATGTTTACGAATACGGAAAAAATACAGCAGATTTACGGTAAATATTATCATAAGAAAGTCATGGAATTTCGTACAAAGGGCGAAATCGTAGGATATGGGCTATTTCTTGCAGATATCACGGAACAACATGAGTTGATGGAGCGTGTCAGACAGGAAAAAGAGCGCGCAGACGCAGCCAATCAGGCGAAAAGCGCTTTTGTATCCAATGTATCCCATGAAATCCGCACACCAATGAATGCGATTGTCGGCATGACACAGATTATGCTTCGCAGGGATTTGCCTAAACAGGATAAAGAATATCTGATGAATATACGAAATTCCGGTAATGCATTGCTGGCGATTATCAACGATCTTCTGGATATGTCCAAGATTGAAGCGGGTAAGATGGAGCTGGTGGATGAGGAATATGATTTCATGACCATGCTAAACGATTTGGGCATGATTATCTTAAACCGGATTGGCAATAAGCCGGTGGAGCTGCTCTTTGACATCGATAAGGATATTCCGGCAAAACTTTATGGCGATGCACTGCGAATCCGCCAGATTATCATTAATCTGATGAACAATGCCACCAAATTTACGGAGGAAGGCTCTGTTACGCTGACTGTAAAAGTAGCGCAGATAGAGAAACGGGATATAGAGCTGTTTCTTTCGGTCAAGGATACCGGGCAGGGAATCCGGGAAGAGGATATCGGCAGACTTTTCGGTTCTTTCCAGCAGGTGGATGTTAAGAAGAATCACCAGAAAGAAGGTACGGGACTGGGGTTGTCCATTGTCAAGCAGCTAGTAGAGTTGATGCACGGGACTATTGGCGTGAAAAGCGAATACGGAAAGGGCAGCGAGTTTTATTTTACCATTCATCAGCGTATCGAGGATGAGAGGAAAGCGGCGCAGATTGTAGCGGGACAAAATGCCGTAATCGCAGGAAGCATGAAAAATCCGGCAGCCCAGGAAATGCTTAGGAAACTGGCACAGCAATATGGGCTTTCTTATGTAGGGGATATGATGACGGAAGATGCAAGAGCTCTTTTATCAGACAAATCTACGGAGGTTTCACCTGCTAAAGAGTCCGGGCAGGAAGATAGAAAAGAGAAAGGAAAAATAGTTTATTTTACAGACCGCTACGATGAACTAGGCAGCGAAGAAAAAGAAAGACTGTCGGCTTGTGGAGCGATAATATGCGGCTTACAGAATCCGATGACGGAAAGTAATCTTCCGGAAGAGATTCTTACGCAGAATAAACCGCTGTACAGTTATTCTTTCTGTAATATTATCGAAGATAAAAAGAATGCGCCAGAGGCAGAGGATAAGAATAGAGAGGCCTATCAGGATACTGCTACAGGTGCGGATGAAACGGATTTGGAATTTACGGCGCAGGGAGCGCGGGTTCTGATTGTGGATGATAATGAGATTAACTGCATGGTGGCGGAAGAGATGTTAAAACCGCTTCAGATGCAGATAGAGTTGGTCTCAGACGGCGCACAGGCATTGAAGATGGTGCAAGAGTCACAATATGATATGATTTTCATGGATCATCTGATGCCTGTTATGAATGGCATTGAAGCGACTAAGGCGATACGGGCGCTGGAAGGAAATTATTATCAGGGCGTTCCGATTATCGCGCTGACAGGAAATACGGCGAGAGAGCAGCAGAATGAGTACCTGCAAGCCGGAATGAGCGATTATTTATCGAAACCGATTGATATGAAAGACATTTTTGCCATGATTAGAAAGTGGATGCCGGATAAAATTCAGGGATGAGGCAGTAAGCGGGTTTCGGGAAGCGGAAGCAGGAAGGATAGATGTTAAACAGGATTTAGGGCGGAGCGTATATGGGGAAAGAAAAGAGAGCGATAGAAAAAGAAAGCAACGGGCAGGATAGGGCATTTCGGGAAGTTGCGGATAAGGTAGCCTTGATAACCATTCTGGGGAATCTGGTTTTGTCTGTTTTTAAACTTGCCGCAGGACTGATAGCCCATTCCCAGGCTATGGTCAGCGACGCCGTACATTCAGCTTCGGACGTTTTCAGTACTGTCGTGGTCATGATTGGTGTCAGACTGTCTTCTAAAGCGTCTGATAAGGAGCACCCTTACGGGCATGAACGAATGGAATGCGTGGCGGCGATTGTCTTAGCGATGGTACTCTTTGTTACTGGGCTGGGTATCGGGATTGAGGCGTTGAAAAATATCTTACAGGGGCATTACGCCGATTTGCAGACTCCCGGCATACTCGCCATGATTGCCGCAATCGTGTCCATTTTAGGGAAAGAAGCGATGTTCTGGTATACGAAAATCAATGCAAATCGCATAGATTCCAGCGCATTGATGGCAGATGCGTGGCATCACCGCTCCGACGCCTTATCTTCCGTGGGCGCGCTTATCGGTATCGCGGGCGCCAGGATGGGATTTCCAGTCATGGATTCGATTGCCAGTCTGGTTATTTTTCTTTTCATTGTGAAGGCGGCATATGAGATTTTCATGGATGCGGTGGATAAGATGGTGGACCACTCCTGTGATGAAGATACGGAGAGGCAGATATGCGACTGCGTCATGGAAAATGCGCAGGTAGTAGGGATTGATTTACTGCATACGCGCATTTTCGGCAATAAAATTTATGTGGATATCGAGATTGAAGTGGACGGTTCTTATACGTTAAAAAGAGCGCATGAGATTGCGGAAGAAGTGCATGAAAATATCGAGCGGAATTTTCCGAAGATTAAACATATTATGGTGCATGTAAATCCGGCATAGAAGGAAGAATATGCGATACATGGAAATCTGGCATAGGGGAAAGAATATGCGATACATGGAAATCTGACATAGAGGAAAGAATATAGGGGAAATGGAAATTCAGTATAGAAGAAAGAATAATAAAAAACAGGAGGAGTAAAGTATGTGTACAGCGGCAACTTATAAGACAAAAGATTTTTATTTCGGGCGTACTCTGGATTATGAATTTTCTTATGGGGATGAAGTGGTGATAACGCCCCAGAATTATGTATTCCCATTACGGGATGCCGGTGCGACGCTGGCAAGTCATTATGCCATGATTGGCATGGCGCATGTAATTGCGGATTATCCACTCTATTATGATGCAGTGAATGAAAAGGGACTCGGCATGGCGGGGCTTAATTTCGTCGGCAATGCAGTTTACCGGGACAAGGAGCCGGGAAAAGAGAATATCACACAGTTTGAGCTGATACCCTGGATTCTCGGACAGTGCGCTACCGTGAAAGAAGCGAGGGATTTACTGGATACAATCAATCTGACGAATACGCCGTTTAGCGACAAACTGCCTCTGGCGCAGTTACATTGGCTGATTGCGGATGAAAAAGAAGCAATTACATTGGAATCCGTCAAAGAGGGAATTAAAGTATACGATAATCCGGCGGGCGTTCTGACCAATAATCCGCCGTTTCCAGAGCAGATGTCACAACTAAATAATTATATGCATCTTTCACCGAAAAATCCGCCGAATCAGTTTTCCGACAAGCTGCCCCTGTATGCCCATAGTCGGGGGATGGGCGCGCTGGGACTGCCCGGAGATTTATCTTCCCAGTCACGTTTTGTCAGAGTGGCGTTTACCAAAATGAATGCAGTTTCCGGCGATTCGGAGGCAGAAAGCGTGAATCAGTTTTTCCATATTCTCGGTTCCGTGGAACAGCAGAGAGGTTGCTGCGACGTCGGGGATGGCAAATATGAGATAACGCTATATACGTCCTGCTGCAACGCCAGTAAAGGCATATATTATTACACGACTTATGGCAATCACCAGATTACGGCGGTGGACATGCATAAGGCGGCTTTAGAGGGCGCTTCTTTAGTGCGGTTTTCACCGGTCACGGAAGAACAGGTCCACTGGCAGAATTAGGGCTGCAAAAGTGGCAGGATAAAAGGAGGCGGCGCATAGATGAAAATTGCAATCTGTGATGATGAGAAGGCTGTCAGGGAAATACTCGGCAGCCAGGTTTTAAAACATTGCCCTACAGCGGCGCTGTCCTTTTATCAGTCCGGGGAAGAGCTGCTTGCGGCAGATGGGCAGCCGGATATTTTATTTCTGGATATTCTGATGCCGGGGGAAGACGGCATGGAAACGGCAAGGAAGTTTCGCAGTCGGAATAAGAAGGCGATTCTGATTTTTGTGACGGCGGCAGAGGAATATGTATTTCAAGCGTTTGACGTGGGGGCTTTTCAGTACCTTGTCAAGCCCTTTACGGATGATAAATTTGCTTCCATCTTGCAAAGGGCGGTGGAAGAATGCCGGGAAGCTTCCCGGAAAACGACACAAGTGTCAGAAAACGATTCTGCTTCAGAAGAAAATGAAAGATGTTTTCTGGTGAAGACGGGCGGAACCTGTGTAAGAATCCCTTTTGCTGATATCGTCTATGCAGAAGTGCTCAACCGCAAAGTCACCATCCATACGATGCAGGAAGATGTGGAATATTACGGAAGGCTTTCCGAGCTGGAAAAACAGGCGGGGGACAATTTCTTCCGGGTGCATAGGGCTTATCTGGTTCATTTTAAATATGTGGCGCGGTATAATGCGTCAACGGTCTGGCTGGAAAAGGGAAGCGCACTGATGGCGAAATCTAAATTCCCGGAGTTTGTAAAAAAATATCTGGCATATAACCGGAAGAGGGGAAACGGCTGACAAACATGGAAGTGGCGGAAATTTATTGGCAGACGGTAGCATATACAGCGGATATTCTGGATATCTGTATAACGGGATATTTTTTATCCCGTTTTGTGAAGCCTTTTTTACAGGGATGTAAACAAATTTATCGAATTGGCGTTGCTTATGGTCTTGTCATGTTATTTTTATTGTGCATTCCGCAGGAAGTGTCGGGTTCCGTTGCCTCAGCGATTGGCGTAACCGCGGTTTTTCTTATGATGTGTCTGCTGGATAAAGGAAAAACCGAGCAGAAAATATTCCTGACAGTCATCTGCTATCTGCTAGACTGGAGTGTATGGGGAATGCTGGTTGCCGTGTGGAATCTGCTTTATGCGATTGCAATGTGCCTTCCCATGATACAGGCATCTACAAAGCTGCAGTTTGCGGAATATGTAGTGCGGCAGATTCTGTGGCTTATCATGCACTGTCTGGTAATGAAACTTTTTATCAGGTTCTTACATAAGGCGTATGGCTGCAAGACAGAAAATATGACAGGAAAAGAACTGGTTCTGACGCTTGCGCCTTTTTGTTCCCTCATCCTTGGACGGGTGGTATTCCGTTATTTTGTAAATGTCTATGAGATGGATATGCATCAGTATGTCTGGCATAACCATCTTGGTTATCATTTTCTTTTATTTCTGTATCAGAGCGTTTCTTTTGCTGCCATGCTGACGGTTATCCTGATTTATCAGAGTATCAAAGAAGGGCAGAGAAGGGAAAAAGAAGATGCCGTACTGGCAAGGCAGTTAGAAGAGGCGAAGCGGCATATAGCGGAAATGGAAAAGCTCTACCGGGATATCCGAAGCCTAAAGCACGATATGGGAAATCATATCATGGTTTTAGAGCATCTTTATGGAAAAGCATATCATAATGCGGAAGCGCCTTCCAGGGAAGCGATAGAGGCAGAAGAATACGTGGCGCAGTGGAAACGCCAGGTTGCGGATACTGCGCCTATTGGAAGCGTGAATAGTGGAAATCCGGTGACAGACATTATTCTGGGTGAAAAAGCGCAGGAAGCGGCGGATAAAAAAATTGATTTTCAATATGACTTCCATTATCCTGTCGAAACCAGGCTGAATGCCTTTGATATCAGCGTAATTCTGGGCAATGCGTTGAATAATGCAATCGAAGCGGCGCAGGAATGTGAAAATCCTTATGTCCATGTGTCGTCTTATCGCAAAAACAATGCTTATATGATAGAAATCAGAAACAGCATCGCGAAAATGAGACCGCTTGATGAGGAAAGCGGCCTTCCCATAACAGGGAAAAAGGAAGAAGGACACGGTTTCGGACTTATAAACATTCGTAAGATTGCGCAGAAATATTACGGCGATATCGTTATAGAACAGCGGGAAGGGGAGTTTTTGCTGGTGGTTATGGTGATGATGTGAGGATACAGCGTGTGGAAATTTGTGTATAACGTTTTTTCTCTCTGTCAGCGCTAATTGAAACAATAGGGAAGGCGTGTTATAATATATGCGAATACAAATGTATATTTATCTGAATGGAAAGTAGGTTTAAAATCAAAATTGGCGTATGAGAGTAGATTTTGGGAGTGAAACTATATGCGGAAATTAAAGGTATACTTAGATACATCAGTTATTAGTTATCTGGCTCAGGATGATGCGCCAGAACGCATGAAAGACACGATAGAATTATGGAAAGATTTTATAAATGGAAAATATGACATATATCTTTCATAACATTGGATGAAATAGAAAAATGTTCTGAGGATAAACGGGATACGCTATATGATTATTTGAGTGATATAGAGTATACGAAACTTGAAATTAATGCAGAGATTGTGGAGCTGGCACAGAAAATCATTGATATGGGTATATTAAGACCAAAGAGTTTTGATGATTGCCAGCATATAGCTGCTGCGGTTGTCAGTGCTTGTGACTGCATTATATCATGGAATTTTAAGCACATCGTAAACATTAAGACAATCAGGGGAGTAAGAGCAATTACTAATCTGGAGGGTTATAAAGGGATAGATATTATCAATCCATCTGTATTATTGGAAAGCGAGGGATGAGTATGAATGCATTGGTTATTAGTCCGGATTTTACGATTGAAGATATTCATAAAATCAGAGAGCAGAACTATGAACGGACAAAAGATATGACAGTAGCAGAAAAGGTAGCATATTATAATAATTCTGGTAAGGAAGCAGAAAGAGAGATTGAACGGCGTAGAGCATTGAAACGAAAGGCTATAGCAAGTGTATAATGAACTTAACATTTTGAAAAACGGTCGAATTTGTTTAGCCGGAAAACAGAAATACAAAATTGGAAAAAGCGTCAGCGGATGAATAATCATTTGAAGGCGCTTTCTTTATGTCCTGCAAACACTTAACGATAACTTGCTACAAATCAGCTTCAAATCCAAAAAGTCTATTCATATCACAATTTAAAATATGGCAGCAGGCATACAAAAGCGATACTGTTGGGTTCTGTGTGCCTTTTTCTATTCTATTATACGAATAAATGGAAACGTCTATTCCTTTTGTCTGAAGCTTGGCAACCATATCAGTCTGTTTGATGTTTAATGCTTTGCGCAGCATGGCTATGTTCTTTCCTATATTGATATTATTTACCTGAATGATTCTATCGATACTTTCTTTATTTTTCATGATATTGCACCTCTAAGCAATATAGTATGAAAAGTTTTATAAAAATAATTGCACGAGAATGCAATAAATGATATAATATCAGCACTGGAAAAGCGGGTATGAGACAACACATCAAAAGAAAAAAATTGCCACCATAGTGGTGGCAACGAAAAGAAAAAGGTATGCTACAATAAAAATATATAGTTAAAAAAGGGTTTCCAACAGAAACAGTGTGAAAAGCAGAAAGATAATAATTGCGAAATTTAGGATTAGCACACCTAAGGAGCGTATAAGCGGGCGCTTATTTGTATGTAAGGGAGCCAGACGTTGTATATTGCAGTAATTAGAACAGCAAAAGACAATGGAAAGCATTATAAATAAAATGGTAACTCTGTCCAGCCAAAGGTGAAGGATGGATGAATCGCTTCCTTCTAGTGACAGACAGAGATAAAAGATAAATGAGTATATGGTGGATGCAATCAGCATTTTCCAAGGAGTTTTTGTCCGAAAACCGGGTGGAACAAGATTTTTCCATATGACGCGCACACTGCGCTGCGGATTTTGACTATTGCGAGTTTGTAATTTTACAATTTCGTTTTTTAACATTTGGACTGTTTCAATTCTATCAGACGGATTCATCTCAGTGCATTTTTTAACGATGACGTCAAATATACTTGTCGGGACAGGCAGGGCAGAGGAAAGCTCCTTTAATAAAATGCCCAGTGCATAGATATCGGTCCGGGGAGTAGAAAAACCAAAACCATATTGTTCGGGAGCGGCATAGCCTTTTGTTCCAAGCAGAATAGTATCATGGTCAGCAGTGTCAGTTAAATACTTTGCGGCATTGAAATCGATTAAGAACACATGGTTGTATGGAGTTATAATAATGTTTGATGGCTTAATATCTCTGTGGATGATGGGCGGTTCGAGAACATGCAGTTTTTCCAGGATGCTGCACAGTTCGACCATAAACTGGACAATTAAATCAAATGTGAGCATTCGGGCGTCGATTATTTCCTGGAGTGATATACCAGAGATAAATTCTTCAATTAGTGTGAGTTGTCCATTTTCTTCATATATATTATATAGTTTGGGAATGCCGGTTATATGATGCTCCAATAAATATTCGTATATATTCAGATTGTATATATCTAATATTTTCCTGATGTATATTTTTCCGCTTTCGCGGTGCTGGACCAGATATATTTTATGTTCGTTGTTTATGGTTGCAATGGTATTGTAGTAAGAATTTTTAAGGCGTTTTTCATAATCCATACGAATGATTCCTTCCAAATAGTTTGTGATTACATTATATCAGATAGGAGTATCTTATGGGAGAGCAAAATACAGATGAATTGGAAAAGGTGTTACAGGGCACCCATATAAAAAACTTTGACGCTTATTGCAAGGAAAATGCAGGAAGCTTGACGGATGAAGAGTTTACTGTATATATGAAAAATATTTTCAGTGAAAAGAAACTCACTCAACAAATTGTATTTTTACGGGCGGATGTTCCAGAAAGATATGGTTATAAACTATTGTCTGGCGAAAAAAGAACAAGACAGAGAGATGTCATTCTGAGAATCTGCTATGCGGCGGAAATGTCGTTGGCGCAAACGCAGCGTGCACTGAGAAAATATGAGATGCCGGAGCTATATGCAAAGCTGCCAAGAGATGCCTTGCTGATGATTATCTTCAATGAACGTCCGGGAGATATTATTGAAGTCAATGAAATACTGATGAAGCACGGAATGGAGGCATTGAGAACAAGCGGATTACAGAGTTGACAGAAACTATGCAAAATACAGACATGGAGCGGATGAAGGCGTGAACAGAAAAATGATTATGGTTTTACATATTTTATGTCCGATAGCAATCGGTGCACTTGTATATTATCTGGCATCACCTGATGTACTTTTTATCCAAAAAGCAAAGACTTTCATTGATGTGACAGATAGTGCATTTTTAAGGCTTGTCCGTAATTATCTGGCAGATATGATGTGGGGGTATTCATTGGTTTTTGCGTTGTTTTATATTATTGGTAATACTACAGCAGACCTTTGGAAAGTCTTAGGGATAGCTTTTCCCTTCTCAGCGGCGATGGAAATGATGCAGAAAACATCTTTTATTCCTGGAACATTTGATGTTTTTGATATTTTTGTTGAATTTTTGGCTGAGATAATTGCTGTATCTATTATATATAAATTATATTCAAGGGAGGAAATTTAAGATGAAAAGAAACATGAAACGAATTGCTGCAGTGCTGTGTTTAGTTGTATTTGCAGCAATGGCATTAGGAAGCGGTCAGTCAGGTTCTGGTGAAGTTAAACAGGTTGTCTCGAACAAAGAAGCCTCAGACAAAGAAGCGGAAACGGCAGATGTTGACGCGGGCGGTTCTGACACTTCAGAGGATTCGTCAGGCAAAATAGTCACAATTGATGAGCAGGTACTTATTGAGCAGGATGGTCTTGTCATTACTGCAATGGAATATGTTACGGACAGTATCTGGGGCGATGGTATTAAGTTGTTGTTAGAAAATAATTCAGATAAAGATGTAACAGTCGGTTGTAATGCATTGATTGTTAACGATTATATGATTACAGATTTATTTTCCTCTACAGTTGCCGTTGGAAAAAAAGCAAATGAAACAATGTATCTTTCTAGCACGCAGTTAAACGCAGTGGGAATTGAAAATGTGGGGAAAATCGAGATATATTTTCATGTGTTTGATTCTTCTACATATGATACACTTTTTGATACGGAATGTGTGACGATACAGACATCTGAATATGCTAATATGGATACTGCGCCGAATGATGGAGGAATTGAATTATATAATCAAGATGGTATTAGAATTGTAGGAAAGACAGTTGATGAGAACAGTTTTTGGGGAACGGCAATTCTTTTGTATGTTGAAAATACTTCTGGAAAAAATGTAGGCATTTCGGTAGATGATATGTCCATTAATGGGTTTATGATGAGTCCGTTCTTTTCCACGACAGTATATGACGGGAAGAAATCTATAGATGATATTACAGTATTTTCAAGCGATTTAGAAGAAAATGGAATTGAGACAATTGAAGAAGTGGAATTGAAATTTCATATTTATGATGCCGATTCTTATTCTACGATTACGGATACAGAACCTATTACATTTTCAGCACAGTAGTGAGGAAGGTGCAGGATTTGGTTCCATCCTTTTTACGGCTGGTTTACAACAAAAAGTGGGCGGTTTACAACAACCGCCTATATTTTGTTTCTTTTCCTTCCGAAACAAAAAATAACAAAAGGTAAAGGAGGAAGGATTATGACAATTCAGGGAGTAAACGGTGTAGGTCCGGGAGCAGCGGCGGGCGTCATGGGTATGGGACAGGCGGATGACCCGCTTAGTAAGGAGCTGCAGCGGAAAATAGCGGATGTGCAGAAACAGATGCAGGAGCTTTCCGCCAAAGATGGATATAGCGCCGAGGAAAAGGCGAAGATGCGGCAGGAATTTCAGAAAGAGCTGAATGAATTGAACAATCAGCTGCGGCAGCATCAAATCGAAATAAGACGGGAAAAGCAGCAGGAACAGGCAGCCTCTAAAGAAGCGTCCACACAGAACAAGGCGGCGGATACAGCCCATAAAGATTCCCAGAAAAACGGGCTTTCCCAGGCAGGCATGGAAAGTATGATTGCGGCGGATGTTTCCATAAAAAATGCAAAGGTGCTAAGCGGCGTTGCGACGAAGATGGAAGACCGCGCCGGCGTCTTAAATATGGAAATCAAACTGGATGGAAGCAGGGGCGGCGATACGAAAGGAAAAGAAGCAGAACTTGCAGATATGGAGCAAAAGGCGGCGGACGCAGCTGCATCGGCGCTTGGTACGCTTGCTGATGCAGGGAAAGCTATGGAAGCGGCTGCTAAGACGGAGCAGACGGCAGAAAAATCCAAAGATGGAGCGGGAAAAACCGAACGGGCAGCAGAAGAAGGAGAGGATGGAACTGCCAGGACGGAATATACAGCAAAGGGAGCCGTAAAGGTAGACAATGTAAGCAGGACAGAAAAAGAAGAGGAAGAGAAGGAAAACACGGTACAGGAAGAAAAAGAGGAAAAACGCACGAATACGGAAAGCGGGCAGGTGGTAGACGTCCGTTTATAAAGCCTATCCATAAAGCACTCGCATTTGTGAATCCTTTATAATCTGGCTTTCAACCCTTTGTAATCTGCTTGAAAAAAGGGGCGGTTTAGACTATAATAACAGCATGACAGAAGCTAAGACAGCAATGGAAAGGGGAAGCGTCATGGATTTCTTTAAGTCTAAACCGAAACGAGGGGTAAAATTACAGCCGTTGGACACGATAGACGGTTTCAGGGTTCGTCCGGGATTCTATCATAGGAATGGAGCTGCCGCCACGTCCAACGGCGTTAGTTTTACGATTCATTCCTTCGGAGCAACAAGCTGTACGCTGCTGTTGTTTCACCCACATGAAAAAGAGCCATATGCCAGGTTGAAATTTCCGGAATCTTATCATATCGGGAATACTTATTCCATGTTGGTGTTCGATTTGAAGATTGAAGAATTTGAATACGCGTTTCAACTGGACGGTCCTTATGATAAGGAAAAAGGACTTTTGTTTAATAAAGAGAATATTTTATTAGACCCCTATGCCAGAGCCGTAACGGGGCAGAAGGATTGGGGGGAACGACCGGAAGGCGGCGGTGGTTTTGTATATCATGGCAGAGTCGTGGAAAATAACTTTGACTGGGGAAATATCACGCAATTAGAGCTGCCGATGGAAGATTTGATTATCTACGAGATGCATGTAAGAGGTTTTACGAAAGATGATTCTTCCGGGGTGACGGCGAAGGGCACTTATGAGGGGCTGCGCCAGAAAATTCCTTATCTGAAAGATTTGGGCATTAATGCGGTGGAACTGATGCCGGTTTTTGAATTTGACGAAATGGAAAGCGCGCGGATTGTGGACGGAGAGCAGCTTTATAATTATTGGGGTTATAATACCGTCTGTTTTTTCGCGCCCAATACGAGCTATACTTCCGTCGTGGAGCATAACCATGAAGGGGATGAATTAAAACAGCTGATTTTTGAGTTAAAAGAAAATGGTATCGAAGTGATTCTGGACGTGGTATTTAATCATACGGCGGAAGGAAACGAGGATGGTCCCTGTTTTTCTTTTAAAGGAATTGACAACAATATTTATTATATCTTGACGCCGGGGGGATACTATTACAATTTTAGCGGCTGTGGCAATGTTTTAAACTGTAATCATCCGACGACCCGCAGATTTATCATCGACTGTCTACGTTTCTGGGTGACGGAGTATCGTGTGGACGGATTCCGATTTGATTTAGCCTCTATTCTTTCCAGGGATCAGAACGGCGCGCCTATGGCGGAACCGCCTATCATACATGAAATTGCCTGCGACGCGATTCTTGGAAAGGTGAAACTGATTGCGGAAGCATGGGATGCGGGCGGTTTATATCAGGTGGGTAATTTTCCGGCGTTTAGCAGGTGGTCCGAATGGAATGGCAGATACCGCGACGATATGCGGCGGTTTTTAAAGGGCGATGCAGGAATGGCGGGAACGGCGATTGCCAGAATTACAGGCTCGAAAGATATGTATGACCCCAACATAAGAGGAACGGGGGCGTCTGTTAATTTTTTAACATGCCATGACGGTTTTACGCTTTATGATTTGTACTCCTATGATATGAAGCACAATGAAAAGAACGGCTGGAATAATACGGACGGCGACAACAACGGAAACAGTTGGAATTGCGGTGTAGAAGGCGATACAGACAATCCGAAAATCATGGATTTGCGTCTGCGTCTGATAAAAAATGCTTTTGCAACGCTGATGTGCAGCCGGGGACCGGCGATGTTCTATGCGGGCGATGAGTTTTGTAACACGCAGTTTGGAAACAACAACGCATACTGTCAGGATAACATCATATCCTGGCTGGATTGGAACAGGGCGGAAGAATACCAGGAAATACACGACTTTTTCCGTTATATGATAGCCTTCCGTAAGAAGTACGCTGTTTTAAGGAAACCGACGAAACAGGCGGCGTGCGGTCTGCCGGATATCAGTATCCATAACGGCTATCCTTGGAACGGCGGAACGGATTACGACAGCAGATATATCGGAATCATGTATGCGGGCAGGGACGAGCAGGAAACGAAGGACGACGTCGTATTTTATTGTATGAACGCATACTGGGAGTGGATTAGCGTCCAGATTCCAACACCGCCGGAAAACATGAAATGGCGGGTTTGCGTCAACACCTTTGCCAAATATGAAGAGGGAAAGGATATAGGATTGTTGACGGATTTCCAGTACCAATGCCGTCTACAGGTTCCACCCCGGACCGTAGTAGTGTTGGTGGCGGAGTCGGTGAAGGCGTTAGAGGCAGAAGAAAAAGCAGATTGGAATGGATTAAGAATTTAGTCGCATAAGAGGAAATTAATATAAGAGGAAATTGACATGAAAAAGGTATCCTGGAAGGTGTTTCCAAGATACCTTTTTTCAGAAGGTGCGCCTAACAGCGCACGTTTCCAACGTAATTGCGGGCTTAACAGTATTCCCGCATATTAATGAAATTGTAATAAGGAAGAGCATTCCTCGTGTACCCGCTTGTACAAATGCGGATTTCTTTCTGCTGTTCCTTTTCACATGCCTCGTCAAATATTTCAAGGAACTTTTTTGAAACGTTTGATGGGTTCTGCTTGGACTGGTGTTTTTTCTCGTCGGAAGAAGCCTTCCTAAGAGGCGGTATCACCGTAACCGCGTGAACTTTATAAAGCGATTCATGTCCGTATGCTGCTTTGTATCCCTCCTTGGATAAAATATTGTTCTATTATTTATATCGGCATAAATTGGATTTTTAATAGGTTTTTTACGGTATCTTAGGAAAAGTTTTAGAAAAAAAGGTTGACATTTGACTACCGAATGGGTATACTTGTCTCAAGTGGTAGTCGATTGTCAACCTTTTATGAAGACGTCCGTTGTACAGAAGATACAATCCAACACAGGCCGCTTTTGCTACGGTTCAAACGCAGCGGTACTAAGTTCAAAAGCCGCGAGCGTCTTTTTCACTAAGTACCGGCGTTTTCACAGTACCTGCTTATGGATTGTATCTTCTGTACAACTACACAGTTACATATTTTTAAATTTGTGGTCTGCAATCATCTAAGAGACTTTTGACACCTGAAGCCTAGGCGGAGTACAAAGGTATAGGGACAGAAAATAAAGGAGCAGAAAGTAAAAGAAGTAAAGGAGCTGAAAACAATGGTAAAATTATCGGAATCAGAGTGGAAAGTTATGAATTTGTTATGGGAGCAGGCGCCGCAGACGATGATGCAGATTACGAATCATTTCAAGGAAACGACGGGCTGGACAAAACATACCGTTATGACGTTTTTACGCCGTATGGAGGAAAAAGGGGCGATTCATTATCTGGACGGCGGGCGCGCTAAACTTTATTACCCGGATATTGAAAAAGAAGAAGCCGTGCTGCAGGAAACGGAAGATTTTCTGGATAAGGTTTTCGGCGGGCGCATGGGATTGATGCTGAATACGATGGTAGAGAAAAAGGCATTGTCCAAAGAAGAAATCGCGGAGCTGTATGATATCTTGAAAAAAGCGGAGGAGGCGGATGCATGAGGGACATTTTATGGACATCTTCTATTTTAATTCTGGGGATTTTAGGGATTCGTTTTTTTATGAAAGGCAGAATCAGTCCGATTTTACAGTATGCGCTGTGGCTTTTGGTGGTTTTTAGGCTGATACTTCCGATACCGTTATGGAGCAGTCAGTTGAGTGTCTTAAATCTGATTCCGCAGGAAAATGAAAAACAGGAAACGGCGGCGCAGCATACGAAAACTCGCGGGATGGATATGCCGGGCTGGATAAATTGGGGTCTGACGGATACAGAAAGACAACAGGCAGGTGCAGATGGCGGTTTGACAGATATGGAAGGTGGGCTGGCAGGTGCAGTTGGCGGTTTGGCAGATACAGAAAGACAACAAGCAGGTGCAGTCGGTAGCTTGGCAGATATGGAAGACAGCCAGCTAGGAGCGGACGGAGCCTTGATAGATACGGAAGGCAGTCAGACAGAAGCGGGTAAAAGTCCGTTAGTTGCAGAAGGAAATCCGACAGACATAGCTGGCAGCCAGACAGAAATAGCCGAAAATCGGCTGAGTACGGATGATAGCCGGACAAAAGTGCAAGTATTAGCGGATACGGCTGTACAATGTCTGCCGTTTATCTGGCTGGGCGGTATCCTGCTGATGGGCGGCTATATGCTGCTGTATCAGGTAAAATGGAAACGTTATCTGCGGCAAAACCGGAAACCTTGGAAGAATGGCAGGAAGTATCGGGACTGCCTGAACGTCTATACGGTTGAAGGATTGCCATCCCCCTGCCTGAGTGGACGCAGCATCTATCTGACACAGGAAATGACGACGGATGCAAAGCAGTTGGAGCACATTCTGACACATGAGTATTGTCATTACAGACATCTGGATTCCTTGTGGGTAATCGTCCGGTGCGTGCTGTTAACAGTTTATTGGTTCCATCCGCTTGTCTGGGCAGCCGCCTATGCATCTAAGCAGGATGGCGAGCTGGCATGCGATGAAGCGGTCATCCGTCTGCTGGGTGAAAAGGAGCGGATTCCCTATGGAAAAACACTGCTGCATCTGATTGCCGGGGATTTCCATGATAAAAGCAAAATCGGGATTGCCTCGACGATGAGCAGTGGTGAAAAAGGCATCAGAGAGCGGATTAGCCGGATTGCCGGGAAAAATAAATATGTGACAGTTGTGTCAGTTTCTGCAATTCTGCTGGCAGCGGTATTTGTAATTGCGACTTTTTCAGGAACGAAACAGGAAAACGACGCTGCTTACGGACAGGAAGAATCTGGGCAAGAGGATTTGCGTGGGCAGGAAGGATTCTCTGGACAGAAAGGGTTATCTGCGCAGGGAAATGCCGCTGGCATGGAAGATTTGTCGGCGGATGCCAAAGCGCAGGGCGTATTACAGAATACGGAATTGCTGCAAGAAGGGCAGATGTCGGAAGGGGCGAAGCAGCAGAATCCAGAGAATGCCGGAGCAGAATCTCAGAGTGTAGAATATGCGGAACAGGCAAGTGCAGCGGAACAAGAGATGAATGTGGCAGAAACAGAGGCAGTCCTTACCCGGTTGCATGCTTATGATGAGGACGTTACGGCGATTGGTTCGGGGGAAGGCATTTTCGGTATTGCCAATGCCAAAATTCCATCGGACTATGTACAGGCATACGCAGAACAGGGAGAGGAAGCCCTGGAAGAGGGCATGTATCTGTTGGAAACAGTAAAGGGTTCCGATGCTTCCGATATCAGGGTTTATGGCATGTATACCAAAGAGTACGGCTGTATGGGGCTGAAAATGATTATCGGGGACAACTGTAATAATTTCGCTGAAGCCTGGCAGCCTTCGGGACTCAGCGGTCTGGATGGAAATCTGCGCGTATATGATTCCACACAGGACGGAATGCCCAGAACATTTGCCATGAAAATACTCAACAAGAATACATCGGATTCTGAAATCTGGAAAGTCTATGTATGCGATTGCTACGATACGGGTAAGATTACGATGAAGCAGTTTGAACCGCAGGAATATCTTGCGCAGATAAACGAGCGGCTTACCTTTACAATCCGGCAGTCCGAGGGGAAAATCGACGTATATGACAGGGAAGAAAAGGTCGGCGGGCTGACACTCGGATCCGACGCCGCAGCCATGAAAGAAATCAAAGAAGTCGTAATCGATGGCAGCGTGGCGGGATGGGAACTTGGCGGCAGTTTGGAAGAATTGCGGCTGATTACGGCAGTCGGGCTGAAACTGGAAACCGGACAGGTCTGGTATCGCGGACTGAGCTTGTTAAGTTTTCCGGTGGAGTGCGGTGATTTTGGAAACAGGGCTTTTACTTTAGGACAGGTCGAAGTAGAAGGAAGCCTTATAAACCCTATGATACAGGATTCGCTGGAACAGGCGTTTCAGACGACAGGAGTACATAATGAGGTGGAGTTGATTTTTCAGAATCCATGTCCGGCTTATACGCGGATATCAGATGAGTTTGGCGTCAGGGTTAATCCTGTAACGGGCGAAGAAAGGACGCACAACGGCGTTGATTTTGCTGCGCCAGAAGGCTCCGATGTGCTTGCCGCCGCAGAGGGAAAGGTCTATCAGACGGGATTTGATGCGGCGAACGGAAATTATATTGTACTCTTTCATGTTTTAAGCGGTGAGTATACCTATTATACATGCTGTCAGGATATTCTTGTCACGGAAGGCGAGACGGTTTCCAAGGGAGAGAAAATCGCTACGGTAGGAAGTACCGGAATGTCCACGGGCGCCCATCTTCATTTTGCCCTCAGCAGGGATGGGGAGTATGTGGAGCCGGTCTGGAAATAAGACAAATAAATTGGGTTAAAAATCCGGTAAATTTTGGTAATCTTCCAGTTCATGGTAAATTCTGTCTATATGGATTTCTTTGCCCTCTATGATATATAGCATAATATATCTATGGGATGAAAAATGTATTTTTCGATAGCCGTATTGTGCTAATTCGGGTTCATCACATAGCTTCAGGGAACCGCCGGACTGCGCCAATTTTTCTATGGTCTTTTCGGCATCTTGTAAAACACTGTGGGCGGCTGTTTCGTTACAGAGTGTCACACAAATGTAAAAGAGAATGTCGTCCAACTGGTGTTTTGCAAAATCAGACAATATTACTTTATATTCCATATTTTTCCTGCAATTCTGTCAGTGCTTCGGATGCTTCCTGACACTGACCGTTTTGATGTTGTTTCCGGGAAAAATTCAGCTCTTCAAGAAATTGGGTTTTTGTAATGGCCTGGGTTCCTCTGTTTAGAAAGAATTGTCGAATTACCTGTTGGACGACTTGAAGTTCATCTTCTGTACATTGTTCAATCATGGACACAGTAGCCTCTAATGTACTCATGGTATGCCTCCTTACTCTAAATAATTTATCTTATTCATGATTTTATTATACCCTGAAAACATTTCATTGGAAAGTTAAAAAATAAAGAATTTACCAAGCCCATTTGAGACTGTCCGTTAAGACGCATCAGCCCCCACGTTGACAATTCCCCCATAATCAGATATGATAGGGAAAATCAACTATCGGGAGTCTGACATGAGGAGTAATGCTAGGGTAGCGGTGATTTTAAATACCGTTGAAAGTTTTTTTACGACATGGGCGTTTATGAAAGCCGCCAGAATGGAACCAGGGAATATTCTGACAGGCGCGATTTTTATTTTTTCTTATTTTCTATACCGCCATATCGACGTCCGTCTTTCTGGAAAGTCGTTTATCCATACGCCGGATACCAGACGGACGGCGGCGGTTCTATCGGTCTTGTTTACGCTGCTTTATATGATGATAGATTATTCCCACTATATACAGGAGCTGACAAACAGGTTTTATCAGGCGGTTGTTTTAACGGGGGTTTTTCTTGGGTTTTGTATCTGTTTCTACAAACTGCTAATCTTATTATTTTCCTACAGCGGCGATAAAGACGCTTTGAAGAAACTGCTTTATAGATTGGATGGAACTCCTGCCAGAAAGCATCTTCCTTTTTATTGTTTCCTGGGTTGTCTGCTTTGCTGGCTGCCCTATTTTCTCTACCAATATCCGGGCGTTATGACGCCGGACAGTATCAATCAGTTTGAACAGGCGTTAGGGCTGATACCGTATAGCAACCACCATCCGTTTGTGCATACGATGTTATTTAAGCTGTTTTATCAGATTGGCATGTTTTTTACCCACAATATGGTGGCGGCGGTTTCTTTTTATACGGTTTTCCAGATGTGTTTTCTGGCGTTTAGCATCGCTTATTTTCTGGAAACGCTGCGCCTTTTTGCAGTAAGGGACGGCATTTTAATCCTGATAACCTGTTTTTATGCGTTGGTGCCTTATCATGCCGTCTTTTCCGTGACGCTCTGGAAAGATATTCCGTTTGCGGCGGCAGTGCTTCTGTTTAGCTGCGCCATGCTGCGCATGGCAAAGCAGATTACGCTTCCGGTATTGGCTGTTTTTATCTGCTCCGGCGTGATGATATGCCTGTTCCGTTCAAACGGCTGGTACGGTTTTTTATTCTGTCTGCCCTTTTTCCTTTTTTACTATCACAGATATGCCAAAAGGGTCTATGCGGCGCTGGGGGCGATTCTTCTGATTGCAGTGCTGGTCAAGTATCCAGTCATGGACGCTTTGGACGTTACCCAGCCGGATTTGATTGAATCTTTATCCATTCCGACGCAGCAGATTGCCGCTGTGCTGTGCAATGACAGGGTATTAGAAGAGGAGCAGACTGCGCTGATAGAGAATGTGGTGGATCTGACTTATATCAAAGAGCTGTACAATCCTACATTTGCCGATAATATGAAGGAGCTGGTGCGCGCCGGGAATCAGGAGTATCTGGCGGCGCATAAATGGGAATTTTTCAAGCTGTGGGTCAGTCTGGGCGTCGCCTATCCGGCGGATTATCTGCAAGCCTATATCAATCAGACCTATGGCTATTGGTACCCGGATTCTTTTTATCCGGTAGCGGACGTAGAGGGCGTCAGCGCGACTAATCTGGGCGTTTCGCATACGCCGCTTATCGGCGGTCCCATCGTCGTGAAACTGAAGGAAATCTCTTTAAAACTTGGCGGCATGGCGCCGGTTTACAGCCTTCTATGGAGCATGGGGGTGGGATTCTGGATTTTCCTCTTCTGCATCGGGAATGCATTTGTCAGAGGGGAAAAAGAGAAACTCCTTTATTATCTGCCAAGCTTCGCCCTCTACCTTACGGTAATGATTGCAACGCCTGTCGCAACGGATTTCCGGTATGTTTATTTTATGGTTTTTTCGATTCCTTTCTATGTGATAACGGCGCTGCTGGAGGTGCGGCGGTAGATGGGCGGATATTTGTGGGCAGCCTTAATAACAGGATTAATGGTAAAAAAGTAAAAAACATGATAAAATAGAAAAGAAAATAGATATAGCTATGCATACAAGTTTATCCAAGATACCAAGAATGCAATTTCTTTGATGTGCATACGATAAGGACATGGATATGTCGGCAACTATGATGAAAGGTCGTGTTCCTATGGAAGTGAAAAAAGTAAGTATTTCTGCAAAACGACAGATAACGATTCCGCAGAAGTTTTTTGCTATGTTGGAATTTGATACGGAAGCGGAATGTATGGTACGCGGGAATGAGTTGGTTATCCGCCCCACAAAAACAAATACGGGCGGGGAATTTGCAGAACAGATATTGGCGGATTTGATTGGACAGGGATATAGCGGTAATGAGCTGCTTCAACATTTTAAGCAGGCACAGCGTCAGGTGCGTCCGGCTGTGGAGAAAATGCTTGATGAAGCAGAACGTGTTGCTGCAGCAGAATCGGAATATGCATCCTATGAGGATGTCTTTGGCGGGGAGGATAAGGAATGACAGAGGTACGTTTTCTTCCACCCGCAGCAAAATTCATAAAGAAATTGAAAGATAAAAAGTTGAAGAAACTGTATCAGGAAGCGCTTGATAAAATTCGAGGGAATTATACAGTTGGTGAGGCAAAGACGGGGGATTTGTCCGGTGTGTACGGGTATGATATTTACTACAATAAGACGAATTATGAGCTTGCATATACAGTGGAATATCTGGAAGATACAGTGGTGGTGGTCATTATGGCTGGGACAAGGGAAAACTTTTATGCACAATTGAAGCAGTATATGAGGAAAATGTAATCTTGCTAATGTGGTAATCAGCAAGCGGATGATAGAAAAAATATTGAATGTTGTGTAATAAATGTGTATAATAGTGGCGCAGGGAGGCAATTATGAAACAAGTATATCCCACTTTTATAGTGAATACAAATGATGGATCTGCGCATCCTTTTCTGGTAAATGTTCCTGACATGGAAATTTTAACAGAAGGCGACACGCTTGCAGATGCAATTGAAATGGCGAGGGATGCTATTGGGCTTGCTGGAATTAATGTATCAAGGGTATTACAAGAAGCGTTGATGGATGTTTTGAATGTAAAAAGGAGTATATAATTTCACTAAGATGGATTTTGTTTCCGGCAAGAATGCCGTAGAGCATCTGGCGGATGAACTCCGGCTACGGACATTTCAGTTTTTGGGAAACTCAATGTAATGACATCTTGTAAAGTTTTGGGGAAATGGTATAATAAAGGTATCAATAAAAGGGGAGGCGGTAGATATGACAGAATATGAAATGCTGAAAATAACAGTTGAGGAGTTTGTACAATTACAAGGTTATATGTTATTAGTGGAAAAAGAATCAGAAGCATATAAAACCATGAAGATAAGATATAACGCTCTTAAAGTAATCCTTACATCTTCAGGCGTTAATCTTACAGATATAGACAGAATAAAAGAATAGGAGAAACGATAAAGATTGCAGTTAGTAAGGCAAAAAAAGGGTGGTTGAAATTGTATTTACAAGCTGCAGCTAAAAAATATAAAATAAAGGATTGACATAAAATGTTACAAAGGATAATCTTGACAGACAGACAGACAGACAGACAGACAGACAGACAGACAGACAGAC
>JAMPFM010000040.1 GCA_023664455.1 Blautia sp.
AATAAAGATTATGTAAAAACAGAGATTTTTCCTAGAGAGATAGGCAGAAAAATCATGCGTGCAGAGGAAATTCGCCATGCAAGCGACTATGATGATTTTTATATTGCTACGAGAGAAAAATCTCAGGAACAGGTTGAAACGGCAGAAGAATTGATAGAAATGGTTGAAAACTTTTGTAAAAATAGTATAGGCTGATGGTGTTTATTCTGGTTTTTGGCAGCCTCATTTATCCTCATTATTTTATTTGCTTTTTTCAATAGTTCGTGTATAATGGATTGTGATATAAGATTTTTAGCATCTCGATTTACATATCAGGAAATAAAACCCCTTAACCAAAGAGTGAATAAAGATAATGCTGAATGTTTTCAATACATGAAAAAGTGGCGTTTTACGCTGATATAGTTTACAAAGGTATAGGAGGAATTTATGAGGGAAAAGTATCAATCATTAGCGCTTGCGGATTTGAAGGAAATCGCAAAAGTAAGAGGCATCAAGGGCATTTCGTCCATGAAAAAGGCGGATTTGGTGGAAGCGATGCTGCGTGAGGACGAGAAGGACAAAGCGGAAGGAAAAGAAGTCGCTGTAAAATCCATCGTCCAGAAGAAACCGGAACGGACAGAAAGAGCGGAACGGCAGGAAGGAGCCGAAAGAGCGGAGCGACCGGAGCGAACCGAGCGGCCTGAACGGGCAGAGCGATCTGAGCGGGCGGATCGACAGGGGCGTACCGAGAGACCAGAGCGGACCGAGCGTCAGGAACGGCAAGAGAGAGGGGAGCGACAGGAGAAAGCAGAAAGACCGGATCGGGCAGAGCGGACGGAAAGACAGGAAGGCGCGGCGTCCGGGAACGAGGAAGAGAGATTCCCGGCGGAGTTAGACAGCGGCATCGTGGCGCATGGCATTCTGGAAGTTATGAGCGATGGGTTTGGATTTATCCGCTGCGAGAATTACCTGCCAGGGGAGAATGACGTTTATGTGGCGCCGAGCCAGATTAGGAGGTTCGGACTCAAAACCGGCGATATTCTGGAGGGGAATACACGGGTCAAGACCCAGAGTGAGAAATTCAGCGCCCTTCTTTATGTGAAATCCATCAACGGATATTCAACAGAGGTGGCGATGCGCCGAGCCAGCTTTGAGGATTTGACGCCGATTTTCCCCAATGAGAGACTGAAGCTGGAAGTGCCGGGCTCTTCCATTGCCATGAGAATTATGGATTTGATGAGTCCTGTGGGAAAAGGGCAGAGAGGAATGATTGTGTCCCCGCCTAAGGCAGGTAAGACGACGTTATTAAAAGAAGTGGCGAAATCCATTACCCGCAATACGCCGGATGCGCATCTGATTATCCTTCTAATTGACGAGCGTCCTGAAGAGGTGACGGATATTAAGGAAGCGATAGAAGGACCGAATGTGGAAGTTATTTATTCTACATTCGACGAGCTGCCGGAGCATCATAAGCGGGTGTCCGAGATGGTAATCGAGCGTGGCAAGCGTCTTGTGGAGCATGGAAAAGATGTGGTGATTCTTTTAGACAGTATTACCCGGCTGACGAGGGCTTATAACCTGACGGTTCCGCCGAGTGGGCGTACTTTATCTGGTGGTCTGGATCCGGCGGCGCTCCATATGCCGAAACGCTTTTTCGGCGCGGCGAGGAATATGCGGGAAGGCGGAAGCCTCACCATACTTGCGACCGCGCTTGTAGAGACCGGAAGCAAGATGGACGACGTGGTTTACGAGGAGTTTAAGGGCACCGGCAACATGGAAATGGTGCTGGATAGGAAGCTTTCGGAAAAAAGGGTATTTCCGGCAATCGACATCCCCAAATCCGGGACCAGACGGGAAGATTTGCTCCTTACGCCGGAAGAGCTGGAGGCAATCAACATTATCAGGAAGTCGTTAAACAGTTTAAAGGCGGAAGAAGCGGTGGATAGGGTAGTGGATATGTTTACCCAAACCCGGAATAATCTTGAGTTTGTGAATATGATAAAAAAGAGGAAATATATATAATATATAGCTTGGCAAAGGCTGAATTGTTTTTGCAGCCATAAGCTGAATGGATGCTATGAATTTTATAAATTATAAAAAACTCAGAAAAATCCTCGAAAAGTGCTTGCATACGATAAACAGCTATGCTACAATGTATAAGCTGTCGGTTTGTGCAGCGTAGGTGAAAACAAAAATTCTGACGGCGCCTTAGAGCGTCCGTACAATATAGGAAAAGGAGCAGGATAAAATGAAAGAAGGACTTCATCCTGAGTATTATCAGGCAACCGTAACATGTAACTGTGGCAACACATTCGTAACAGGTTCGACGAAACCGGAAATCCATGTGGAAGTTTGTTCTAAATGCCATTCGTTCTATACAGGGCAGCAGAAGACGGCGCAGGCGCGTGGACGTATTGATAAGTTCAATAAGAAATACGGTGTGGAAAGCAAATAGTTTGATGGAAAAGGTTGGGATGAATCATCTCAACCTTATTTTTACTAGTGAAAAACTTCTTGATTGAGAAAATGTTGGTTTCCCGGCTCTTGATTGTAAGAGCTTGTAGGATGACAGAACAGATGGGTATAAATATGGCGAAAAATAAAAAAAATCAGTATTCTGGAATCGGCGGACAGGCGGTTTTAGAAGGTATCATGATGAAAAATGAGGAACAGTATGCAGTGGCGGTCCGTAAGCCGGACGGGGATATTGAAGTAGAGGTAGATACTTATCATGGCGTGGTACATGGCAGTAAGCTGTTGAAGATTCCTTTTGTCAGGGGGATTTTCCAGTTTGTGGATTCCTTGATTCTGGGGATGCGGTGTCTGAATTTTTCCGCATCTTTCTACGAGGAGGAAGAAGCGAAGGAAACGGCGGCGGATAAGGTATTCCAGAAAGTCTTTAAGGATAAGGCGGAAAAGATTTTTACGGGAATGATAACGGTTTTTTCCTTTCTTCTTGCAATCGCCATTTTTATGGTATTGCCTTATTTTCTGACGTCTCTATTTGAAGAATATATCAGGAATGCTTCACTGATTGCAATCATAGAAGGCGTGATTCGTATTTTCATTTTTGTAATGTATGTGCTGAGTATTTCGCTGATGAAAGATATTAAAAGGGTGTATATGTATCACGGCGCGGAACATAAATGCATTAATTGTATTGAAAAGGGGCGTCCGCTTACTGTATACAATGTAATGCGCAGCTCGAAGCAGCATAAACGGTGCGGGACGAGTTTCCTGCTGTTTGTCATGTTGGTTAGCGTCGTTTTGTTTTTCTTTATCAGAGTGGAAAGCCCGGTGTACCGGGTACTTGTGCGGATTGCACTGATTCCGGTGATTGCGGGTATTTCTTATGAGATTATCCGCCTTGCAGGAAGAAGTAACAATATTTTGGTCAGAATCATATCCGCGCCTGGCATGTGGCTGCAGGGACTGACGACGAAGGAGCCGGACAAAGACATGGTTGAGGTCGCCATTGCAGCAGTAGAGGCGGTATTTGACTGGAAAGCTTATTTAAAGGACACTTTTGGCTATGAGATAGACGAGTCCTGGCTGGTGGATGAAGAGCCTGAAAATGATAGAACCGGGAGCGAAGGGAATCGTAGGGAGGAACCTTGAGTTTTTCTCAGATATGCAGATTGAAAAAAGGCATGGGAATCACAATGAATAAGAATTACCAGCAGACCTATGAATGGGGCGTAGGGCAGCTTAGCGAGGCAGGGATTGCTGAGGCGCAGTTAGAGGCGAGACTGTTATTGGAATATGTGTGCGGCACAGACCGTAATACGCTGCTTGTTCATGGCGAGAGGGAAGTGTCTGCAGAAGAAACGGGACGTTATGAGACATGTATTTCCAGAAGGTTAAAGCATGAGCCGCTGCAATATATTACCGGGTGGCAGGATTTTATGGGATTGACTTTTTCAGTCAATGAACATGTACTGATACCGAGGCAGGATACGGAAATTCTGGTCGAGGAAGCAATGCGGTATCTGCATGACGGAATGCGGATTCTGGATATGTGTACCGGCAGCGGCTGTATTTTATTGAGTCTTCTATATTATTCCAATGACTGCATCGGTCTAGGCGTGGATATTTCCAAGGAAGCGCTGCAGGTTGCAGAGGATAATGCCAGGAAACTTGGCAGAGATAGGAAAGCGTTAAACGCGGCTTTTTTACAGGGCGATTTGTTCGAGGGATTAGAAGGAGCCGCGCTGCCAAAAGCAGAGAATGGCGGGCTGGGGGATGGCGGCACATATCCGACGAAATTTGAGATGATGATATCCAATCCGCCCTATATCCGCAGCGACGTGATAGAGACGCTGATGCCGGAAGTGCGGGAATATGAACCATTGACTGCCTTGGACGGTAGAGAAGATGGGCTGTATTTTTACCGCAGAATCATCCCACAGGCAGGGAAATATCTGACCGGCGGCGGCAGACTTTTTTTGGAAATTGGTTATGACCAGGGCGAAGCCGTCCAGACGCTGATGGAAAGCGCCGGGTTTATAGAGGTAGAGGTTGTGAAAGATTATGGCGGGTTAGATAGAGTAGTGCATGGGGTTTGGGTGTAGTAGGTAATGATGAAACGAAAGTTTAAAAGTGTGTAGTTGTGCAGAATCTTAGTTTCATATTGCCTTGTTGGTGTAGTAGAGAAAGGAAAAAGATATGTTTGATAAATTAGAAGATTTGCTTAGAAAATATGAAGAGATTATGAATGAATTGAGCGAACCTTCCGTAGCGGATAATCAGGAGCGGTTTCGTTCTTTGATGAAGGAGCAGAGCAGTCTTACGCCTATCGTTGAGGCGTATAAGGAATATCGGAAATGCAATCAGGATGTGGAGGACAGTCTTTCCATGCTGGATAGCGAATCCGATGAGGAAATGCGGGAGATGCTGAAAGAAGAGCTTGCAGCTTCTAAAAAGAGGGTGGAAGAGCTGGAGCATGAGTTGAAGATACTGCTTCTGCCCAAAGACCCTAACGACGATAAGAACGTGATCATGGAAATCCGTGCGGGCGCGGGCGGGGATGAGGCAGCTTTGTTTGCGGCGGAAATCTATCGTATGTATGTCCATTATGCGGAAGGCAGACACTGGAAGGTGGAAACGGTGGAAGTGGAGGAAATCGGCATCGGCGGCATGAAGAGCGTCACGTTCATGGTGACAGGGCAGGGCGCATATTCCGTGCTGAAATATGAAAGCGGCGTGCACCGTGTACAGCGCGTCCCGGAAACAGAATCCGGCGGGCGTATCCATACTTCCACAATCAGCGTGGCAGTTATGCCCGAAGTAGATGAAGATATAGATATCGTTATTGAAGATAAAGATATACGAATAGACGTTATGCGGGCGTCCGGTAACGGCGGACAGTGTGTCAACACGACGGACTCCGCAGTGCGTCTGACCCACTATCCTACGGGGATTGTCGTATACAGCCAGACGGAAAAATCGCAGATTCAGAACAAGGCGAAAGCGTTTGCCCTGTTAAAAGCGAAACTTTATGATATCGAGCAGCAGCAGCGGCATGATGCGGAGGCAGAGATGCGCAGAAGCCAGATTGGCACGGGAGATCGTTCCGAGAAAATCAGGACCTACAATTTTCCGCAGGGGCGTGTGACAGACCATAGAATTAATCTGACGCTGTACAAACTGGAAAAGATTATCAACGGCGATATCCAGGAAATCCTAGACGCCTGCATCGCCGCCGATCAGGCAGCGAAATTGTTGAAAATGGGAGAAGCGTAGAATACCGGAGTCAGCTCATGAACTATATCAGATTAGTGGGAACCTTTCTTGTCATAGGCTATTTATGTATGACAGCAAAAATAGACGTTTTTGCTGCCCAATTTGATTATTCGCCGATAGCTGTGATGCCGCAGGAAGAAGATACAGATAACTATATCAGATTGACTTATGGAGTCAATGAATATGAGATAAAGCTGGGCGATACATTATGGGACATTGCCGGGGACGCATGGGGCAATGGCAGCGCTTATAGGGATATTCTGGAAGCGAATAAGGAAATTCTGGTAAACCCGGATTATATCCTGCCCGGTGAGACCATTGGGATTCCAGCCTATTTGTATCTGCCGAAAAGCAACACGCCGGATACCGCATATCCCGGTGCATACCGGATAGAACGGGCGGATATGGAATATGATAGCTATCCTCTGGGGGCGTATGTCTATCTTGCACCAAAGTTGCCAAGGATTAAAGTTTTTACGGAGCCAGTGGTAAACCGGATGGGGGAAAATGCGCTTACGGATGATTGGGAAGATTTCGTCGGGGAAGTGGAGCGCTGCAGCAGGGAGCTTTGCGCTGATAGGGTATCAAACCTGACTTTTGAAAAATATGAGATGGAAAATGGCTGTGACTTGTGCGGCTATACCTTTACTTTTGACGCAGGGGATATAGGGACGGAAGTGGCGGTGTTTTATCGCCTTGGTAAGCAGAATATGGCGGAAGTCATCGGCGTGCGCAAAAAGCAAAAGAAAGAAGATACCCTGCTGACAGACGCCGTCCGTTATATTGCAGCCAGTTTTGAAGACCTTGGAGGCAGGATTGAATGGGGAACCCTGAAAAGAAATGATAATGTCGGAGCCGATGAATGGGCGTATCCAGAACTGCACAATGTATTCGCCGCCTTGATGAAAAGCCACGGGCTTTCCCTTCGGAAACCAGAACAGAGTATTCCGGGGGATGAGGAGCTTATCTTGGAAGAACCGCTGTTTGAACAGGCGTTCCGCAATGCCCTGATAGCGCTTTGGCAGCTGGATGATACGGAAAAGGCGGCATTTCTAAACAGACCGCTTATGAAAAGTGACGCGGCTGTCATTACAGAGATTTCCTGTTCCTGGAATCATCATGCGGATACATCGAATGAATTGGAAGTGACAATTACATTTAATGGTCATGCTGAAAGGATAAAGCCGGGGGAAGAGAAGCAGTTTTCTTTTGCAGACTTGACGAAGTTCCCGGAAGTAAAGTCCTTGCATCTATATCATGTGAGGGACTACTCCTTTCTTTTGGATATGGCTTATTTGAAGGAATTATCCATTGACGCGGGCAGCGTCGTCAGTAATGTGGATTTTTTGTCGGAATATAAAGATTTGCGCCTTTTGGAGCTTACGGGCGGTGGATTTGGAATGCTGACAGACCTTGGAGTTCTTAGAAACTGTAAAAATTTGAAATATCTCTTTTTACAGACCCCTCGCCTTTGTGATTTTTCATTTCTGGAAGATTGCAAAGAAATCTGTACAATAGAACTATCAGGAAGCTTGCCAAGGCAGGAAAATGCCTTGTTTCCTGCAACACCAGATTTAAAGCTGCTTCCCAAGGCGAGATTTATTGAATTTTATGGCAGGAGCATTCGTTGTGAACCGTAGCGTCTTTTACCCCACGGGAATCAATTTTCAGTCAGCTCTTTTATGTGGAATGGCAGGACAGATAGAAATCCTGCGAAGGCCCTTGAAAAACGCCGGCACTTAGCGAAAAAGACGCAACGCGGCTTTTGAGTTTAGTACCGTTGCGTTTTTCATGGAGCGAAAGCGTGCCTTCGTGGGATTTCTATCTGTTCTGCCCCACCCAATACCTAAAATGCTGACTGAAAATCAATTTCCGGTCAGCTCTTTTATTTTTAATCAAACCTATGCGCATTTTGTTTCGTAAAATTTCGGAAATTTTATTATTTTCACGGATAAGGTTGACAAAAGTCAAAAAAATGGTATCATTGTTCATTGAAGTGTTATTGACGCAAAATGAGGGAGGAAAAAGAAAATGAAAAAGTTAGCAATGATGCTGGTGTGTGTAATGACAGTCGGAGTATTGGGCGGATGTGGAAGCTCTTTTGATGCAGCTGCATATACGAAGGCTCTGTTGGACAACTCTTACAAAAATGATTCCACGCAGTTTGTCAGCACGAAAGTTGGTACGGCTGAGCAGGCGGCAGAGCTTTACGAGCAGGGAATTGATGCACAGCTTGACGCGTTGCTTGTCGGCATGGATGTAACAGAGGAGCAGGAAAATGAATACCGTGATGTTGTTGGTGACATTCTGGCAGCAGCAAAATATACGGTTGGCGCGGCTGAAAAACAGGACGACGGCTCTTTCATCGTAACAGTATCCTGTGAGAAGATGCATATCTTCAACGCAGCATTAGAAGATTTCGAGGCACAGTATGAAGCAAAGTATGCGGAGCTGATGGAAAGTGAGACCGGGATGAGTGAAGATGAGATAACGGACTGGTATCTTGAGACTTTGAAGAACAGCTTAACCACCGCGCTTGCAAATGCAACTTATGACGCGCCGGTTGACACAACAATACACATCGAACTTTCAGACAGGGTTTATTCCCCGAATGCAAACGACTTAGTAACATTAAGCAATGCACTGTTTGATAACGAATAAGAAAAACGGAAATCCCCGCAGAGAGATCTGTGGGGAATTTTTTTGTTTTATGGGTAACCCTGCCGGAACAAAAATTTCAAATAATCTATGTCTTTATTTGATAAAGCTATGGTATACTATAAATACTATTGAAAGAAGGGCATATTGCTCAATGAGAAGGAGGGGTTTTTCATGTTATTGGATAACAAGGTCGCTATCGTAACCGGCGGCAGCAGGGGGATTGGTTACGCGACGGTTGAGGCTTTCTTAAAAGAGGGCGCGTCTGTGGTATTATGCGCTAGCAGGCAGGAAACGGCGGACAAGGCGGTCACACAGTTAAAAGAGACGTATCCTGATGCGTCCATCGAGGGAATTTATCCGAATCTGTCTGATTATGGTATGGTAAAAGAGGCTTTTGATGCGATTGCCAAGAAGTATGGTAAGATAGACATTCTGGTGAACAATGCCGGCGTGTCGGAAAGCACGCCTTTTGCGGATTATACAGAAGAGACTTTTACCAAGGTCATGGATTTAAATATCAAGGGCGTATACAATTGCTCCAAGGCGGCAAGCGAGCACATGATTGGTGCAGGAAGTGGTGTAATCTTAAATACTTCTTCTATGGTGAGCGTGTACGGGCAGCCTGCGGGAATCGCTTATCCGACTTCCAAATTTGCAGTTAACGGATTTACGTTATCCCTTGCCAGGGAATTAGGACCGAAAGGAATCCGTGTCAATGCGGTTGCACCTGGAATCACCTACACGGATATGATGCACAATGTACCAAAGGAAGTGATTGACCCGATGATTGCACAGATTCCCCTGCGGCGCATGGGACAGCCGGAAGACATTGCTAACGCATTTGTATTTCTGGCATCGGATATGGCGTCTTATATCAGCGGTGAAGTCCTGCATGTGGATGGGCTGGCGAGAAGCTGAGAAATAGTGATTTATCCAATTTACACGAGTGGAGCAGAGAAATCTGCTCCTATTTCATTGAAATTTATTGTTTTTCCAATAAAAATACTGCATAATAAAATGGAAAAACAGAGTGAAAAATATAGGAAGAGGTTAAGTGGGTTGGAAAATTTAATAATTGTCATATAGTAATCTGAATTGGGGAAACGGCATTTCCCCAATCTGAACAGTTACCTACAACGAGGGAAGGACGTAAATTTTATTTAAGTTGGTCGCATTATTTGATTTTAATGCGAATTACCAATGAAGATGAACGTCATTTCTATGAAATTGAGTCTTATCGTAATAGCTGGAATAAGAACGAGTTGGGGAGACAGTATGGAAGTTCACTTTATGAAAGATTAGCATTGAGCAGAGATAAAAATGAGGTTATGCGGCTTGCACAGGAAGGACAAGTAATAGAGTCGCCGGAAGATATTTTTAAAGATCCTTATGTTTTGGAGTTTACAGGTCTGCCGGAGTTGGCATCCTATTCGGAGTCAGAATTGGAAGAAAAGATTATAAATCATTTACAGCAATTTTTGTTGGAACTAGGGAGAGGTTTTACATTCGTGGGACGGCAGGTGCGTTTTACATTTGAAGAGGATCACTATCGGGTTGATTTAGTGACATATAATCGCTTACTGCGTTGCTTTGTGTTATTTGACCTTAAAATTGGGAAATTGAAGCATGAAGATTTAGGACAAATGCAAATGTATGTAAATTATTATGATCGTAAGGTAAAAATGGAAGATGAGAATCCTACAATTGGAATTATCATTTGTAAAGATAAAAAGGATGCAGTAATTGAAATGACTCTGCCAGAGAACAATAACCAGATATTTGCAAGCAAATATCAGACTGTTCTTCCGAGTAAGGAGGAGTTGCAGAAATTATTAGAAGATAGAAATTGGGAGTAAAGTATTTGCTTTTCCAGCGCACCTATGTTAAAATAAGAAAAACGTCGCATATAAATGGGCTGTTTTGCACGCATATCCGGGACGGAAAAACAAAGGATAGCGTGCAGGAAGCCCGGTTTTTATCAAGGTGGGTATGTCTATGATGAGAAGGAAAGCATCGGAATATTTTAAGCAGTGGAAACAGAAGAAGAGGAAAAAGGCGTTGTTGGTGACTGGCGCCAGAAGGACGGGGAAAACGAGCTGTATCCGGCAGTTTGGGCAAGAGCAGTATGAGCATTTTATCGAGATTAATTTTAAGGAAGATAAATCGGTCGCAGCCGTTTTTGAGAAAGTCTCGGATGTGGATGGGTTTATCGGGCGGCTTGCCGTACATACCGGAGAGGAAATCGAGCCGGGCAAGACGCTGCTTTTTCTGGATGAGGTACAGGAATGTGGCAGTGTGAAGGCGGTTGTGCAGCTTTTGGTCAGGGATGGAAGGTATGACTGCATTGAATCCGGGCGGTATTCCCAGCCGGCTTATTATGAGGAAGTTTACCGGATGTATCCGCTGGATTTTGAGGAATTTCTGTATGCCAACGGAATACGCAACGCGACGATAGATTATGTAAGGGACTGCTATGAGCGGGGCTGGGAAGTGAGCGGAAGCGTCCATGAGATGATGAAACGGTTTTTTAACACCTATGTGACTGTAGGCGGTATGCCGGAGGCAGTGCAGGCCTTTATAGAGCAGCGTGATATGGATAAGGTCCTGGAAGTCCAGAAAGGGATTCTGGAGCTGTTTTTAGAGGATATTGACAAAGCGTCCGGGGATATTACGAAAAATGATAAGATGAAAATGAAGAAAATTTTAGAATTTCTTCCCGCTGAGCTTGGCAAGGGACTGAAACGCTTCCTGCTGGCGGATATTAAAAAAAGCGCGAGGATGGAGCGGTACGAGGATAGTCTGAATTATCTGGCGGACGCAGGGATGACGCTGCCCTGTTATTATGTGAGCGAGCCGAAACATCCGCTTAAAAATATGGAAAAACGCAATCTCTTCAAGCTGTATCTGGTCGATACGGGGCTGCTGCGGGCGATGTATCATATGCAGGGCAAAGAGGAACGGATAGATATCTTTTTGGAAAATGCGGTGGCGCAGGTACTGGCTGCCAAAGGGTTTTCCCTATGGTATTTTAACGAGAAAAATAAGGGGGAGCTGGGATTTCTTATTCAGAAAGGGCGGGATATCCTTCCGATAGAGGTAAAAGGGGAAGGCGCCCACAAGGAACATGCTGCGCTAACGTTTGTTCTGGAACGGAAAGGATGGAATCTGCGCGAAGGGCTTGTATTCTGTGATAGAAATATCGAGAAAGAAGGCGCTGTCCGTTATCTGCCCTGGTATATGATTCTCTTTTTGAACCGCTGATGATATGCGGGTGAAAGAAAGGCAGCGTTATGATGAAAAAAAGGATTCTGATAACGGAAGACGATGCGGATTTGGCGGGCATTACCCGGGATATGCTGGAAGGATACGGCTACGAGGTGCAGGTTGCCGGCAGTTTGGAACAGACTTTTGCAATGCTGACAAAGGATGCTTTCAATTTATTGCTTGTGGATATCAATCTGCCGGATGGCAGCGGTTTTGACGTGTGCAGGGAGCTGCGCAGGATTTCTAAAGTGCCGGTTATTTTTGCCAGCGCCAGGACGGGGGAAACAGATAAAATAAAAGGACTGGACATGGGCGGGGATGATTATCTTGCCAAACCCTATTCTTTGCGGGAGTTGTTAGCGAGAATCAATGCGCTGCTTCGGAGGACTTACGGGGAGCAGGAGGATATGCCCGTCTATGAATTTAGTGGAATCCGGGTGGATACGGGAATGCGGAAAGTAGAGCGGGACGGCGCAGAGATAAAACTTGCGCTGCGGGAGTTTGACCTTCTGGCATATCTGTGCGCCCATCCGAATCAGGCCATCCGCAAGGAAACGCTTCTTCATGAGGTATGGGGGGCTTTTTCAGAGGCGGAGACGGCGACCGTGGCGGTCCATATCAGATGGCTGCGGGAAAAACTGGAAAAAGACCCCGCCCATCCGCAGCTTATCAGGACTGTGTGGGGCGTGGGTTATCAGTTGGAGTGGGAAAGAAGGGAGTGCCCAGCAAAGTGAAAAGCGGATGGATGAAAAAGGCGTTCCTTTTTATCGGATTATTTGGTCTTATCGCTCTGGCAGGCATTTTCTATATGCCCGGCTATGAGGCGGAAACGGATGAGGAAAACGCGTTAGTGCTGCTCAATGAAATCAGGCAGTTGACGGCGGATACGGAAGGTTCTCATGCAGCAAAGGAACAGATTGCGGCATTGGAAGAACAATTACAGAAACGGACGGCCACGGCGCAGACTGGGCAAATGAGAAAAACCGCCCTTATTTTTCTGGGAATCACCCTTCTTTGTCTGCTTGCCGGCTGTATTTTTTTCTATTTTAAAATCTTGCGACCTTTTTCTAAACTAGAAGACTATGCGGAACAGATTGCAAAAGGGGATTTTACAATTCCCTTAGAATATGAAAGAGAGAATCTGTTTGGCGCGTTTACCTGGGCATTTGACCATATGCGGAAAGAAATCGTGGCCACGCGGGAGCGCGAAGCGGCTGCCATCAAAGAGAATAAGACGATTATCGCCACGCTTTCCCATGACATCAAGACGCCGATTGCTTCTATCCGGGCGTATGCGGAAGGATTAGAGGCGAGCCTGGATACAGATTATGCGACGAGGGAACGCTATCTGCAGGTGATTATGCGAAAATGCGATGAGGTGTCGCGGCTTGTAAACGATTTGGCGCTGCATTCCCTTTCGGAATTGGAACAGTTGGAAATCAACCTGCAAAAGTGCGACATGAAAAAACTGCTGACGGAAATCTTACAGGATTTGGAGTATCCTCTTCTGATATGCCGTCAGCCATTTCCAGAAGCAGAACTATTAGCGGATGAAAAAAGGCTGGCGCAGGCGGTTACGAATCTTTTGGAAAATGCCAGAAAGTACGCGCCGGAAAGTACCGTGGAAGTCTGGGCAATTCTGGAAAAAGAAACCTACGAAATTCATATCCGGGATTACGGCGGCGGTATCAGACCGGAAGACATGCCCTTTGTGACGCAGAAATTCTACCGTGGACAAAACGTGCAAAATCAGCCAGGCTCCGGTCTGGGACTCTACATCGTGAATTACATCATGGAGAGAATGCAGGGCGGACTACGCCTTATAAATCAGGAAACCGGGCTGGAAGCCGTGTTGTGGTTACCCTTGTACAATGTTCTTTCCGTTGAATAGGCAGGGCAGGTAGAAAGCCCGCGAAGACCCTCGAAAAACGCCGGCACTTAGCGAAAAAGACGCAATGCGGCTTTTGAGCTTAGTACCGCTGCGTTTTTCATGGAGCGCAAGTGTGCCTTCGCGGACTTTCTACCTGCTCTGCCGCTTTAACCGCAGTAAATATTTTTTTCTTAAAGACTTCTTAATAATTCTTCTGATAGAATGTCCATAAAGGCGGCGTCAGACAGTGTATTTACCTGCCTGGCGCTGCCATTTATAGTTTTTAGATAAAGATAATCGCGGAGCGATTTTCTTGTTCAGAAAGGATAAGCTAATTTATGAACACAATCATTATGAAAACCGTAGATTTATGCAAAAGTTTCGCCAATAACGGCGGGCAGAACCATGTGCTGGATATGATTAACTTAGAAATTTACGAAGGGGATTTTACGGTCATCATGGGTTCTTCCGGCGCGGGAAAGTCCACGCTCCTCTATGCGTTAAGCGGCATGGATAAACCCACGGGCGGGGAAGTGCACTACAAAGGGCGTATGATCAGCCGACTGAAGGAAAAAGAGATGGCGTCTCTGCGTGCCGGGGAGTTTGGCTTTGTTTTCCAGCAGGCGCATCTTGTCAGCAATCTGACGCTGCTTGAAAACGTAGCCGTAACGGGCTATCTGCGTAAAAAGAGGAGTGGAAAGGAAGTCTTAGAGCGTGCTGGGGAGCTGCTTGCGCGTATGAATGTAGGCGGGGCGGCGGAGCGACTGCCTTTTCAGGTATCGGGAGGGGAAGCGCAGCGGGCGGCGATTGCAAGGGCGATGATGAATGAGCCGGGGATGATTTTTGCGGACGAACCGACCGGGGCGCTGAATAAACACAATACGCAGGAGGTATTGAACCTTCTAAGCGGGCTGCACGATAAGGGGCAGAGTATCCTGATGGTAACGCACGATATGAAGGCGGCAATCCGCGCCACCAGACTGTTGTACTTAGAGGATGGTAAGGTAATAGGGGAAATGTCGATGCCGCCCTATCGCAGCGAAGATGCGAAAAACCGGGAAAAGCAGGTAAACGCGTGGCTGACTTCTATGGAGTGGTAGGAAAAGATGACATGTGTTGTGAACAGTTTGGTACGAAAGCGCGTTTAACGATTATGGAAACGCCGCGTAAAGCGGACGGAAGGAGTCATGATGAAATATAAGACATTATTGAGGGCGAATCTAAAGAGTCAGAAGGGAAGTTTTGCCGGGATTGGGATACTGGTTTTGATTATTACGGTATCGCTTTGCGCCGTTTTATCCATATGGAAAAATGCCAACGCCTATGAGGAAGCGCAGTTAGAACGGATAGGATACGGGCAGATTACCTATTGGCTGCTGGGAGGTTTCGACAGGGATAATTTGCTGGCGCAGCTACAGGGCATGGAAGACGTGGAAAAGGCAGAAATGCAGGAAATTGTAACATGTGACACTTATGTCGTATATGGAACGGACGAAATGACAGAAGTGTCAGGTACGCTGCAGATGGTAGAATGGGGTAATCCTCAATATGATTATGCGATCTACCGTAGCGACCTTACGGGCATGAATCCTGCGCCGGAAGGGCTGGAAGATGGGGAAATTTATGTATCCCCGGCTTTTACTTCCTTATATAATGTGCAAATCGGCGACAGAATAGAAATCCCTGTGGCGGAAGGTGAAGAAAAGGAAATCTATACGATAAAGGGATATTTCGAGGACGCGGTGGAAGGGAGCGCCCTCATGGGCATCAAACAGGCGCTTATGACGGAGGGCGACTTAGAAAGGCTTGCTGCGCGGATAGACGCTGCGGGAGAAAAAGCGCTGGCGCAGAATGCCGTCATGGTGCATGTGTTTCAGAAGGCAGACAGTGATTTAAAGCCGGCGGAATTTTCAGAAGTTTTAAATGAAAAAACAGATTTGTCCAAAATCCCCGGCTTTTCTTATTCAAGGTCTGCGATTAAGGGATTTATGCTGATTTTACAGAATCTCTTTGCAGGATTTCTGATGGTATTTGTGTTGGTGCTCCTCATCGTGGCAATTATTGTCATCGGGCATAATATTAGCAGCAGCATCGAGCAGGATTATGTGGACATGGGGATTTTAAAGGCCGTTGGCTATACACAGGCGGATTTGCGCATCGTGCAGATGCTCCAATATCTGGCGGTAGTTGTCTGCGGGATACTGCCTGGGATTCCTTTATCGGCGCTAGCAGTCAGGGGGATTAACCGGTTGACGGTCCCTGTAGTGGGACTTTTTATTCCGGCGGATATTCCGGTGGGCGAAAGTGTCCTCTCACTTGTGGCGCTTTTATTGCTTATCCTGGGATTTGTCTGTGTGAAAACGGCAAAAATCGCGAATATTACACCGATACGGGCTATTCGCGGGGGTGCGGAGGATATTTATTTTAAGAGTCGTTTCTTAGCTCCGATTCATCAGAAAGGTTTAAGTTTCTGGCTTGCCTACAGGCAGCTTGTATCGGGGAAAAAGCAGTATCTGAGCGTTGTTTTCGTATCTGCGCTATTAGTCTTTTTCCTATCCTTGATTGTCAGGATGGGTGCGTGGCTGGGACCAGACGGCAAAGGACTGATGGATTCTTTTACCGCGTCCAGTTATGATTTGGGAATTATTTATACGGATGAATCCCTCAGAGAAGAGGTGGAGGAACTGATGGAAACTGAGGCAGGAATCCAAGACGTCTATCAGTTTACGAGATCCAGAGCTTTTTTGAATCAGGTAGATTATCTGATCAATGTGTGTTCTACCGCGGAGTATTTTCACATCTTAGAGGGAAGAACCTGTCGCTATCAGAATGAAATCGTGGTAACGGATTTGGTGGCAGAAGAGCTGGGCATATCCATTGGCGATATGGTCACAGTCAGCAGTTTTGGCAAAGAACTGGACTTTATCATCTGCGGCGTCTATCAGTGTGCCAACGATATGGGAGCAAATTTCGCCCTTACAAAGGAAGCTTACGAGCAGTTTGCAGTAGAAGAAGCGAAGCAGATTTCTTACTGGAATTTCTATCTATTGGAAAACACTTCTCTTGTGGATGAAATGATAGAGACGCTTCAGAATACTTATGGGGAACAGCTGGAACTGGATGAGAATACCTGGTCTGGGACGGACGCCATTGTGGCAGCGGCTTCTTCCATGATGATGTTTATGTTTGTCGTTGCAATTATTTTCATTCTGGTTACGGTCAGCATGACAGGGGGAAAAATTCTATATAAGGAACAGCGCGATATGGGCATCTATAAATCCCTTGGCTTCGTATCGGCGAAACTGCGGCTTGCTTTTTCGCTGCGCTTCGGCATGGCGGGAACGGCAGGTTCTTTACTGGGGATGGCGTTGAGCGCTTACCTGACGGACCCGTTGGCAACGGCAATGCTGAAAATCTGCGGCATTGGGCGGTTTACTTCCAACCTGACGCTGTTTCGGATGCTGCTTCCGGTGGCTGCAGTGGGCGTTTTGTTCCTTGTTTTCGCCTATTTGCTGGCAGGGAAGGTGAAAAGGGTGGAAGTGGGGATTTTGATTGTGGAGTAAAAGCGAATAAAAATGAGGAATGGCGCATGGAAACAGTAAAATGTAAACCATGCGCTTTTTTTGTGCTTTTTGGAAATCTCTTTTCTGGTAAGGGCTTAACAAGTTTGTATCCGTCTGGCTATAATGGTGTCGAAAGGGGGTGCTACTCGCATATCATTTAATAGGGTGTAGATGGCGGCAGAAAGGATATGGTTATCAATATGAAAAGAACGATTACAGAAGAGAAATTGGCTGGTTTTTGGAATTATTTACTGGAAGAGGAGCGCAGCAGGAATACGGTTGAGAAATACTTACGTGACGTCCGTAAACTTATGAATTATGCACAGGGGAGGGAAATAACTAAAAACCTGATGATGAAATTTAAAGAAACTCTTATGCAGGACGAGCAAGAAGAAACTCAAGGCAAAGAAACAGGCAGTAAAGGCGTGACTGCGGGCAGGTGACATCGCTTCACACGGGCTGCCACGACAGGGTATCCATTGCATGCATTTTCCGCAAATACCAGAAGAAGGCCGGCATTGTGCATGCCATTGGGGATGGAAAAACCCTGCAGGGCATGCAAGAATGGATACGACATCGAATGGGAGGATGACGAAGAACTTTTAAAGCGGCTCCACTGCTTAAAGGAAGACAATGATTATCCCGACTTTTTGACACAGATTCCTTAAAAATGTAACTTTGGACTGGATATTTCGGAATAATGAAAAAGTCGGGATAAGTTCTGTGAGGGGCAGTAGGCAAGCCTTTCACGCTAGAAATAAAATGAAAGGAGCGTCGAGACTGTCTACTCGACTAACTACATGAGAGAAACAAAAATTTACGGTTACATGAGAGTGTCATCAAAAGATCAGAATGAAGATAGGCAGCGCATAGCGCTGCATGATATGGGAGTTCCTGAAGCAAATATTTACATAGACAAGCAGACCGGCAAAGACTTTGAACGTCCGGAATATAAATGCATGGTATGTAATCTGAAACGTGGTGATCTGCTCTATATTAAAAGTATAGACCGTTTGGGAAGGAATTATGAGGAAATACAAAAACAGTGGCGGATTTTAACAAAAGAAAAAGGGGTTGATATTTATGTGATTGATATGCCGCTTTTGGATACAAGGCGTGGGAAGGATTTAGTTGGCACGTTCTTGAGTGATATAGTGCTGCAGGTGCTGTCATTTGTAGCAGAAAATGAACGGATGAACATTCGGCAACGTCAAGCGGAAGGGATATCAGCAGCTAAAGCAAGGGGCGTGAAGTTTGGGCGCCCGGCGCTTCCATACCCTGATAATTTCAGAAAAATATATAAAGATTGGAGAAATAAAAAAATGACACTCCGGCAGGCAGCTGACGTTTGTGGGATGCCAGTTGGAACATTCTATGGGAAAGCGAGAAAATTTGAAAATGGCGATTATACAAAATAAAAAAGAAAATTTGAAAAAGTGTACTTTTGCAAATTTAGCATTTTTTAATACTTGTTTTACATTTTATCATTTAAAAATTGATTTTTCAACAAATTAGCAAAACATTTCCAAAACATTTTAAATATTCTCAATAAAATCAGACAGTTTGCAAAAGTACACTTTTTAGTGCTCGGAGGAGTTTATGTCAGTAAACTATAAAAGCTATGAGTTTCGAGTTTATGAGCATATTAGTCGATTTGACAAATTGTTGCAGGAAAGAGGCAGTGTAGAAGAACTGAAGAGCCTGCAGTCAGAAGTAATAAAACTGCGTCAGGATTTTGAGACAAAAAATTTTCGCGTGGCGGTTGTTGGCGAGTTCAACAGAGGAAAAACGACATTTGTGAATGCGCTGCTGGGCAAAGAACTTCTTCCGACTGATTATCTGCCCACTACAGCGGCAATTAACCGCATTACATATGGTGATAATCCCAGCGCTTATATTATCATGAAAAACGGACAAAAGAAATCCGTCCTTATTGAAGAACTGGCGGAATACATTACGAAGCTGACCACTGATGCAACAGAGAACGCATCGCAGATTTATGAAGCAGTTTTGGAGTATCCGTCACTGTTTTGCAGAAATGGCGTTGATTTGATTGACACCCCCGGTATGAATGATGAGGCTGATATGAACCGGGTAACTATATCACGTTTAGAAAGTATTGACCTGGCAATTGTGACTGTAAACGCAAACATACCGTTTAGCATAACGGAGTGCGCATTTACGACACAATTGCTGGAAAGTCCGCAGATATGCCAGATTATCATTGTTGTCACCAAGATTGATAATATAAAGGAATGTGAGCGGCAGAAGGTTATTGATTATATGGTTGAGCGTGTCAGGGGGAGTATAAAAGAACGTCTGTCCATGACTCATGCGCCGGACAGTGAGATTATGCGGAAATATCATGTTATTTTTGATAATCCCTGCGTCTTTGCAGTATCTGCAATAGAGGCTTTGGAGGCGCTTTCCTGTAACAATATGGAGCTATTTAATAAGAGCGGCTTTCGGCATCTGAATGACAAGCTTCCGCAGATTATTATGAGCAGCCAGAACAGTAGTATTGTTTTAAATACGGAACGGAAACTGGATAAGCTTATATGTAAATACCGTGAATGGCTTTTGCAGCAGCGATATTTAGAAGCACAACTAAATGAAATGAAAATGTCTTTTGCGCAGGTAAGCTATGAAACAACTGCTAAGCTATTTTCCTTGTCTGAGGCGGAAACAGCACGCTTTATACCGGATGAAGGAGAATTGTTTTCGTATGCGCGCAAGAAATTTACGCATGCTCTTGGAGAGATGAAAGCATTGTCCCATGAGGAATTAAAAAGGGTTTTCATCCCAGTCATAAAGGAAGTATTCAAGGAGATAAATATGCAGTGCCATGAAGCGGAAAGCGCTTATCTGTATCAATATCAGAAAAATGTATTGGATCCCTGCAGCCATGACCTGCGCAAGGAATTAGAGGTAATAGTTCAGCCATTTCCGGAAATGTATCAGGTTATGGAGCCTGAACTTGACACGCTGCCGGATTATTTGTCGTTAAAGGAAACAGAAGATATTCAGGATTTTTACTGGCTGCGTTCTCCAATACCGGATATGGCGGCAATTGGAACAGATTGGAATATTATGGCATATGTTGATCCGGTAATTAGATCATCCCTGGCGGATTATAAAAACCGGTGTTGGCAGCAGATTGTACAGATATTTGGGCAGGCTAAGCGGCGTCTGGATAATCAGATTCAGAATCTTGTTAAGAACGTATACGATAAAACGTCAAAATATATAGAGCAGCTACAGAAGTATAAAGAAGAAGAGTTTCTTTTGGAAAGGCTGCAGCAGCTGGAAATAGATATTCGGGAGCTGAGGGAAGATTTTATTGCCGAGGCAGGCTAATGAAAAATGAAATTCTAAAGTATGAAAATTAAGCATTTTCTAACTTATGAATAAAATAAAAAAGATACCATAAGGGAGGAAGTTGAATGGAAAATCAGGATTACACAAGCTATCATGGCAAGGTGGCGGAGGTCAATACTGCGCTGACACAGATGAGCAAATTGTGTGGACAATTAGAACTTAAAGAAAGTCAAAAAGCTATTGAAGACAGCCGGCATAAGCTGACCAGTCATAAATTTTCCGTAGGAATCATGGGTGAGTTTAAGAGGGGTAAAAGTACGGTAATCAACGCCCTGCTGGGAAGGGAAATCATGCCGGCGGATGTCCTTCCCGCTACGGCGACTATGAACAGGGTTACCTATGACCTGAAGCCTCATGCGCAGGTTATCAAAAATGACGGCTCGGTAATAGAAGTCCCTGTGGATAAAATTGCAGATTATGTAACCAAAACCAATGATGATAATGCCAGAAGGGCGGAAATGGTGGATGAGGCAATTGTCTACTACCCTTGCCAGTTTTGCCAAAATGGAGTGGATATCGTTGATACACCGGGTCTAAACGATGATGAGCGCATGGATAAGATCAGCGAGGAAATTGTTCCCAAACTGGATGCGGTTATCATGGTAATTGTGCCGGATGCGCCTTTCAGTAAAAGTGAAGCTGAATTTGTACGTAATAAACTTATGGGAAGCGATTTAGGACGTCTGCTGTTTCTGGTAAACAGGATTGATACCATTCGTCCAAAAGATCGTGAACGTGCAGTGGATGGCATTAAACGTAAGATTCAGACAACGGTTTTGAATAAGATGGCGGAAATATACGGGGAGGAATCCAAGGAATATACAGATGCGAAGTCAAAAATCGGAAATATTAATATTTTTCCCATATCTGCGTTGAATGCGTTGGATGCCCGGATAGAGGGGGATGACGAATTGCTTGAGGAAAGCGGAATACGCAAATTTGAGGACGCCCTGACGTATATGCTGACAATAGAGAGGGGCACATTGGAGCTGGCAGCTCCCCTTGCTGTAATTTCGCGGGCTGCCACAGATGTGTTGAATGCCGCTGAAATGCGGAAAAACAGCTTACAGCTCAGTGCGGAAGAATTTGAACAGAAACAAAAACAGGCTATGGAGAAAATCGCTGAATTCCGCAATAGTAAAAAGGAAGAAACCAACCGTATTAATGCGGCTGCCCAGCAGACAAGGTCGAATCTGCTGACCCAGATGAAGACATTCTATAATGAACTGGGAGAAGATTTGAACAATGTCGTGGAGCATACTTCTATAGACAAAAAATCACTGACACAAAAGGCAGGGCAGCAGGCAGCTACGCAAAAAATGCAGGAAGTTATAAATGAAACAATTAAGACTAAAATGGCAAACTTCAGTGAGCGTATGCAAAAACAGCTTATGGATGAATTGGGGGAGCAGGCTACGCGGAGTACTGCTTTTGCCAGTGATATTATTGGCGAACTTCATTCAGAGATTCAATTATCCTTTACGCCTTCTGCTAATAATTCTAAATCGGATACGCAAAAGGCTGTTGCCGATATCGCTAATGTTGCCTTTGACGCTGTTACGACATATGCTCTTGGCGGCATATTAGGTTCATTTGGATTAGCAGGTCTGGTAAAGGGGTATCAGGAGGCAGGGGTGAAAGGCGCTGCGGTAGGTTTGGGGGCAGGCATTGCCACAACGTTCGGAGCTGCCGCACTCTGTGGTTCGGTAGGCATTGTCGGTTTGCCGTTTTGTATCATAGCTGCCGTGGCAAGTGGCGCTGCGGGTAAATTTGTCGCTCAGCGCCTGTTCCCATCCAAGGGCGAACAAGAGTATATGATCTTGATAGACAACACCAGAAAGCAGATTAAGGAATCCGTAGCACAAATGAGGGCTTCAGGGGAATTGGAGAAGGCTCTGGAACAGCGTATTGAGTGCGCTTTTGGTTCTCTTGCCACAGTTATGAACGAGGAACTGGAAAAAGCGCTGCATGACACGGAACAGACGCTGGATCTTATTAAGCAGGATTTGACGAAAAATTCCATGCAGCGTGAGCAGGCGTCGAAAGAGTGTGAGAAAATTATTGCATCCGTGGATGAGATTATAAGGCAACTGTCACCTGTCATGGAAACAATCAAGAGCGGCAGCCTGGCTGGCTGATAAAGAGAGGAGAAAATAGAAATGGAACAATTTCAATCTGTCAATACCCCTTTAAGCGGCATAGACTGCAGCTTCGGCAATTATCTGACTAAACGGAAAATGATGGACAGTAACCGAATGGACGGCAACGGTATTCCTAATTATGCCTTTGCAATGGACTATGAGTGCCGCAAAAAGCTGGATTCCATTCCGCGCTTTTACGATACGGCGAAGATGATTACATCAACAAATCTCAGTCGCAAGATTCATGAATACACCCGTACCTCAATGGCGGCAGGACCTTCACAATTCCCGGAGATATACCAGATTTCCTGCGATTGTGCCAAGACTCTGGGAATAGGCATACCAAATGTTTTCATTGATAATAATCCAGTTATGAATGCTTTTACTTATGCTATGGATGACGTTGAGCCAATGGTCGTAATTAATAGTGGACTGATAGAGCGTATGAACCTCGGCGAGTTGAAGTATATAATTGGGCATGAATGCGGGCATATTCAGAATTATCATTCGTCATATTCCTATCTCAGCCAGTTAGTATTAAATACAGGACTAAACGTTGCCGTCGGCGTCACTACCGGTATTATACAGTTACTTGCTAGTCTGATGACAGTGGGAAGCATGGCCATGTTGTCTGCGTGGAATAGAGCGTCTGAGGTCACTGCAGACCGTGCCGGAATGCTCTGTGCTGACTGCCGGGAGGACTGCTATTCGGCGTTGGCAAAGCTTATGTATGGAGGCGTCATTGGTGATGAACAAGAGATTGATTTTGATGCCATTCGGGCACAGCTTGAACACACGGTATCCAGCGTTGCCAAGTACAGTGAGATTTTAGACAGCCACCCCGCAATTGCGCGCCGTATCGCAGCGCTACAGGAATTTTGTGAATGTGAGAAATATTATGAATGGCGCCCTGACCAGAAGACCCCAGGGCAGCTTATGCGGACTAAGTCGGAAACCGATGAACGCTGTAAACGATATATTGATCTGAGCAAGAATTGTTAAAGGAGAGAAGAGTCTATGGGATTGAATGATAGAATTTATTATGACGCAGCGGAATTGATGAAGCACATTGAGGTTTCGCTGGATCAGCTTAAACCCTACCAATATGACAGCAAGTATCGGGAACTTTTGGGAGAACTGCTGGTAGGAAAGATTACGGAATGGGAGCAGAATATCCGGCAAAGGAAGAACGATCCTTTTACATTGGTCATCTGTGGTGATTTTAAACGTGGAAAATCCAGTTTAATCAACGCTTTATTAGGGGAAGATGTAGTTCCGATAAATGTGACTACTGAGACTGTTACGCTGAACCGTATTTCTTACGGCGCCCACAGTAATGAAATCGTTCTTTCAGGCGGAAAGCGGCTTTCCCTAACAGACGAGGAACTCTGCCGTGATGCTTTGGAAGCAGTAATTGGACAATTGGATGAGCCGGTTGAGCAATTGGAACTCCATCGCAATATTGATATTCTGAAAAATATTACGGTAATTGATACTCCCGGATTGGAAGATTCTGAAAAGGATTTTACAGGCGCTGTCAGTAAAGCGCTACAGCAGGCGGATGCTGTAATCTATGTTTTTTCTGTCACATATCCACTGTCGCGCAGCGAACAATTATATTTGAAAACTTCTATTATTCCCCAGCGTTACACCAGCTTATTCTTAGTGTCCAATTTTACGGATATGCTTCAAAATGAAGTGGATTACACACGAATGAAAGAAATGCTGGAGGATAGAGTCAGCGGTCTGTTGCCGGGGCAGTCAATCTGGATGCTCAGTGCATTGGATGAACGGTGCCGCCAACTGGAGGAGGAGCGTCCGAACCGACAACTGGCCGATATAATGGGGACAAGCTTTCAGGAGTTTCGCAGCACATTCACTGAGTTGATACAGAATAAAAAAGAAACTATCCTGCCGGACCGTATGCAGCGAATGCTCCGTATCATGGCAGCAGATATCAATGATGATTTGTCTGCGCTGGAGAGGGGACTTCAAATGGACAGTCAGGATGTGCAGCATGCAATGGATAATGTTCAGATGCAGAAAGAGCAACAGGCACAGACACAGGAGGAAAACAACCATAAAATTGATGATATGATTCGTTCTATGCAGGGGGAGGCTATTGGGTGGATTAATGAACTTTTAGGGCGGATGAAAAGAGAAACCGCTTCTTTGGAAATGTATTCTGAGTCGGATTTGACCAAGTATTATCCGTTCTTCTGCATTGATACCATGCAGGAAGCCTTGGCATGTTGTGTCGATCATCATATGGTCAGGATGTTTGATGAGCTTAACTCGATTTCTGATGAACTGACATGCACTATGTCCGAGCATCACACTAATGCACAGTATAACTTTCGTTTTGTACTGGATAACAAGACTTGGACAAAAGGCGACAGCGTAGGATTTGCGGTATCTATGGTCAGCAGCGGCTTTTTGTCGCTGGTGGCTGATGGTATTGGCGGCGCAATGAGGAAAAAGGAGCTGAAAGAGCGCAAGCCCCAGATTGTTCAGGAAATCCAGAGGCAGTATGATGCGCTCTTTGTTTCCGTACAAAAAACAGTGGCTGATACCTATCAGAAAATGAGCGAGCAGGCGAAAAAGAATCTGATGGAGTTCCATAATGGCAAGCTACAGGCACTGGAACAACAAATGGAACAGTCGGCTGCCGTTGCCCGTCAGGGTGAGGAGGAAAAAGCGGAGATCCGACAGGCAGTAGAACAACTTCGGAAAACGTTAGAGGATATTACACAGTTGATTTAAGAGGAGGCAGGGAGTTATGGGAGGCTATCGTATTAATGGCTGCGGAGTGACAGACCATTTAAAGAGCATAAAAAGTCTGGGTATGTATCATTGTCCTAATTGCAAAAAACTTACGGAATTTACACTGGATGAAGCGAACCAGAAAATTGATGTATTCTGGATTCCTACGCTGACTCTCAAATCAAGGTATGCTGTTGTGTGTAAAAAGTGCAAAAATGGAGAATTCTGTTCAGCGGAATGGGCAGGGTATCTGCTCAATCAGACGACAGGGCAGGAGCTTATTTTTGAGAGTAAAGCGAAGGCGAAAGGCTGGTCAGCCGCGACAAGATCTTTTCAGGAAACGACTCCGCAGCAGTCTATGACAAAGCAGCCGGAGCAACCGCTACAACCTGTTTCCCAGAAAGTTTCAGAAGTGACCGCGAAGGATGTGCCATTGCCTGTTACGGCAGGCGGTAGTGTTGTACCCCGATTTTTTAAATGTGCTTATTGCGGGGTTACCCAGATGCGGGAAGGAAACTTTTGCGCTTACTGCGGGAAGCCTGCGCCTGAATCGGAACAGTCGAAACCGTTCGCAGAGCAGCCTGCGGAAAAGGACTGTCCTTATTGCGGCGCCAAAGTAAAGCCTGGGATGTTATTCTGCGCAGAGTGCGGAACCAAAATCTAAAGTAGAAAGAAGAGGCTGGGGAAAAATATGAAAAGATGTACAAATTGCAACATAGAGTATGATGACGGCAAGATGTTCTGTCCGAAATGTGGAAACCCTCTGATATCCGGCGTAGTTTCTGACACGATTGAAGCAACAGGACCGATCATTCCGGATCCTCCGCCTAAGGGGAAAAAGATGTTATCAATAGGTCTGATTATAGGAGGCGTCATAGCGCTTGGATTGGTTCCATTGCCAGGCGTGGTATTGGTTGCGATATTTATTTTTATTATTATTTTCATCTGTAAGAAAATATTCAACAAATAAGGCAATGGCAGGTAATTAAAAGGGGAAGATATAATGGATAATCCAGAATTTGTTATACAAACTATTCCTAAAATGTCTGTAGGCATCATAGGGGGATTAAATCGTAAAAGGAATAATCTGATTAATGCAATTATTGGCAAGTTGATCATACCACCTGCTTTAGCGATTTTACTAAGGATTACATATGATTTACAGCCGCGTGCACAGGTCATTCTGAATAATGGTTCGATGTTTAATATTTCAGTAGATGAAATTGTTAAGTATATTAACTCTTATGTGATTTCACAGAGCGCGGAGACTATAGATGAGATTATTGTATATTATCCCTGCCAATTTTGTCAGAAAGGGATTGATATTGTTAACATACCATCTTGTAATGGTGATATAAATATGGTTAGATTCAACGAAATAATGCTATCCAGGCTGGATGAGACCATCATGGTAATCAATCCTGAAGAACCTATCAGTGAAGCGGATTGTGAGCTTGTATACAAAGAACTGACGGGGAACGATTCAGAACGCTTGATGTTTGTGATTAATGATATTGATGTTATTAGTCCGGACGAGCGGAAATATATGGCGGAAGCTATCAAAAAGAGAATTTTGATGACAGCTTTGGATAAGTTGTCGGAAACTTACGGTTCAGAATCTGAAAAATATGAAGAAAAAAAGTCAAAAATTGAGGAATATCCGTTTTTTCTCATTTCATCTTCCAACGCGTTGGATGCCCGCATAAATGGCAACGATGAATTGCTTGTAGAAAGTGGAATTCAGAAATTTGAAGATGCTTTGGCTTATATATTGAAAGAACGATTTGAAAATGGAGAGCGCAAAAAATGATTTATGCGAATATTACAATCAAAGAAATTCATTACGAGAAAAGTTTTGCAAACCTGTTTCCTATGGGAATGGAAAAGTGTCGGCAGATGGAAGCGCCAAATCTTGCGCTCCGTTTTTTGCTTAAAATGGGCGATGTTTCCATGACAGCCGCGCTTGGCATATTAAATCTGATGGATGGGCAAAGCAAAGGGGAACTGCTGTGTGGGCTTGTAAACCTATATTGTCAGGAAATCCGCTCCGCTTTGAATGGGCTTTTGCAAAAGGATGAGCTGGGGAGGAATATTTATATCGGCGATATTTATATGGCGCAGGATTCGGGGGGGGGCGGCTGTCGTTGATTGGCAGGAATATAAATGTAAATTATAGCGGTATTATGAAAAATGATACTGTTAAGCAGAAGATTGGCGATCTTGCAGGTAAAACGATAAAGAAAACGATATTCGGCGGAAGCGATGTGCTCCGAAAAGTGGTAGAGGACACAGCAGGTTCCGTGGCGGAGTTTGCCGTTGGAATAGCTCCCGAACTGGCTGAGAGAAAAGCTATTTCTGTTATAGAGCAGAGGGAAAATAGGGGCAGGCTATTGAATATGGCGGAGCAGGTTTTGGAGAAAAGAGGACTCTGCATTAAATTGGAGGATTTTGTTTTTGTACAAGAGACGTTTTCCGAGATTCAGGATGAAGTAATTGTGAAGGATGCAAGGGAACGAAAATTTGAACTATCCCCTGCGTTAGAAGAAGAACTGCTGGGGGCGGTTGCAGGATATTTGAAAATGTTATTGAAGGAATAAGCATGATGTATGGGTGTAAGAATGAGAAAATGTTCAACATGTGGTTTTGAGTTTCCTGAGGATGGGAAATTTTGTCCTGAGTGCGGCGTGAAATCGGAGGCAGTTCTCTCTGCCGGTATAAAGCCAGGGATTCCGGCAGTCTGCCCTATGTCGGGGCAGCAGGGCGGAAGGTGGGTTTTATTTGAAGATGGGCAGATATGCTTCGGGAGGGATTTGGCACGGTGTCAGATTTTGTACCATGACAGCGCTCCCGGGGTCAGCAGATTTCACTGTACGCTGATATGGGATGAGGGCAGGAGGAAATTTATCCTCTCGGATATGAATTCTACTTATGGCACTTTTCTAAAAAGTGGTAAGCGTCTGACGCCGGGGAAGCTTTATTACCTGAAACCAGGAGAGAGTTTTTACCTTGGGGACATTAACAATGAAGTAAAGACCGGAGTTAGATCGGATCTGTAATAGCAGGAGGGTTTGAGGGAAAAGGAATTACTGCAGAATGGGCAGGACGGAAATAGATATTGATATATGGGGAAACAGGATTTGGGGGCATGGAGGATTATTATGAATGATACAGTTAATAGCGCATGGGAAAAATATCCGGCG
>JAMPFM010000041.1 GCA_023664455.1 Blautia sp.
CCTCCTGGTCCCAAACCAGGCGCTCTAGCCAAGCTGAGCCACACCCCGGCAGGTAACGCATTCAACCGTGCCAATTACAGCACAAATTGTATTATATAGTAAGGATTTGGGTCTGTCAACCTCTTTGCGTAAATATTTTTCCAAATATTTTTCTCTATTTTCCCTGTATTTTTCCTCTTTTTGGTGTATAATCGAACTATGAAAAAAATGCTTGTAACCGGTGGTACGGTTTTCGTCAGCCGCTATATGGCGGCGTATTATGTAAAAAGAGGATATCGCGTTTATACACTGAACCGGGGACATGGGACACAGCCTGCGGGAGTTACTTTTCTAAAGGCGGACAGACATGACCTGGGCGATAAACTGCGCAGTGAATATTTTGACGTAATTCTTGACGTCACTGCTTACACTGCCTCTGATGTGAATTTCTTGCTGGATGCGCTGGGCGGCTTTCAAGATTATATTCTCATCAGTTCCAGCGCGGTATACCCGGAGGACTGCCCTCAGCCTTTTACCGAGGATACGCCCACCGGCGCAAATAAATTCTGGGGCGGATATGGCATGGAGAAACTGGCAGCCGAGCGGGCTCTGTCAGACAGATGCCCGGATGCATATATTCTCCGCCCGCCGTATCTTTACGGTCCTATGAACAATCTTTATCGGGAAGCCTTCGTCTTCGACTGCGCCCTGCAGGATAGAAAATTTTATCTGCCCGGTGAAGGTCTGATGAATCTACAGTTTTTCCATGTCCATGATTTATGCCGGTTCGTGGATATCCTGTTATCCCGTAAACCCAGACGCCATATTTTTAATGTCGGCAATCCAGAATCCGTTTCGATTCTGGACTGGGTTACTTTGTGCTATGAAGCCGCAGGAAAAAAAGCAGAATTTGTGCATGTACCCACGGATATTGAGCAGCGGAATTATTTTAGTTTTTACAACTATGCCTATCATCTTGACGTGTGCGAACAGACGAAACTAATGCCCGCCCTCACGCCCCTTGGGGAAGGCTTAAAAGAATCCCTTGCGTGGTATCTGGCGCACCCGGAAGGCGTGAAGAAAAAGCCGTATATGGAGTATATTGATACCTATCTGCAGAAAAACGGATCCGCGTAAGTGAACTATTTCACATTTTAATAACCATGCCTTTCTCTCAGTCCGCCACTTATCCTAATCTTCACCCTGCCCCTGGAAATCCTTCAGATATACTTCCATCGACCGGTTCATTTCTTTGGAAAATTCTGATTCATACTTTCTTTTCCAAAAAGCCTCCATCCACGTTTCAAAGTTCTGTTCCCCGGTTTTTCCTGAAAACATCGCGCGGATTTCCTGGCTGTCCCTATCCCGGTAACTATTTTCACAGACCATATCCGAAAGTGGAAAACGCTCCGGCTTCCTACGCTCCTTCTGCTGCTTAGTCGGATATCCGAAAACAAGCAGGCAGGCGGGATAGACGTACCTAGGAAGCTGTAAAAGCGCTTTCATTTCCTCTGCATTTTCCATGACATCACCGATATAACAGGATCCAATTCCCAGACTTTCCGCCGCAATGACTGCATTCTGTGCCGCAATCATCGCATCTTCCACCGCCAGCAGCAAATCCCCCGTTCCCGGCTGCCGGGGCGTCAATCCCGCTTCCTTATAAAAAGAAAGCCACTTCCTACAATCCGCACAAAATACCAGCATCATTTTCGCCTTTGCCATAAAATGCTGACTATCGCAAAGCTCGGCAAGCCTTTCCTTTTTCCCCTGGTCCGTTATGTCAAGAATCGTATACAACAACTGACACCCCGCCGAAGGCGCCTGCAGCGCCGCATATAAAATACTCCTTTTATCGTCTTCCGATATTTCCTCTTCCGTATACACACGAACTGATTTTCTCATATGTAATGCCTCGATTATCTGGTTCATTTCAATAACCATGCTCCTTTCTCAGCCTGCGAATTTATGCGCCCAAGACATCTACGCTATCGCACAAATTGTTGCGTAACACATGTAAACATTTGTGAAAAATGATATTTTTCTTCCATTGTACTTCACCCGCAGCATTTGTTCAACTTGCCTTTCATATCAAGTACAGAAATCAATCTTCTATTCTTCCATTATCCTCGAACCGGCAGGGCAGACATGAATCCCGCGAAGGTCCTTGAAAAACGCCGGCACTTAGCAAAAAAGCCGCCCAGCGGCTTTTGCGCTTAGTACCGCTGCGTTTTTCACGGAGCGAGAGCGCGCCTTCACGGGATTCATGTCTGCCCTGCCGTCTTAACCTAAATTTATCCACCAATCCCCCATCACCCTTCAAATATAAGCTGACACCCCCACCAATTTATAGTATCATAAAATAAGCCCCATACCCCCTAAAAGAAAAATATAACGCTACCAATAAAAAATCCCAACAAAAAAGGCGTGTGATAAAATGATACTAAATACAGGCAGTCGGACAGACATTCCCGCTTTTTACAGCGACTGGTTTTATAACCGCATCAAAGAAGGCTATGTGCTTACCCGCAACCCCTATTATCCGACACAGATTAGCAAATATCTGCTGACCCCCGATGTCATAGATGTTATGGTATTCTGCACGAAAAATCCTTCCCCCATGCTGGATGGGATTTCCTTATTGTCCGCATTCGACACGTTCTGGTTTGTGACAATCACCCCTTATGGCAATGATATCGAACCCTATGTACCGCCCAAAGAGCAGGTTCTTGCCGCTTTTAAACAGCTTTCTTCCCTCATCGGGAAACATCGGGTGAGCTGGCGCTACGACCCTATTTTGATTACGGACAAATACTCCGTCGATTACCATATCGGACAATTTCACCGGATGGCAGAACTGCTTGCCGGATATACGGAGCAATGCGTCATCAGTTTTATAGATTTATATGAAAAAACGAAACGGAATTTTCAGGGCGTCCGCAGTGTCACGGGCAAAGAGCAGAAAACGCTAGTAGCCGCTTTTTCCAAAACTGCTAGTGAATGCGGGCTGCAGATTCATTTATGCTGCGAAAACGCTTCTCTTATCCGGGAGCATGTGGACGCGGACGGCTGCATGTCCCAAACTGTACTAGAAAAGGCTTTAGGCTGGAAGCTGGACGTTCCGCAAAAGAAAGCGGCGCGGAAAGAATGCGCCTGTCTGCTGGGCGCGGATATCGGCGCATACAATACCTGCGCCCACGGCTGCCTGTACTGCTATGCCAATTATGACTTAGATAGTGTTGTAAAAAATCGAAAATTACATCACAAATCCTCCCCACTGTTAATCGGGGAAGTATCCGAAAATGATGTGATAAAACAAGCGGAACAAAAATCCTGGAAAAATGGGCAGATAGATATTTTTGATTTACTGTAACTTTCATAAGTTTACAGATAAGCACTCGACAGCCATACGCAAACCGTATTATAATTAGAATTATTCCAGACACAAGAAAGCGGCTTATCGCAACATATCACGCCGTTAACAAATGTGTCGTTTACTATCATAAGAATAACGGAGGACAAAGCATGAAGACAACAAAGTATGCAGGAACACAGACAGAGAAAAATCTGGAAGCGGCATTTGCCGGTGAATCACAGGCGAGAAATAAATATACCTACTTCGCTTCCGTAGCCAAAAAGGAAGGTTACGAGCAGATTTCCAGTCTGTTCTTAAAAACCGCAGATAATGAGAAAGAACATGCGAAAATGTGGTTGAAAGAGTTAAACGGAATCGGTCAGACCACGGAAAATCTTGCCGCTGCAGCAGACGGTGAAAATTTTGAATGGACAGACATGTATGAGAATTTTGCCAAAACTGCGGAAGAAGAAGGTTTCCCAGAGCTTGCAGCGAAATTCCGGCTTGTGGGTGAAATCGAAAAACACCATGAAGAACGTTACCGCGCCCTGTTAAAGAACATCGAAACCGCAGCCGTATTTGAAAAAAGCGAAGTAAAGGTATGGGAATGCCGCAACTGCGGACATATCGTCGTAGGCACGAAGGCTCCCGAAGTCTGCCCGACCTGCAGCCATCCGCAGAGTTATTTCGAGGTTCATGCAGAGAATTATTAAGTAAAACAAGAAAATAGGCTTCGCGATTATCTTATATTGTCGAGCAATTTCTTATTTGTAAGATGAAACGGCTCCGAGGGTGTGCCTTGGAGCCGTTTTTGGCTTATAAGAACAAAAGAACCACCGCGATTGCCACCGGAACACTGACAGTATCATTTCCATTATGGGAAAAAAGCTCTGCTGCCGCTGAAACAGGCGCAGTAAGCAAAGCAGCCAGCAGACAACGCAGCAACGAAATATCTGTTATAGACAAAAGAATACCGACAGTCAAAACAAAGGAAGTAATCGTCATGGCAATCGAGCCTTCCCAAGTCTTCTTCGGGTCTGCATAAGGAATCTGTATCAAGTGTTTCCCAAAACGCTTCCCAACCAATGCCGCCATTGTGTCCCCAATTCCCCATACTACAATCGACGTAACAACAATATAAGGCTTATTCATCCATCCCCAGCAAATGGCAATCAAGGCAGCATGTGTCAAAAATAACAGCCATAAGCTCTTTTTTACCTCGCCGTCTTTTCGCTGCACCACGAAGTCCGCATACCCTTTCCATTTTTCCGCCATACACAGCACAGGATAGACAACAACGCTGAACAAAATACAGCAAAGACAGGATACAAGCCAGTCTTTTGAAACGGCCATCATGCAGAGCGCGGAAGTATAGGCTACGATATGTAGGCTTTTACGCCACAGCTCCCGCGGCATTTTCGTAACAGCCCGCAGCGTCAATAGGACAACAATACAGCAAAGCAAATATACCAGATACTTTCCAAGACAGGAAAGAACCTGCCACAAAAGGATACAGCCCAAAAGCTGCTCCCGATAATTCAGAATCAGCATAGCCGCACCAAGTATTGTTAAAATAACGCCTGTTACTATACCGACGGTACGGTTTTTCACTTTATTGGCAAATTGGGCAGAAACAATCGATGCCGTGGTGGCTATCACAATACAAAGCAATAATACGTCCCAGCGTTCCAGCGCAATCGTCGGGTCTATCATCATATGGCTGATAGATGCAATCAGCGCCGTGAAGGTCATAATAAAGGTACTCGTCCCGACAGCGGGCTTCCTGTCCATTCCCAAAAAAGCAGTGAATACCACTAACATCATCATTCCGCCGCCAGAGCCTACAAAACCTGTCCCAAAACCAATCGTTAATCCGAAAAATAAGGAAATAAGAATCCCTTTCCAATCAAGGCTCTCACCTTTGGCAATCGTTTCTTTCCGCTCGGTATCGGGCTTGATTAAAAACCGGATGCCGATAAAAAATGTCAGAAACAGAGAAAAGCTTCCCAGTACAACATTTCCCGCAGACCATGCCGCGAAACTGCCTGCAATGCACATGCCGACAATGCAGGTAAGCATAATCCAGCCTCGTTTCAAATCAATATTTTTATGACGGATATAGATGCTGGTTGTGACGGCAGACCCCAGAATATCGGACGCCAGCGCAATCGCCGTAGCATGATAGGCTCCGGTCTCGCCCGCAAAAGAGGGGCATAGGACAATAAAAATCGGCACCATGACTGTCGCCGCCGAAAGCCCCGCCAGCCCTGTGCCAACGCCGGCTCCCAATGCGGCAACAATATACCAAAAATATTCCATAGACATTTTTCCCTGCTTTCTGATTGGAAGGTTGATGCTTTATCATTATACCTAACAAGTATCAAACTTGCAACCGACACAATACCATCCATGTTACTCCTGCATTTTATATAATGGAGTACACACTTTCTGGCAAGCGTTCTTCAAATACAAGATTACATTTTTTCTGTTTATTTATCCTATTTACTTAAACTTTTATTTTGGCTTTTTATAACACATTCCAATATCCTGCTTTCTTTGAGCCGACTCTCTCAATATAACCGTTTTCACGCAAAAATGAAATATTGTTATCTACTGCTGTTTGACTAATTCCCAAAATCTTACAAAGTTCCTCGGCTGTTATATTGGAATTATCCCTCATCTCTGCTAAAATTTTCCTTCTCCTTAGATTTAAAGGCTGTTTATTCCCAACTTTATTCCCAACTTTATTCCCAACTTTTTTGATTTTTTTCAATGGTATTGTTACAACAATTGAGTTTTCTCTGAATACAAATGCCTCTTTACCATAGATTTCCGTTATTTTAGGAACTCCGCGTCCTGATTTCTCGCTTATATGCAATTGTAAAAATATCTCCGACAGTTTTTCATTTACAGGCACAGATTCCCCCAAATAAAAGCCTTCCATCGTCTGTGCCGGCGGCAGGGCGCCTCTTGACAAAATTTCTATTCTATCAGAAAAAACGGAAATCATAGGCTCATTTCCCTCTATCCATTTGTTATGCAGGACGGCATTAATGATTGCCTCCCGAAATGCCTTGTTGTCAAACAGCGGTACTTCCTTTCTTTCCACAACCCGGTCTGTCTCATCTGTCTGTATGATATTCAGCACATCTCCATATCGTAATAATTCGTCCAGACTATATAAAAGGCAATTATTTCCAAACTCCCTGACTGAAAACAAGTTTGTTCCTTTCGTTTTCCCTTCAAATATAGATACCCTAAGAGGAAAATGCGAATTATCCGAAAGCAACTGCGCCAATAAATTGAATTGTCCTTCTTCATTCTGCAGACCTAAATTTTTTATAAAAGTCTTTTCACTTAAAACAATCCCTTTTGACCCATAATATCCAAATAATTTATGGAAAGTAAGCTCTTGATATTTTGCTGAAATCGTTTCTATGGTTTCTATTCTCCCATCAAGTATTTTAAAAAGTTCTATTTCTCTCTTAGGATAGTCTTTGATATTGCATTTAGACGAACCAATCCTTATATACCGCTTTTCCTTAAATGCAGTAGGTATCTCAAAAGCTGCAGGTATTACCAACACAACGACTCTTTTTTTCTGAATCTCGATTTCTTCAAAAGAAAAATTCAGACTTGGAAAAAGATTTCGTGCCAGATAGTTCTGATAAGGTTCTTTATTGTAATCGCAATATTGATTAAATGTCGTTCCAACTATTTTATGATTTTCATTTTCAACTCCCCATATAAAATAAGCATATTTTTTATAATGAAAGGCGGCAGCATTTGATAGTGCAGAAACATACTCTCCTAATGTTTCAGGTTGGAACCAATTTTCTTTAAACTCAAACCATTCCTGCTCATCGCTCATAGCGCACAAATCCTGTACAATCTGTTTTATATCCATTAACATTCTCCTTGATAGAAATTTATTCCCAACTTTTTAAATTATAACATGTTGGGAATAAAGTTGGGAATAAACTTTTTTCAATCTATGGCACTAGGCTGTTAAAAAATACCCCCATTTATACCCCTCGTTCCAGACACTCTATAATATCTCCCACCGTTTTCAAATCCCTAATTGTACGGTCAGAAACCTCAATCCCAAACTCATCCTCAAATGTGACTATCAAGTTCACGACATCTAAGGAGCTTAAACCCAAATCTTTTACCAAGTCTGTTTCTGACTTGATTCCATCGATTGGCGCTTCCGTGTAATTTAATAAAATTTCTTTGACTTTTTCTATCATTTTCATTCTTCTCCTATCGCTTATTTCATGTTAGTTATTCACAACTATTTATCTATGCAACTGCTTACTGCGGACTATCTATCGCTTAATTTTCTGCGTGGTTGTCTTTTCAAACGGCTCCTGTCGGATTTTTAAATTTTGAATCCGTTTATATAGGGGTAGCTTCCGGTTACAATCATCAATCATTTCCTGCAAACGTGCGGATATTGCCGTGATGCCGGCAGCCGCAGCTTCGGTATCTGCCGCTTTTGTGTCCGTCGCCTCGGCAGCCGCCATTTCTGTATCCACTGCTTTCATATCCGCCGCTTCCGTATTCGCCTCAAAATCTGGAAAAATTTCCGCTGTAATCTTGCCATCCTGAACATAGGCGATAACTTCTTTTACCAAATCAAAATCTAATAAAAGCGCTTCCAGTTCTTCTGGTGAAACATTTTCTCCATTGGACAATATGATGAGGTTCTTCTTCCGTCCCGTTATATATAGGAAACCGTCGGAATCTATATAACCTAAGTCGCCTGTCATAAACCAACCATCGTCAAACGCCTCCGCAGTTGCCTTTTCATCCCGATAGTAACCAAGCATCACGTTCTTCCCTTGCACTTGAATCTCACCGATTACATGGGCGTCTGAATCCACCTGATTTCCTGCCTTGCTGGTGGCAGCGTCCCTATCCGATTGATTTCCTGCCTTGCGGGTATCAGCATTCCTATCCGATTGAATCCGCACATTACAACCTTGCAAAATCTGTCCGACACTTCCGTCTCTGTGGTAGTGATTGCGATTTGTGGAAACTACCGGTGCGCATTCGGTGATACCATATCCATTCAGAATTTCGATGCCAAGCGCACGAAATTCTCGGACGTATCTTTCCTGTAACGGTGCACCGCCGCAAATAATATATTCCAGCTTCCCGCCAAAACCGTCTAAAACGGAATGAAATAGTTTCTTCCTCACATCAATCCCGCACCGCAGCAAGAAATTGCTCAGTGCGATGCCAAACCGCAGTTTCTTTTCACTGCCTTGCATTTTAGCAGTCTGCCAAATCGTGCGGTAAAAAGTTTCTACGAATAGGGGAACCAGCAGCATCGTTTGAGGGCTTGCCGCAAGCATGTCTCTTTTTATATTTTTTAAACTAGAGTTGATAAAAATCGTATGTTCAAAGTTAAATAGGGCAAATACAGATATTAACAACCCGAAAGAATGATGAAAAGGCAGCGCTGCAAGTGTATCTCCCTCCATGAAAAAATTTTTACATGCCGAATTGATATCTGCTATCATATTTTCCTGACTCAACATTACTCCTTTACTCTTTCCGCTTGTCCCGGAAGTGAAAAACAATGCCGCCATAGCCTTTGTGTCAATGGCAGTATTCCATTTTTCTAATATTGCGGTCTCAGCATTGTTATCTTTCCATACATTGCTGCCTTTCCATACATCGCTGCCTTTCCATACATCGCTATCTTTCCATGCATCGTTGTCTTTCCATACATTACTGCCTTTCCATGCATCGCTATCTTTCCATGCATCGCTATCTTTCCATGCATTATTTTCCTGCGTGCCTCTCTTTAGTAGTGTTTCTAAAGAATCCATAACTATAAATCTGACGTCTGTGTCATTTTTTCTCTGGATTTCTTCTATGATATCCTCATAGGAAGAAGAATAGATACAAAGCGTAGAATCACTGTTTATCAACAATTCCCGGATAGCCGCGCTGTTCAATTCTTTATCCAGAGGCACTGCCACATTTCCGCTCATCACAAACGCTACAAACGCTACGAGCCACGGATAGGAATTTTCCCCCAGGATGGCGATATGGGAATGGCATTCCACAAAATTTGATAGGTAATTTCCTGTGAGGACGATATCCTCTAAAAATTCACGATAAGAAACGCTGTACAGCTTTTTGCCGCGCATGTATTGGAATGCCGCCGCATCTCCACATTTTTCTGCTTTCCTGCATATCATGTGATTGAGGCTTTCGTATTCTTCTAGTTTGTATAGGGGGTAGTTTTTGTTTTTTATCATGGCTGTGGGCTCCCAACCATTAATTGTATTAATCTTATCACTCCAATAATACAAATACCTATACCTGCAACCATTCCTATCGTTAACCATGCCAGAACTGCAATAATTATAATAACTATATTATATTCAAAAAATTGGCTAATCTTTGTAATTCCAACACAAGCACATAATGCCCTCCATCCCCACACAATGAACATAAATGCGTAAGCCCCTTTAAAGTCCATAACAACAGCAACAATAATTAATACTAAACTCACCAATACCAACTTAATCAATAATTTTTTTTGTTCTTCTTTCTCTTTTCCAAATAATTTGTTACAAATACTATCAAACATTTCCGTTTCCTCCCTCGTACTATGCAAAATTAATTTTATCTGTTACCACATAAACTCCATCGATACACTCAATTACACGAAGATCATATTCTAATTTATTTAATTTCTCTTGTATTTTCTGATCTGACCATTCTACATGCATGCTTTCCTTTATGTATTGATTGACAACACCAATTATTTCTATATTGTTGAATTTTCTGCCATTGTTAAAATACTCATTTGCAAGATATGTATAAACTCTTGATAAGTCTTTATCCAGAACTTCGCAAAAGTACTCCATAAGCAAATTAATAACTATAAACATCCTTGTTAGATTAGAACCGCTTATAAGTCCTTCAACTGATTTGAACAAAGAAAAAAGCAGTTTAGCATTTATTTTTTTTGCCTTAATCACTAGCACTTGTCCATTTTTTATATCAAAACTGGCTCTGGTATTCTCAACAGATTCTTCCGAATCTACATCCAGTTCAATGCTATCGCCGACAATCTCTTGAATAGAATCTAATTCATTATCAGTTAATACATACAATTCATCCATCGAAATCTCTTCCTGAACCTTCTGGCGTATTTTTTCAATATCAATTTCCATTAATTCAAATTTTTCCTGATTTGTTAGTTGTTCCATATCTTTTTCTCCTTTCACTGCTCTTTTAATTCATCTGTAACAAATAGAACGCCCAATCTTCGACTTTATCAAATGGTCTGGCATCTTCTTCAATATTCTGTAGATAAAATTCCATGCCAATCTCTACATAATCGTCATCATTCAGAATTTCTTTCTTTGTCATGCTCCTCATCATCTTCTGCGTTTCAAAAAAAGCTTTGCAAATTTCCCTATGCCGTAAAAGATTTTTATAAAAACATACCATGAAAAAAGAACCTGTCCCATCATCAATTTCCGCCCATGTAGAAATACTGAATAATGTCCCTGCTTTTTTAGCCGCTAATCTTAAACTGTGTTTTCCAGATTCCTCCCAGGCCTCCCCACCGGTTTCACATCCTGAAAAAACAATAAGTTTGACCCCTTTCCAGTCCATTTTGCCAATATCCTTATCTTGTAAAACCCTGTAAGAGCCAAATTCGTCCTTTTCAATGATAAGCGATATTGAATCATTTTCTTGGTTTTGCATTGTATGTGTTGCAAAATGTATGATTTCCGCCTTTTTCCCATCAAACCATTCTTTTGGTTTTTTTTCGTTTAAATATACAGAGCCTCCAGTCAGTCCCCCTAACACTTCGACTTCCAGCCCGGCATATGGCAAATCATTAAATCCTTTATGCAGTTTCCGGCTTTCTCTGTCGCCATCAAACTCTGACATACCAAAGAAGATACTGTCTGACAGGTTTTCTATCCTGATGTCACTCTTTATGTCCATTGCCGTATTGCAATAAATGATTTGATAAATATCGCCCCAATATTGGTGTGGATTAATCCGGATAAAAGCCAGCGGCATCAATATTTGCCAATCGCTGTAACAGAAAAATATTCTCTTCTTTTGATAAAGAAATTTTCGCAGCTTACTGCATATTCCCTGCTCAATTTCTGAGACATTTTCCATATCATATAAATCATATAAATTGCTTATTTGTTTATGCAATGCCATAAATGGGACATTATCAACCACCTCGACGATACGTTTTGAAAAAATACCGGATGAATGCTGTATACCGAAATAAATCCGATAATCCAAAGAACGTGAATCCGGATCTAAAACCCGAAACATATTTCCCAGATTCTTCATATCCTTCCTAATATAGTCAAAACATTCTATAATCAAATCTTCCCTGCTTATATTGATATCCTTTACAGATACCCATCTTCTTTGTTCCACGGCAAAACAAAATTCCTGTCTGCGGCAATAAAATAAATCTTCCAAATATTTCACATTCAATACTAATTCGTATAATTCTTCTGACTTAATACGCAATTGCGGATATTGCTGCACTGTAGAAACAAATAAAGAAGCATAAGAATGCAAAATACCAAAAATATCTTCACTCCTATCTTCTTCCATATGGGATAATGTCTCAAATAATGGCATAAGAATGCTTTTCCACATGGATGACAACTGCCTTGCAGCGGCAGCATACTCCTCCTTATAGAGCAGATTCCTCAGTTTTATAAGGTAATATTGAAAATAACTTATTGAATTAATACAAGGAATATCCGCAAAACATGCCTCCATTTTATCCAATATTTTACCGATTGACCCGCTCACTGAAGAACTATCCCCCTCTTTCAGGCATCTGTAATACTCGCCTTTCAAATATTGCAGGCTGCCCTCTGCATATGGATATCTATCAAAAAATCCTTTTAATTCTTTTTGCATAGGCTCCCAATCATCACGGTCATAGATATCCTCCCCTGCCATCATAAGGCAATATAAGTTGCACTTAAATAAAAGAACCGAGGGCAAATCATATTGATTCGGATTGATCGTCAGCTTATTCTTCATTCTCGTTATGTCAGCGCTATTGATATTGCTTTCCAGATTCAGCATAAGCAGTCCATTAAATACTAAAGGAAATGACTGCGGATAATATTCCACATTTTTGCAAATAGTTTGATATAATTGTTTTAGCTGCTCTCTAACTTCATTCAGTTTACCCATTTCGTATTCATTGATAAGCTTATAGTACTTAATTTTAACAATATCATCCGCATTACTATCCATAAGTTGTTCATTGATAGAAATTGCCTTGTCAAACTGCACCTGTGCCTCATCATATTGCCACTTTTCCATACAATACAATCCACAAAAGTGATAAAATCCAGCCACATATTTATCCGGTTCCTGTACGTCCGCAATTAATTTTTTACCTTCCTCAAAAAGCCTTGGAAAAGCGCTTAAATCATGTTTGGTAAACAGCATGCTTGCAATTTGGCATAGCATTTCCAGCTTATCCTGTATGGTTTTGCTAAGATGCACTTCCTCCCAAAACTTTTCAATCGCCGTGTCTATTTCTCCAATATTACGATAATTCATTGCTGTCGCTCTTCTAATAAGCGCACGTTTTTCTTTTTGCAGTCCTATGGGGATATCCCTGCACCACGTTTCACATAAATCAACTGCCTGCTTCAAATAATCTGCATTTTGCTCTTGTTTCATTTTAGCTACCGCAATATTTAGGCAAAGCTGATACAATACATCCTCTTCCTTCAAAACTCTGGCAAACAGATCTACATTCTTATCAAATTCTATAATTGCTATATCAGGATAAACGTTGTACAATGCTTCATTAATGATATAGCACCAGTTCTGGCAGAAAAGGAAACTATCATCGCCAAAAACCTCTCTTTGGGTGTCACGGATAATACGCATATAGGCACTGCCTCTTTCTGCATAATCCAAATAAAATAATGTCGCGACGGCATGTATGTGAAAACCCACTGCTTGTATTGGATATTCTTTTCCCCCATTCTGGAAATGCTCATATATCTCATCGCTTAAATATTGATATAATTCTTCTTTCTCATCTATGAGGCATCTCTCTATTTCGGTACTAACCATCAATACAAGGCTCTTGTTATTCGTTTCTAACCGTTTTTGTAACAATTCACAATATTCCTTCACCAATTCATTTTCGGCATCGTATATGATATCAAGCCCCCTGTCTTTCATAAGCAGGAAATTACAAACCGCTGCACCAGCAATATTTCCTTCTGTCAGCCATTTATCTTTTGCCTCTATAATTGCCTGTCTTCTTCCTTCGTCCATTTTGCTTCACCTCACTTAATGCTTCCAGCCAAAAAATTCTTGCATGGAATCCACTACCTTCACAATAGAGTGCATATCATCCACACTGACATAATGTAAACAATATCCACCATTTTCTGTTTCTTGTTTTTTCCTAATGCAATAAATTTCATTTTTATAATACATACATTTACTGCATTCCTTTTCAATAACGCTTTCTTTCTCAATCATATTCCTATTTCACCTCCTTTCGCCAAACTCTGCTTCGTTTTATACTTCCAAAAATCCAATATCCCGGAAATATTCAAGATACCCTCTGATATACTCAAAATCTATTTCCTTCCACTCAAAGCCAACCTTCTTCAAAAACCATATGGTAAAATCGTTTATAATACGTATGTTCGTGTCATATAACAATTTTCCATCTTTATCCATATCATTTTGAAACGCTTCATAAATATATTCCGTATGACTATTTTTCATGGTGTTCCGTAAAGCTGCATAAAACATATCATGATTTACCACTTTTAAATTAATATTCAGGCAATGCAGAATCTCCAGCAGCCGATCATGATAAATAGGGCGGTTACTGTTCAAATGGAAAATACTCTGTCCTTCTGCATATTGCGCAATTTTAACGATACCTTCCGCTGTCAAATCCACAGGAGAAAACTCGCTATACAAGCTCATCAGATAATCCGGAAATAGTCCAAATTCTAAAGCTGCCTTTACCCTTGTGAGAAACGCATTCTGACGATAATTCGGCTGGAACCTATAATCAGAAACCCGATTTGTTAGATTTCCGATACGGATTATCTTGGTATCCATCCCTTCCAACATCGCATCAAATACTATCATTTCCGCTTCAAATTTACTACGAATATAAACATTATCCAAAGGCTGGCCTATATAAAACGATGTCTCATCAAAATATTTTTCTTCCTCGGAACGATATGCACTGAAATCATCCGCCAGACTGTTTCCGCTAACGCTTAGCGTGGAAATATGTATCATCCTTGCACCAGTTTTTTTCGCATAATTAACCACATTCTTTGTACCTAATACATTCGTGCGCTCAAAATAGGAATATGCACCATAATGTTTCACGCTTGCCGCTGCATGAATGATTGTATCCACATCTGACGGAATCTTTTCTGCAAGCTCTTCTTTCTCAATATCACCAATGACAGGGACAATCCGGCTTCCAATTTCCGCATTATAAATATCGCCAAAGTAATACTGTAGCCTTTGACAGATTCTATCTTCTGCCTCTTTATCATTTCCGCCGCGAATAAGACAGTAGATTCTTCCCCTTTCCTCTTTCATCAGTTTGTCCAGTATATGTGCTCCTAAGAAACCGGTTGCACCTGTTAGAAATATCGTTCCTAATGCTTTTTTGTCTGGACAAAATGCGGCATCAATAACATTCTTATTCAATAATCTCTGATATTTATCAAAATCTGCCGTCTTATATGTTCTCTTTTTTTCCGCTCCACTTTTTAGAAACTCACACAATTCCCTGACCGTAGGATAATCAAACACATTCTGTAATGCCAGATTCACGCCCTTATCATGCAGCTTGGCTGTATATTCGATTGCCCTCAGACTGTCACCGCCCATTTCAAAAAAGTCATCGTCCACTCCAATCTGTTCATATCCTAGAAGCTCCGCTAAAATATTGCAGCAGAGTTTTTCCTGCTCTGTTTCGGGTTCTGTGTATGCCAAGTTATTTACCGTAAAATCAGGCCGCGGAAGATTCTTCCTATCTATCTTCCCACTAGCTGTCATCGGCATAGCTTCCAGCCTGACGAAGTAATTCGGGACCATATATTTTGGCAGTTTTGCAGACAAATGTTGGCGAAGTTCTCTCTCATCAATCGGGCCGTCTGCTGTGTAATAACCTACAAGGTACTGGCGGTTATTTTCATCCCGTTTGTCTGTTACGGCATTCAACTTTATCCCCGGAAAACTGCCCATGACGCTCTCTATCTCGCCTAACTCAATACGTAGCCCGCGGATTTTGACCTGGGTATCGATGCGTCCGAGGTATTCAATTTCCCCATCTGCCCGGAAACGCGCTAGGTCGCCTGTGCGGTACAGGGTTTTTTCGTGTCCGTTTTCTTTCGTCGCAAAAGGGTTTGGAAGAAAACGCTCTGCCGTCAATTCTGGTCGGTTTAAGTAGCCTTTTCCTACGCCGTCCCCGGCTATGCAGAGTTCCCCTGCCACGCCGATTGGGACGGGGTTCTGGGTTTTGTCTAAAATGTATATCTGAGTGTTGGATATGGGGGTGCCGATGGTGATATCCATTGCATTTTCTATTTTTTTCACTGTGGCACATATCGTTGTTTCTGTTGGACCATAAATATTATAAATAATGATATTAGAATTATATAATCTAATTTTATCATAAAGTTCCTGCGGAAACACTTCTCCACCAACGACAATTTTTCCTATTTTTTCAACAAATTTTCCAGACCTGCTATTCCTAATGCACGATAATAAGCGAGTAGGTGTTTGAAACAAAAAAGAATCCTCATAGTTACCTACAATACACTCAAACTCTGCTTGATTTGTTATCTGAATCTCATTTAATAAAATAACTGAAACCTGTCTGCATAATGCTACTATTGTTTCTTGTATAAATGCATCAAAAGTAATAATTGTCGCTGCAATAGCCTGCTTGGCTCCAGTAAAAAACTCGGCTGAATAATGGATATAATGCAAGATATTCTTATGCGTCAATATAGAAACCTTAGGCGCTCCTGTTGAACCGGACGTATGAATTACGCAGAACACATCTTCTGGGATATTTACAGAATTGACTAGTCCTATATTTTTGCTATAATCCACTAATCCCAGATCAACAGTATTTTCACTATCATAATCACAGCCATACCTAAGAACCATATCCGCCCTGCACTCATTGACCAAATATGTAATCCGCTCCGTTGGATACTGATAGTCGATAAGCATATACGCCCCGCCAGCCTTCAACACTCCCAACATCGCCACTATCACATGCCAACTCCGCTTCGCTATGATTGGAACGACACGATTCCTTCCTATCCCCTTTTCCCGCAGGAAATGTGCAAGGGAGTTGGACATCTCATCCAGTTGGCGGTAGGTAAACTGCTTTTCCTCAAAGACTAACGCTATTTTATCAGGTACTTTTTTTGCCTGCTCCATAAATAACTCATGGACGCATTTTTCCTTCGGATAATCTATCGCTGTGTTATTAAATCCAATCAATATCTTCTGTCTCTCTTCATCAGACAATACGGAAATGTCTTCCACATTTTCAATATCTGCCATGCCAAGCTGGATAAGGATTCTTTCATATGCGGCAAATAAATCATCAATCAGCTTTTCCTCATATTTAGCGCGGTTGTATTCCAGGCGCACTTTAGCTCCTTTTTCCAGGGGCGTGACCTCCAGGGATAGGTCGAATTTGGCAGTTGACGTGTAAATCGCTTCAGCTGTTAAATTCTGATTATTCAATATTAACGACTTTTCTCCATCAGCCTGATATACAAAGGAAGTATTTACAGCTAATTTATTTTTTGATTCTATAACTTTAGCAATCTCCAAAAGGGGGATTTCTTGATATTCATACAAATTTAATATTATCTCTTTAATTTTAGCATAGTATTCTATCAATCTTCCTTTTACAGAAAATTGCACCGGTAATGTATTTACAAACATGCCAACCACATTACAAATTTCATTATGCAAACGATTCCTCAAAATTACACTGGTCAAAATATCTGGCTTTGCAGTATATTTTGATAACAGTATTCCAAATGCTCCAAAATATAACATTGTATCTGTCAAACCTTGATTGCTTGTAAAAGATTTGACTTTCTGTACTATAGTTTCAGACAAAATAAATATTTTGGATATTCCGCCTTCCTGCACTCTATTCTTTTCTGGTAATCTAACAGTTTCAAATTCGGTTTTTAGCATATCTTTAAAAAATGCCTTATGGGATGATAAATCTGCATTCCAAAAATATTCTGCATAATCTGAGTATTGAATTTGCAAATCATCCAATTCTTTTCCAGAGTATAAATGAAAAATATCATTTAAAATAATATTAAGTGATTCTCCATCCGCTATAATATGATGTATGTCAAACAACAATTTATTTTCTGTGAAGCCAATATGCATAAGTGGAGCCTTATTTAAATCAAATGCCCTCACAAAATTGGAAATTGTATCTTCGGCATACTCCTCAAATACAATTTCTGCCTTTTTATCATATACTCCATATATCTCATCGCCTTCTGCAGAAATATATGTCTTCAAGGATTGGTGCCTATTTACAACAGTTACTATGCAATTCTTTAAATGCTTCATATCAACAGAAAAAGGTAGCTTAATCTGCGCTGTTATATTATAAGTCAATGTTTCTGGCTGCTTACTGCAAGCGGCATAAATCGCTTTCTGCTGCGGCAAAAGCACATATCTTTCCTGATGGCAAGGAATAATTTCATCATCCATGTGATTCGTCTTATCAATTACCTGCGCCAACTGCCCCAGCATGGAATGTTCCATAATATCCTTCACAGAAACCGTTACCTGAAATTCTTCCTCCAACTTAACCAACATCGTAATGGCAAGCAGACTGTCGCCGCCAAGCTCGAAAAAGTCATCGTTTCTTCCAACCTGCTCTATCTGTAACAATTCCTGCCATATGGCTGCCAGCTTTCTCTCTGTCTCTGTTTCCGGCTCGATATATTCTGTCATCTGCATGGTAAAATCAAGCAGTGGAAGATTCTTCCTATCTATCTTCCCGCTGGCTGTCATCGGCATGTCTTCCAGCCGGACGAAGTAATTCGGGACCATGTATTTTGGCAGTTTTGCAGACAAATGTTGGCGAAGTTCTCTCTCATCAATCGGGCCGTCTGCTGTGTAATAACCTACAAGGTACTGGCGGTTATTTTCATCCCGTTTGTCTGTTACGGCATTCAACTTTATCCCCGGAAAACTGCCCATGACGCTCTCTATCTCGCCTAACTCAATACGTAGCCCGCGGATTTTGACCTGGGTATCGATGCGTCCGAGGTATTCAATTTCCCCATCTGCCCGGAAACGCGCTAGGTCGCCTGTGCGGTACAGGGTTTTTTCGTGTCCGTTTTCTTTCGTCGCAAAAGGGTTTGGAAGAAAACGCTCTGCCGTCAATTCTGGTCGGTTTAAGTAGCCTTTTCCTACGCCGTCCCCGGCGATGCAGAGTTCACCTGCTACACCGATTGGGACGGGGTTCTGGGTTTTGTCTAAAATGTATATCTGGGTGTTGGATATGGGGGTGCCGATGGTGATATTGTCATTTTCCACTTTTGCATTTGTGGACCACACCGTAGTTTCTGCAGGACCATAAATATTGAAAATTTCTGCATTTGTATATTTCCTCAATTCATGATACAAATCTGCTGTAAATGCCTCACCGCCAAGAATAATAACCTTTAAGTTTTTAAGGTATTCTGTATCATCTTTATGGAACAGATAGCTTCGCATCTTAGTCGGGGTCGTCTGAATTATCTCAATCCCGTACCTTTGTATTAACCCACTCAGTTTTCTTTGCTGCATGGCTTCTTCATCATTGGCAAAATATACTGTAAGCCCATTGACTAAAGGCAGCCAGCTTTCTGTCACAAAAATATCGAATATGATATTTGTAACAGATACGATTTTATGGTAATCCCTGGTTATGTCATGACACACTCTATTCTTCGGATTATTATTACAATAATTGTTAACATTATAATGACTCAACGACACCCCTTTAGGACTTCCCGTAGACCCGGACGTAAATATGACATAACACAAATCCCCCGGCAGATTCCAATTTTCAAGCGTTCCCATATCACAAAAATAATCAACACCATCCAAATCCACCCGCTCTACCGGCAACGAACCATCATACCCATACACCAATGCCAGCCCTGACTCCGCCGTTGCAATCATATATCCAATCCTATCCTCCGGGTAATCCGGATCCACCGGCATATACGCCCCGCCAGCCTTCAACACTCCCAACATCGCCACTATCACATGCCAACTCCGCCTCGCTATGATTGGGACGACACGATTCCTTCCTATCCCCTTTTCCCGCAAAAAGTGTGCAAGGGAGTTGGACATCTCATCCAGTTGGCGGTAGGTAAACTGCTTTTCTTCAAACACCAACGCGATTTTATCAGGTACTTTTTTCGCCTGTTCCATAAACAACTCGTGGACGCATTTTTCCTTTGGGTAATCTACTGCTGTATTATTAAATTCACAAACTACTTTTTCCCATTCCTGTCCGGGCAAGATACTGATATCCCTAATAAGGCTGATGTGATTTTCTACTATCTGTTTTATGATATATTCTAGACGGTTTATAATATATTTAACTTCTGCTTCCTTTGGGAAAACTGCTGTCTGATAATCCACATTAATCGTATGGCTGTCCCTTCCATCCCGGTTATCAATATGCAGCGCAAAAGGCACCTCGCTGTGCCCATTGGAATACCACTTTGTATCCGACGCAGTATCCGTTTTAGCATTCTGATAGCTGACCATGACATCATATAAATTCCCAGAGAAATTCTGCTTTTCCCGGAGATATTTCAGGATATCTGTATAAGGGTATTTCTGATGTCTGAATATGTCAATATGCCCTATCGCAATCCGTCTTGCCAGTTCTGTAACAGTCATGTCTTGTTCCAACTTTATTGTAAGGGGCATGGTTGAAATAAACATTCCCGCCGTATTTTTTTCCTTAATATTGCTGCGGTTTAACATGGGAACGCCTATGGTTATTTCCTCATTTTCGGAATTGATTTTTGACAAATACAGAATAACAGCCGTCTCAAACAAAACCGCCGGCGTTACGGAATGAGTCTGGCAGTATGCGGCAATATGCTGTTCTAGGGATAAAGGCAGCGTCCTGGTAATTCTTTTCGCCGCAATAGAATCTGCCAAAGACGAATATATTTTTATGGGACTTTCCTCTGGTCGGACTACATACTTTTCTTCCCAATATTTTTTATCTTTCTGGTAACGTTCCGAATCCAGATAGCGCTCTTCTGACTTGATGTAGTCAATATAATCCCCTTCCACAAGGATTTCATCGGTGTTGTTTCGCAGCTTATCGTATGCTCTATCAAACTGCTTTACCATCAGCCCGCATGTCCATGCATCGGATATCAAATGGCTCACTGCCACAAGGATACCACTTTTATCCCCCATCTGAAAAACAACAAAGCGATACATAGGGCAATTCATAAGCCCTATCGGTTCTTTCGCAAATTGTTCTACATAACTATCAAAATCCGCCATAGAAGAAAATTCCATGATTGGAATATCTATGTCCGTTTCTTCCGAAACATATTGCCGGGGTTCGTCTTTTTCCGTAAACCGCAGGCGCAGTCCGCTCTGATTCTGGATAAAAAGCCGGATGGAACGCTGCAGCAAGAGACTATCCCGTTTTTCCCTGTAAAAAACAGCGCCACAGATATTGGCAATCGATGTATCCGTATAATATTTCTGCAAGTTCCAGATATTTTTTTGTGGTGTGGTTAAATGGTAATACTCCATTTCATTTTTTCCTCCGCTCAAAAAGTCATTTTATAAGCATATTTTCTCGAAATGGCATTTGCAGACATTATCAGGTGATTCTATCGATTTGAGTGTTTCACAAAGTAGACTTTCTGAAACACTTTCTGTATAATGAAAACAAGCATAATTTTCAGCGATATTCTTATCCAAAAAGGCTTTTTCAGACTGTTTCACGTTGTCTACAATTTGCAACAATTTTCCATATTTTGATTCCGATACTCCACACACCTACGGTAAAAAGTCGAGTGGTTCATTCCCAGCTCATTTGCCGCTTTTCTAAGTGAAATTTCCCCATCTTCCCACATTCTGTAATATTTTTCAAACCCCTCTGGCACGTCCAATTTTCGGCACCCAAACTGTATGCCTTTGCTTTTTGCCGCCGCAATCCCTTCCGCCTGACGCTGCTTAATAAAAGCCCTTTCCGTCTCTGCCACATATGCCAGTATCTGCAATACCAAATCAGAAATGAATACACCCGTCAAATCCTCGTGGCAGTAATTGGTATTTAACAGCGGCATGTCAATCACCTGAATATCCGCCCCGATGTTTTTGGTAATCATCCTCCACTGTTCTAAGATTTCCCCATAATTTCTGCCAAGGCGGTCTATGCTTTTAATAACAAAGACATCGCCTTTTTTCAATTTCTTTAATAACTTCAAATATTGTGGCCTGGCAAAATCCTGCCCGGACATTTTATCCAGATAAATATTTTTCTGCAAAATCCCCTGCTCCTGCATTGCGAGAAACTGCCTTTCGGGATTCTGGTCTTTTGCAGATACCCGAATATAACCATATCGCTGCATCGTTGTCTGCCTCCCTTATAATCATTTTTTCCATTATAAATTGCAGACAAGGAAACAATCTCTTTCCCACAAGAAAATTGCTTACGCGATTATTTTGTGCTTTATCAAATAATGTGTACTTAAAATAAGTCCATTTAGGACATTATATCACAAAATGGACTTAAAATATACTTATATTAAGTTTTTGCATTTTTTGGGGGGATTCCTATGGAAAAAGATAAGCATTTAGGGTTACGGATAGACTCGGAAACACATAAGAAATTAAAGAATCTTGCAGAATTTGACGGACGCTCCATCAACGGGGAAGTTTTATATCTGATTCGACAGGCGATATTGCAGCATGAACAGGCGCATGGAGAAGGACGGGGATAAAATAAGATACCGTTACTATCTTAAAAAGTTATAAATTGACATAACAACAAATTTGATGTATAATTAAACCATAAATCAACTACCAATAATTAAGGATAAAGCTAGAAATGACAAGAACCTTTAAGGAAGTCCCAACATTTACCAAGAAATGGAAGGAGCTTGGATTAAATGATGATGATTTAAGAGTATTAGAAAATATATTATTAGATAATCCTAAAGCCGGAAAGGCTATTCAGGGCACCGGTGGACTAAGAAAAATTCGTATTCCTTTAGAATATATTGGTAAACGCGGCGGCGGACGTGTATTATATGTTGATGTAGAAATGAAAGAAACTATTTATTTTGTAAATGTATATACTAAAAACGAAAAGGATGACTTAACAGAGGATGAAAAGAAGGCGTTGAAAGCTGTAGTAAGAATTTTGCAGGAGGAATAATCATGGGCAAATTTTTTGATGATACAATGCAAGGTCTATTAGAAGCAATTGAGATTGAAAAAGGAAATATACCCGTTACAGAACGAAAAGAAATGCCTGCAAAAACATATTATGTATCTGATAATGATAAGGAACTAATTGAAAAATTAATTGAGATACGCAAAAAAGAAAATATTTCCCAGTCTGAACTCGCAAAAATGACTGGAAACACACAGCAATCTATATCACGATTAGAGAAAAAGAGTCATAGTCCATCATTGCAGACTTTTTGTAATATTTTAAGCGCTCTAGGATATGGGATTGCAATAGAAAAGAAACAGCTTTGAGTCATCAATCCTGTTTTCTTCATTTGCCCCACTCGCTAAGAAAGCTCTAAAAAATTTTACATTGGCAATGGGACAAAAGAATAAAAGACACTGTATATTTCTATACAATGCCCTAAATACAATACTTTTTAATAATATTTGCAATTTCTTTTTTCGTTGGAATATTTTTGTCTTCTTTTTTATAATAAATGGTTATCAAATATATTTCTTTATCGTCTTTAATCACATAATATATCATGCGATAGCATTAGACTTTCCAACTTTTGTGTTTGAATTATTTTCCTCTCGTTTCTTATGCTCATTCATGAAATCTTTCCATGACCTTTTAGGAAGTTTTCCTTCTCCATCACCGCCTTAACCGCCCTCTCCAACACCGCCATATCCACCGGCTTCGCTACATGGGCATTCATTCCTGCTTCCAGTGCGTCACGGACGTCCTCAGCAAATGCATTCGCGGTCATGGCAATAATAGGGATATCCTTTGCCAACGGATGATCCAGTGCCCGGATTGCCTTGGTGGCGTCGTAACCATTCATAATGGGCATCTGTACATCCATCAGAATCAACTGATACTGTCCGGGTTCGGATTTCGCAAATTCTTCCACTGCAAGTTTTCCGTTTTCGCAGACTTCGCAGGTAGCTCCCACGATACTCAGCATTTCTTTGAGGATTTCTGAATTGATCTCATTATCTTCCGCCGCCAGAACATGCATTCCTTGAAGAATATGTTCTTCTGTAGGTTCCTCTTCCACGACAGGCGGTGCTTCCTGGTTCAGGATTCCGTCTACTTTCTGACGGAAGCTGGTAAGGAAAAAAGGTTTCGGGATACAAGCGTCCATTCCTGCCTCGTATGCCTCATCTTCTATTTCCATTAGGTCATAGCTGGTCAGAATCAGAAGCGGCATATTTCCAGGGATGGTTTCCCGGATACGGCGTGCCGTTTCCAAACCGTCCATGCCGGGCATCTTCCAATCCAGCAGGACGATATCATACAGTCGTCCCTCCTCGTTTGAGCGTTTTACCATGTCCACTGCGCTCTGGCCATCCAGCGCATAGTCTACATCCACTTCCGTGCCTTCCATCGTTATCTGGATATTCTGGCAGATAACTTCCTCATCGTCCACTGCCAGAAGCCGAGTAATCCCATGTTTTTTCCAAAAGCTCTGGTCGATTTCCTGTTGACTGATATGCAGGTTCAAATCTACGGTAAAAGTGGAACCTTCGCCCTTTTTACTCTTTACTGAGATGCTTCCCCCCATCAAATCCAGCAGGTTTTTGGTGATTGCCATACCGAGACCGGTTCCCTGTATCTTATTGGTCACGCTGTCTTCTTCCCTGGTAAATGCTTGAAAAAGAGTGCGCTGGTATTCTTCGCTCATACCATAGCCGTTATCCTCCACGATAAAACGGTAGTTGGCAAGCTGTCTGGTATGCTGCGGCAGTTCCTGCACCGTCAGCGTTATATGTCCGCCTTCCGGCGTATATTTCAGGGCATTGGACAACAGATTCAGTAGAATCTGGTTTAAGCGGAGTTTATCCATAATCACATATTCATGTTTCAAATCCTTGCTATAGACTTCAAATTCATGCCCTTTCGACTTCATCTGCGGACGGATGATGCTGTCAATATTTTCAACCAGCTCCTCCATGCTTTCATCTGACAAATTCAATGTCGTCTTGCCCGCTTCAATCTTGCTGATGTCCAGAATATCATTAATCAGACCCAAAAGATGCTGGCTGGAAGCGGTAATTTTCTGGGTATATTCCCTCACCTTTTCGGGATTTTCTGCATTCCTAAGAAGCAGGGCTGCAAATCCCACAATGGCATTCATGGGGGTACGGATATCATGGCTCATATTGGACAAAAAAGAGCTTTTGGCGCGGTTTGCTTCCTCGGCAATCTGGAATGCCTGTTCCGCCGATTCTTTAGAGCGGGTAAGCATGACATTATATTCTTCCAACTGCTGATTTAACTGCTCCTGCTGATGCAGGTTTTCCTGTTCTTGTAGATATAGCTGGGCGCTGTTGCGCTGTCTGAGGACGGCTATCAAAGCCAATACGATAAGCACCAATACCACCACCGCCAAAATCAGCAATGTGCGCACTACCGTATTCATCATATCCACCGTCCCGGACGCCACAAAGTCCGCGGGAATCAGAAACAGCAGCAGGGTATCATACTCTTCCAGGGACGTGATGCAGTAATAATATTCTCTCCCATTCACCCTGAAGTTGGTACTAATCGTTTCTTCTTTTGCCAATGTCGCACGAATATCAGAATACTGCTGCCCCTCCATTTCTTCCAGCACTTTTAGCACATTATATGCCTGAATGGTATTTTCCTGAGAAATATTGTCATGCATCCGCGTACCGTTGCTTTTGAGGATATACGTTTCATTCTGACCACCATAGGCATTGCTGTCATAATACTGAATCAATGTATAGATGTCTTTCAGAAGCACGGCATGGGTGAAAGTAAGACCATCCCCTGTTTCTAAGGGCTTCGCCAGTTTCTGCACAAAAATCCAGCAGCTACCCTGGGATATGTAACTGTCAGAAATAAAACTACAGCGCTTTTCTCCACCCGCTATCAAATCCAAATCCACCCAGACGCCATGTTTCCCTTCCGCATCCCAGCAGTTGCCCTGGCTGTCCAATAACATCAAGTTGGAACTGTAACTGTCCATTTCTAACAGCTTTTCCAAACTGTCCACATACTCTGTTATTTCTGCTCCATCGGCAAAACTTTCTTTTTCCAATGCATTAATTGCTGCTGTGAGGTAATTCCAGTGTGTATCCAGAGCGTTACTCAAGTTGACGCGCACCTGCGCAGTAATTTCTACTAACTGCGAGGTACGCTCTATGAAAATCTGATTTTCCAGATAGTGTGTGAAAAAAGAGGTGCCTACCAGTATAACCGCCAGTAGTCCCAGCACTAATGCCGCCGGGAGAACCATGTTCCGTTTATTTCCTTTGAAACCCATTGCGTTCCCTTCTCCCTTATTGCAATGTAATATAATCTGTAGGCGCGGCAAGCTGACGCCCACTTGCCAGCCGGTCTGTCACAATTTGTTTATATGCAGTTTCCGTCTGGGTATACTTCGTTACGCCTGCTTCTTCTAACGCATCGCCTACCATGTTTTCCAGATTGCCCAATACCGCCACACGATAGACCGTTTCCTGCTCTAACTCCTTACCGTCAATAGTCAGCTTTTCTAAAGCATATCCAACATCCGTCTTTGTAACAGTCATCTCAAAACCGCTAGACACATACAGCGTAGAATCATTGGTTACAGAACCTCGCTTGTCCGGTATCGTAAGCATATAGTCCACATACTGATAGAGCTGTTCCCCGGTCATTTCACATAGAAGAATCACCGGCGTCTCACCCATCGTCAGAAATTCCAGCTCCACCTGCGTATAGTCCCCGGCGATGATATTCCCTGCCACAGCAGCGGCAGAACCGATAAGTAACTGGCTTCCTACCTCTTCCCGAAGGGAGTTAAATACCGCCGAAGCTGCCTGACTGCCATGTTTTGCATCAAAGGCATAAGAATAACCCTCGTCGATATGGACCACTGTTTCCCCATCGTCTGACGGTGCGCTCATGGCAGCGTTAAAAGCATCAAAAGCCGAACGAGCGTCGGGATATTTCCCCGTAATCATCCCCTGTACCACCGTCTGGGATACAGAAAACATGTCCGCCGACGCCAGCCGAATATAGAGACGGTTATCCTCAATCTGTTCCTCCATCGGGGTAAGCAGTGGAGACAATGTCTGCGTCACATCTTTATTATAAGCAATCAGCGTATCGTCGCTGGTAATCTGTTTCAGTCCCTCTTCGTCCAGCATTGCCGACATAATATCCAGAATAAGCTCCTTGCGCTCGGCATCTTCCGTCCCCTGGATATTCGCCGCCACCTGAAAAGCAGGATAAGTGAGATACCAGCTACCCTCCATGTTTTCACCAAAATAAGGCAGCAGCAGACTCTCGTCCGTTGCGCCGTGAACAGTAGCTTCATCGGGAGTGGTCCGAATCATTGCCGTTTCTTCACTCTCAAATGCCGCAAAACAATCACTTGCATCGTTTTCCAAATCAGAAGCGTCGATTCCGACATATTCGATAAATTCTTCCATCCGTTGAAAAATGGGAAGCCAGACTTCCTCGCTCAATTGATCTGTCCGCCCACTTTCATACTGCTGCCGCCACTCTCTGCCCGCTTCGGAAGAAAGCTGCTCTATGGACAGTCCCTGCAACATTTCCATACAAGTATAGTCCGCCCCGAAATTAGAACGGAAAGGACGGATACCCAACTCTTGCAGCGTACCACATAATGCTACGAAATCTTCATAAGTCTGAGGCAGGGACAATCCATGCTCTTGCAACAGTTTCTGATTTACAAGTATACCGTCCACTTCCGCACAGGCAGGAAGCCAATTCACTGTACCGTCGTTATAGGTATAACTGCGCAGGTAAGCCTGGGGAAACGTATTGGCAAGCTCCGTATCGCTCAAGTCCAATAAGGCATCCCGCCATCCGGCAACGTCCCGCAACGCAAAACGCCGGACGGTAAGGATATCGGGTAAATCCCCATGTTCCTTTTTAAAACGATAAAAGTCCGTGGAATTGGTTGCCACATAAAAGGTAAAATCCACCTCCGGGAAACAATCCTGCAAATAAGCAGCATAGCGTTCCGTAAGCATATCACTCCACAATGCCACCGTAACCTGCTCCCGCCCGGATTCTTTTGCCGCCTCGTTTTTTCCGCCACAGCCCGACAACGCCATTGCCAATAGCGCCGTCGTTATTATCAGACTGAAAAACTTTCTCATTTTCGTCCTCCCATTTACTCCTAGCTATTTCCATCAGGCAATATCGCCTTATAGTTCCATTTATCTGATGGTATCTGCCTATCCATACATAGCGTTTACAAAATCGGGTTTTCTCAGATATATTCTATCGCCTCTGGAAAAAAAGTCAAGAGAATAGGCGCTATAACCACGGAAATCAATTTTCAGTCAGCTCCTTAGCATAGAACTGGCAGGACAGATAGAAATCCCACGAAGGTCCTTGAAAAACGCCGGCACTTAGTGA
>JAMPFM010000042.1 GCA_023664455.1 Blautia sp.
TGGAAGCTCGTCGGGCTCATAACCCGAAGGTCACAGGTTCAAATCCTGTTCCCGCTACTAAATGCCCAGATAGCTCAGTTGGTAGAGCAGAGGACTGAAAATCCTCGTGTCACTGGTTCGATTCCGGTTCTGGGCATTTTCTTTTACTAGCCAATATGGGCCACTAGCTCAGGTGGTAGAGCACTTGACTTTTAATCAAGTTGTCTGGGGTTCGAGTCCCCAGTGGCTCATTTAAAACAGATTATATTTTGCAATTTCCAAACATCTATCTTTCTCAAAGGAAAATTTTACAATCCACGGCATTAAATTTTTAATCTGGTTAAATTCATTGTAACCAAAGGAAGAATCAAAATAATGGATGATGGTGCTTAGGGCTGTTCCATGACTGCCAATTACTATATTTTTATCCATGTGAGTTTCTAATATCTGATGGAGTGCATTTATATTTCGTGCCTGTACTTCTCGCAGGGATTCCCCATTTGAAAGTTTAAAATCAAAGTCTTCCCACTGCTTTTTACAAAAACTGTTGAAATCGTCTATCCATGTATTTTCAATTTTTCGCTCCCTGAAATCATCGACAAGTGTTATTTCCATGCCCTGAGAATCGGCAAATTCTTTTATTGTGTCAATAGCTCTTTTATAGGGGCTTGAAAAAATGATATCAATTTTTTTATCCCATAAAAAAGATGTTACTAACTTTCTGTCTTCTAGCCCCTGCGTTGTTAATTCGCGGGTCAAATCATCATGATTACCGAAATTGGGCGTAGCATGACGTACAAAATATACATTTGTCATTTTAAAGTCCTTCTTTCATCAATACACAATTAAGTAACGATAATTTATTAACGATAATTTATTAATGCTGATTTATTGATGCTGATTTATTAACGCTGATTTATTAATGCTGATTTATTAATGCTGATTTATTAACGCTGATTTATTAATGCTAATTTATTAATACAAATTTATTAATGCTGGTTTATTAACGCTGATTTATTAACACCAATTCCTTAACAATAATTTATTTCTGAATGGCGCATACTTCCGGAAAGGGGGTTTCCTATCACAATCGTGGTTTTCTGTAAGAGTCCGGATGGGCAAAAGTTTATATCCGGGAAGTCGCAGCGTCCGGGACTGGACCGGTGGAATCTCTGATAATCAGTGGCGCCCTTAGTAAAATGGAACCGATTGTGACATGGTTTAGCAGACAGGATAAGGCATAATAGCCGCATTTTCCAAGGGCGATCCTGTCCTGGCGTATGGTGGTCAATGGCGGGTCTGTATAGGCGGTCATTGGCAAATCGTCGAATCCGATGAGGCTGACGTCTTCGGGAATGCGGATATTCCGGTCTTTGCATTCCGTCATGGCGGATATGGCACGGATGTCATGGGAAAAAAGAATGGCGGTAACGCCTTGCGCCGTTAATTTTGGGACATATCGTCTGGTAGATTCGGTTACATAGTAGCCCAGACCGATATAGTCTTCCTTGATTTCTAAATTATATTTTTTCAAGGCGCACAGATAGGCGTCGTATCGCTCCTGCAGGATAAAGGAGTCCAGGGGACCCGATATCAGCCCTATTTTCCGATGACCGAGGTCGAGTAAGTGTTTGACGGCAAACTCCATGCCCTCATAGCTGTCGCAGCCAATAGATGCGATGTTGGGGTTTTCCTTAATATGATTATCATATAAAACAGTGGGTGTTTTTGCGGTCTGAAATTCTTTCATCCACGGATCTAATAAGGAAAAACCCAGAATAAAAGAAGCCTGGTATCCGTTCTGCATCATGAAAACGTCATAGGGCATCAGCTTTTGCGTTTCTATTGTTACAGGGATAACGTCCACTGCCCAGTTTTCCGGTTCGGCCATTTGTTTGAAGCCAAGGATGAGGTCATGTCCGAATTGGTTGGGCGTCTGGTAATCCATGTTTTCAATCAGGATACAGAGTTTTCGCTCTTTTTTATGTAAGCGTTTATTAACATAGCCAAGTTCTACGGCTGTTTCTATGATTTTTCTGCGCATTTCATCACTGATGTCTGTAGCGTTGTTCAGTCCTTTTGAGACTGTGCTCTTAGAGATTCCCAGTTTTAGTGCAATGTCATTAATGGTAGCCATAGATTTGTCTCCATTCAGATTATAAGGTGTGATTTAAGTGGATTATAACAAGAATATAGGAAAAAAACAAGGCATAAAGGGGCAAAGTTACCAGACCGCCAATAGGGCAGCGGATAGGATGGAACATATGGGAAAAAGGGATAAAGAGCCGAAACTTTCAGGGAAACTTTTATCTAAACCACATAAAATAGCGTGTATGCGAACGAAAATAGTAAAACTAGGTTGCGAAACAATTATATGCAACATGAGGAAAAGAAAAAGCAAATCAGAAAACCGTGTGAAATTTGGTGTAAAAGATGTACAATTAATTGTGAAAAAGAAAAGACAAAATAGGTAAATATAACGGGAATAATCTTGACCAGCCTATAAAATTATGTTAATATTACTTTAATCGAAATTTAACGAAAATTTCAGAGAAATTGTAAGGAGGAAAAGTAAAAATGAAAAAGCGTTTTGTTGCGTTGTTACTGATGGCGGCAATGACTGTCGCGACTTTGACAGGATGCGGCGGTGGAGATGATTCATCCCAGGGAAGCGCGCCGGCGGATACAGGAGATGCGGCGGCATCAGATTCCGAGGCAGGGGGGGGCGATAATGCTGCTTCTGGTGAAGTGCAGGATATTTCCCTTAAAGTATGGTGCCCTCAGAATCAGGTGGACACAGGAATCATGGAGCAGCAACAGGCTGCATTTGCAGAGGCGCATCCTGAGTATAACATTACATGGACAACTGAAATCGTAGGGGAAGATACCTGTCAGGAATCCGTATTGAAAGACGTAGGAGCGGCTGCGGATGTATTTATGTTTGCAAGCGATCAGCTTCCGTCCCTGGTTGAAGCAGGAGCGATTGCGCGTCTTGGCGGCGAGACTGAGACGATGGTACGGGAAACGATTGCGGAATCCGTTGTTGCGACTGCCATGATAGACGACGCTGTATATGCGATTCCTTTTACACATAATACTTTCTTTATGTTCTATGATAAAACACTCTTAGATGAGTCGGATATCGGCTCTATCGAATCGATTATGGCAAAAGAGACGGCTGATAACGTATACAATTTCTATTTTGAATCTTCAGGCGGATGGAAATTAGGCTGCTACTATTATGGCGCTGGCCTGAGAGTATTTGGCGAGAGCGGCAGCGACCTTGCAGCCGGCGTTGACTGGAATAATGAGACCGGTGTTGCTGTAACGAATTATCTGATTGACTTAATCAACAATCCTAAATGTGCATATGATGGTGAAATTTCCGTTTCTGAGCTGGTTGAAGATCACAGGCTCGGCGCATGGTTCGATGGTTCCTGGAACTATGATTTGTACGCAGGTATCCTTGGCGATGACCTTGGATTGGCTATTATTCCTACGTTCAATCCGGATGGCAATGATTATCAGCTTTTAGGTTTCTATGGTTCTAAATGTATCGGCGTAAACGCACAGTCACAGAATATGGCGGCGGCAGTTGCTTTTGCAGCATTCCTTGGCAACGAGGAGAATCAGATTTTACGTTATGAAATGTCAGCGCAGATTCCGGCGAATATTGCGGCAGGTTCCAGCGAAGCGGTAATGTCCGACCCGCTTGCAACGGTTATTGTAGACGAAGCAAACAATGCGAGCGTTGCGCAGCCTGCAAACTCTGTATTTAGTTCAAGATATTGGACATATGCGGGCGCTATCCCGACAGAAATCAGAAGCGGGGAAATTACGAAGGCTAATGTACAGGAGAAATTGGATGCATTTGTTGAAGCAATGACGGCGGAATAATCTATTCAGCGGACTTGTTTGTAAAATGATTGTAAAGGAATCTTGTTAAAAGGATTCTGCTACACACAGGGATGCCGTCTGTTGTCGGTATCCCTGTTCCTTTTCTAACAAGCTTTCTATGGCTTCTAAAAAATAGGAGGTTTTCTATGGGGATTGTTAAAAAGAAAACAAAGAAAACAGAGTCTGAATATAGTAAACCGAGTGCTGCAAGTGTTTTACAGGTCATAAAAAACGGGGATATTTTTACCAGACTCTCATTTATTATTTTTGGTTTAGGAAATATTATCAATAAGCAAATTATTAGAGGGCTTCTGTTTCTGGCAATAGAAGTCGGATATTTGGCATATATGATTAGTTTTGGGGTATCTGCGATTGGTGATTTCATCACGCTGGGTACGGTAGAGCAGGGACAGGTTTATAATGAAGCGTTGGGTATTTATGAGTACTCTATGGGGGATAATTCCATGCTTTGTCTGCTTTATGGAGTTATCACGTTCGTATTGACAGCGGCGGCGGTTTTTGCGGCATGTATGTCGGCAAAGAGTGCATATTGTACGCAGGTGCGTAAAGCAAGAGGAATGCATGTTCCGAATTTCTTAGACGATTTGAAATCCCTGAAGGAAGAAAATCTGCACGCGGCAATGCTTGCATTTCCACTTTTTGGAATTATTACGTTTACGATTATGCCCTTGATTTTCATGATTATGATTGCGTTTACGAGCTATGACCATGAGCATCAGCCGCCCGGAAATTTATTTTCCTGGGTAGGATTTTCCAATTTCTCGGCGATGTTTTCAACGGGCAGCAAACTTGCCAATACGTTCTGGCCGGTGCTTTCCTGGACGTTAATCTGGGCGGTAGCCGCAACGGTTTCCTGTTACATACTTGGACTGCTGCTGGCTTTGCTGATTAACCGTAAGGGAACGAGGATAAAGGGGTTCTGGCGTTTTATGTTCGTGCTCTCGGTAGCGGTGCCGCAGTTTGTTACGTTGTTAAGTATGAGGACAATTTTCAACGCAAATGGACCGGTCAACGTCCTTCTTAGACAGATAGGCGTCATCGGTATGACGGAGTCCATTCCATTTTTTACCCATCCGCTGTATGCGAAAATTACGATTATCTGTATTAATATCTGGATTGGCGTGCCATTTACCATGTTGTCAACGACCGGTATCCTGCAGAATATACCGGCGGAGCTTTATGAGGCTGCCAAAATCGACGGGGCGGGCGCGATTACAATTTTTAGGAAGATTACGCTGCCATATATGTTATTTGTCATGACGCCGAATCTGATTACTTCCTTTACAGGAAATATCAATAACTTTAATGTTATTTATTTGTTGTCGGGGGGCGGACCGGATTCACTGGATTACTACTATGCGGGCAAGACGGATTTGCTGATTACATGGCTGTATCGTCTGACCATTACCCAGAAGGACTACAATTTAGGCGCCGTAATCGGTATTTTGGTATTTGTCATTATGGCGACTCTGGCACTGTTAACCTACCGTCATACGGGTTCTTATAAAGATGAGGGGGCGTTCCAATAATGAAGACAAAGAGATTTATTACCAATACGGCATGCCATATCCTGTTAGCGATTCTCAGCGTTATCTGGGTATTACCGATTTTCTACGTTATCTTGACTTCTTTCCGTAAAGAGGGCGGCTCTTATAAGAGTTATGTGTGGCCGAGAGGATTTACGCTGGATAATTATACGAATCTGATTCAGGGGCATAGTAATATTGACTTTACGAGATGGTTTACCAATACGCTGATTATTGCGCTTGTCAGTACGGCGTTTTCCGCTTTCTTCGTACTTTGTGTTTCCTATGTCATGAGCCGTCTGCGTTTTAAAATGCGTAAGCCGTTTATGAACATTGCCCTGATTCTGGGAATGTTCCCCGGCTTTATGTCGATGGTTGCGGTTTATTATATCTTAAAAGGGCTTGGATTTTTGGAAACAGGCGTACTGAAACAGGTTGCCTTAATTATGGTGTATTCCGGGGGCGCGGGACTTGGTTTTTATATGGCAAAAGGATTTTTTGACACGATTCCGATAACCATTGACGAAGCGGCTTATATTGACGGCGCGACCAAGTGGGATACGTTTATCCATGTCACGATTCCGATGTCGAAACCGATTATTACCTACACGTTGATCACGACATTTATGGGACCCTGGGTGGATTACATTTTCGCAAAGGTTATCATGGGAAATGACACCAAGTATTACACCATTGCGATTGGGTTGTGGACGATGTTAGAGGCGGAATATGTGGAGTATTATTATACCCAGTTCTATGCGGGCTGCGTCCTGATATCCATACCGATATCGATTCTTTTCCTATTGACGCAAAAGTGCTATGTAGAAGGCGTATCCGGCGCTGTAAAGGGTTGACGTATTAAAGAATTTTGCATAAAATGGGATAAGAAGCTGAAGGCGGACTAGAGAATAAAATCCGGGTAGAAGCGCTTGGCGGAGCGCTGCTCGGAAGAAAGGCAGGATAGGTATGAAAAGAGCCAGTGGTGTGTTGCTTCCCGTGGCTAGTCTGCCGTCTAAGTACGGTATTGGATGTTTTTCTAAGGAGGCATATGATTTTATTGACAAATTGAGGAAGGCAGGACAGAGTTATTGGCAGATTCTGCCGCTTTCTCCTACCAGCTATGGGGATTCGCCGTATCAGTCGTTTTCCTCATTTGCCGGAAATCCTTATTTCATTGATTTGGAAGCGTTAATCGAGGAAGGCGTATTGACGAAGGCGGAATGTAAGGCGTGTGATTTTGGAAAGGACCCGCAGCAGATAGATTACGGAAAACTATATGAGAACCGCTTCGCGCTTCTGCGTCTGGCATACGAGCGCAGCAATATTTCCGCCAACGGCGAGTTTTCCCGGTTCGCATGGGAAAATGGGTATTGGCTGGAAGATTATGCGTTATTTATGGCGGTGAAACAGCGTTTTGACGGGGCGCCCTGGAGCGAGTGGGCAGACGATATCAAGAAACGCTGGGAACCCGCGCTGGATTATTACAGACGGGAATGCTATTTTGACATCGAATTTTATAAGTATTTACAATTCCAGTTCCATGTGCAGTGGAGGAAATTAAAAGAGTATGCGAATGAAAACGGCATTCAGATTATCGGGGATATTCCGATTTATGTTGCTTTTGATTCTGCGGACGCATGGGCGAATCCGCAGATGTTCCAGTTCGATTACGAATTTAACCCGGTTGCCGTAGCGGGATGCCCCCCGGATGCTTTTTCCGAGACAGGGCAGTTATGGGGAAATCCTTTATACCGGTGGGATTATCACAGGCAGACCGGTTATTGGTGGTGGTGTCAGAGACTGAGTCATTGCTTCCAGCTTTATGATGTGGTACGGATTGACCATTTCCGCGGTTTTGACGAATATTACAGCATTCCTTTCGAGGATGAGACGGCGGAAAACGGACATTGGGAAAAAGGACCCGGCATGGAGCTTTTCCGGGCGCTTAGAAATAAGCTGGGGGATAAGGAAATTATCGCGGAAGATCTGGGGCTGCAGACAGCTTCCGTGGCACAGCTTTTGCGGGACAGCGGCTATCCGGGCATGAAAGTGCTGGAGTTTGCCTTTGACCCGGACGAGGATACGGACTATCTGCCCCATTGCTATGAGAAAAACTGCGTCGTCTATACGGGAACGCATGACAATGAGACATTGGTGCAGTGGTATAAGGCGCTGGATAAAGAAAGCAAAGCGTTTGCACAGGAGTATATGGACAATGCGGATACGCCGGAAGCAAAGCGGTATTGGGACTTTATACGGCTGGCGATGATGAGTACGGCGAATACCTGCATCATTCCCCTTCAGGACTACCTGGGACTGGATGGAACCGCGAGAATCAACAAACCGTCTACGCTGGGCATCAACTGGATGTGGCGGATGGATGAAAAAATGTTCTCAAAGGAAATGATTGATAAAATCTACCGTCTGACCAGAATCAGCGGCAGACTTTGCGATGAAGCCAGGGAAGCGGAAGCGGAGAAGAAGCTGGCGAGGAAGTTGAAGAAGCAGAAGGCGCTGGGGAAGAATACGGATTCCCTTACCGGAACCCTGAAAGGAAATGATAGTCCTGAACAGGAAGGGACGAAACATTAATGGGAATTTGATTGGTAGAAAGAAACGTCGCAGAATAACTATCTTTAAGTATTCTGCGACGTCTTTTTTATCTTTCTTTATATTCTATGGCTGCTTTTACAAATCCCCTAAACAACGGATGGGGTCTGTTGGGTCTGGATTTTAGTTCCGGGTGCGCCTGTGTGGCGATGAAAAATGGGTGGTCGGGCAGCTCGCACATTTCGACGATGCGGCGGTCCGGGGAAAGTCCCGATAGTTTCATGCCGTTTTCCGTTAAGACGGCGCGGTAATCATTGTTCACTTCATAACGATGTCTATGTCTTTCGTGAATCGTTTCTTCTCCGTATAATTCATAGGCTTTGGAAGACTTGTCCAGCATACAGGGGTAGGAGCCCAGCCGTAATGTGCCGCCGATATTTTTTACATTATTCTGATCCGGCATCAGCGCGATGACAGGATGCGTCGTGGACGGATCCAGCTCGATGCTGTGGGCGTCGGTATAGCCGATGACGTTTCTTGCAAATTCCACGATGGACAACTGCATACCGAGACATAATCCCAGATAGGGGATTTTATGTTCTCTTGCGTAACGGATGGCATGGAGCATTCCTTCGATGCCTCTGTCGCCGAAACCGCCGGGGACAAGGACGCCGTTGATATCGCCTAAGATGTCGCTTACGTTTTCTGCGGTCACGGTTTCGGAGTCAACCCATTTGATATTGACGACACAGCGGTTGGAAATGCCGCCGTGTTTCAAGGCTTCCACAACGCTGATATAAGCGTCGTGAAGCTGTGTATATTTGCCGACAAGGGCGATTGTGATTTCGTCTGTGGGAGTTCGTAGGGATTCTACCATAGCCTTCCAATCCGCAAGATCCGGTTCGGGGCAGTCCAATTTCAGACATTCGCACGCTACCTGGGCAAGATGCTCTTCTTCCATTTTCAAAGGCGCTTCATATAAATATTCCACGTCAAGATTCTGTAAGACACGGTTGCTTGGCACATTGCAGAACAGGGCGATTTTATCTTTTAACCCCTGTCCTAAGGGATATTCGCTGCGGCATACGATGATGTCCGGGCGGATTCCCATACCCTGCAATTCTTTTACGCTCGCCTGCGTAGGTTTGGTTTTCATTTCCTGAGAAGCACGAAGGTAAGGAATCAGAGTAACATGAATCAGGATGGCGTTTTCACTGCCGACTTCATGCTGAAACTGGCGGATGGATTCGAGGAATGGCTGGCTTTCAATATCACCTACCGTACCGCCGACTTCAATGATAGCGATTCTTGTGTCCTCATCGGTGAAATTACGATAAAATCTACTTTTTATTTCGTTCGTCACATGGGGGATGACCTGCACGGTTCCGCCGCCGTAATCGCCGCGGCGTTCTTTCTGAAGTACTGACCAGTAGATTTTGCCGGTGGTGACGTTGGAGTGCCTGTCCAGATTCTCGTCGATAAATCGTTCGTAGTGCCCTAAATCCAAATCGGTTTCCGTACCGTCTTCCGTGACGAAAACTTCCCCGTGCTGGATGGGATTCATCGTGCCGGGGTCGATGTTGATATATGGGTCAAATTTCTGCATGGTTACTTTGTAACCGCGCGCTTTCAATAATCTGCCTAAAGATGCCGCGGTAATGCCTTTGCCGAGTCCGGAAACAACGCCGCCTGTTACGAATACATACTTCACTGCCATGTTTATCCCCCTTGTCCGTTTTAACGGACGTCCAATCTTATCGCATTATGCACTATTATACAATGAAGTAGTAGGAAAAATCTACTCTAAATGCAAAAAATTGTGAAAAGGAGTATATCTTTGAAAATGTTCACAAAATGTTCATTTTTTGTTCGTTGGATGTTCGGGCGGCTTGGAATACAATATAAGTGGGAAATCAATTGGTTTCTTGTTTATATTATGTACTGTGACCGTATAAATCAGTAACCATAAAAAGAAGGTACGGGGTCAAATTATTTCCGCTACCCAGTATGCGGCTAATAAGAGGCTGGGGTTCATATTATACCCTGCTGTCATGCTTTGAAATTCAGTAAGGATGATACAGATATTTATTGGATGATTCCAATTTCGTCTAAGGTAGCAAAATACGAAGCAGAGTATCAAAAATCTATTGCAAAGTATGGAATATGTGACAATATAAGTTTTGGTTATGTCTTAGGTAAAAGATGTGCTTTTTTGCCACAGAATTTATTTCCCATAATCGAGGATTACATAAACAATATATATTTGGATAAAAATACATCATTACCCATTACTGTACCTGCGGATTTAATGGCTGAGTTAAACAAGAAGGCAAGAAAGAAGATACGGTATAACCAACAAGGAAAGAAATTTGGAATGAGTAATGTAATGAAAATATATAAGGAATTGATGAAAGGTTTAGAAAATCAAGACGCTGCCCAATAAGCAGCGTCTTATTTTAATATTTTCTATTTTTTAACAAAAATCGTTGTAAAAAGCAGCCCAAACATCACTTTTTGATGTCGAATTGATGTCTTTTCCGCCTTTTGATGTCAGACTGAAATCAGCCATTCCGGCTTCTTTTTATTCCCCTGTTTTCTGGATTTTTCCCATAAAATTCCTTCCCTTTCGCATAATAACACATGTTATTATCCAAAATCGGGGAATTTTATTGATGTCAAAGAGATGTCATTTTGCCCGGAAGATGTATGGAAAATGCCGTATTTTAGCGTGTTGGCGCCCCTTCTATGTAGTGTGTCCCACAGACGACGACTACGTCGCTCGCAGCTTCGGACACTGACATCATTGCCGCAGAAACAGACATGACAGCGGATGAAAATGCCGCTGGACTGGAAGTGTCTACGGATGATTCCGCAGAGGATTCCGGTATCGTGTCAGACGAGGAACCGGCGGTTCCTGCGGACACGGACGAACAGTCTGGGACAACAGGCGAAGATACGGAAGTAGAATCGACGGAAGGAGGAAGCGCGCCGGAGCTGACGGCTGAGGTCATAGAGCCGGATAAGGTAACTGCTGAGCAGCCTGACATTCCTACGGTCTCAAACGACACCGTTCAAGCGGGTGATTTTGAGATTTCAATTGCAGCAAGCGACAAGTATACTGTAGTAGACAGCGGCGACGGTCTGGGATACGACAGCGGCGCAAACACCTATACCGCCGAAGTAACCCCTGCATCTGGTCGTCAGATTGCGGGTGCAAAAGCATACGCATATGCACAGGATTCTGACACAGGAGTAGAATTAAAAAATGTAACTGTTACAGATAAAGCAGGAGCCGCAGACGGCGCCAAGACAGTCACTATAAGCAGTCTTGATAATCTGGAAAAGGCAGATGATGAGAGCCAAAATCTTCCTGCCACAACTGCCAGAATCGAAATAACCGTTGCAATGGCAACAAGCGCCATTACGGTTACAGTGGCAGGCAATAATGCAGCTGACGCCACAGTAACCTACAAGATTAATGGTAAGGCGAGCGAAGCAGAAACCGCTGAAATCGGCGACACCATTACCCCGGTAGTTGCGATTAAGAATGAGCCAACTACTAATGATAAGTACGAAGTAACAATCGGCGATGAGACCAAGACGATTGCCAAAAACACTTCAGAAGAATTTGCAGCTATTCCCATAACCGAAGCAACAACAACTATCACTGCGACTGTAAACGCCCTCTATGGCGTTACGGGCAGCATAGTAAATGCGGACGGAACCGCTGTTGCGGACGCAGCTGCCATTAAAGTTGTAGGCGGCGATGGGACAGAAACAAATTTGTCCGAATCAACAACCGTGAAATCCGGTGACAGCCTGAAATTCAAAGTAGAGCTTGCAGAAGGTTATAAACTGGATACAGCCGGCGTAACAGTGAAAGTCGGCGCTGCTGCAGGTACCCCGACGCTTGCAAACGGCGTATACACACTTGCAAGCGTAACCGGCGCCGTTAAAATTACCGTAACGGTTGCAGAAATTACCGGATACAAAGTAAAATTCGACATTACCGGCGCAACCGTACAGTACAAAGACGGTGATGAGAATAAAAATGTAACCAGCGGCACGACCGAAATTACGGTAAACAAAGGCGAAACCCTTACCTTTACTGTAAAACCTGATGTGACAGACGGCAAACAGCTGAAACTGAGAACCGTAGACACCACAGAAGACAGTGGAAAAACAGACGGCGGCGTAGCAAAAGCAGATGACGACGGCGTTTATACCTACACCTTTGCAGATTACAAAGTGGAAGGCAGCAATGAAGATGTAACCATCTATGTAAAAGCAACCGCATTGGAAACGTATCAGGTAAACTTTTCCTATGAACCCGCTGCTAAGAGCGGTGAAGTAACCGTATCCAGCGTTACTACCACCACGACTGCGGGGGCAACTGAAAAGACCTTAACAGCTCTGACAGGCACCGGCTTCGAGGGCGCAGAGGATGAAGAAGCCCAGTTCGTGGTAGCAGCGAAAGCTGGCGGCAGCAATTACAAAGTGACCAGCGTAACAACCGGTGCGGAAGACGAGGACGTATTAAGCGAAAAGCCCGTGAAAGTAAAAGACAACAAAATTGTTGACGCTTCCATAGAGGGCGCGACAGACGCTTTGCTTTACACCCTGCCCGCATTGTCAGGTAATGTGAATGTTACCATCAGCCTTGCCCTGGATGAAAATGCAGAAGACGTGGCGTCGGCTGCCTTCACGGTAGATGGCGATGAGAATGCTTATACAGTACAGATTGGCACTGAGACCTATTCCCCGAAGGAAGGCGAAAACAAATTCCTGAAAGAACTGACAGCGGATGATAAGGAAGTTACCTTTACCGTAAATGCAGCCCAATATTATGAAATAACTAAGGTAGCGGCAATCTACAACACAAAGGCAACTAACGATAAAGAGTCCGAGAAAAAGGAAGTGGCTCTCACAGAAGACGTCGAAAACGAAGCGACAGTTCCAAATCAGTATACCTTTGATTTTACAGAAACAAACGACAACAAAGTGGAAATCAAGGTATATGCAAAGACCCGCGGTCTTGAAGGGGAGACATGCATCCGGTTTAATATAAATGACCCTGATTTTGTATCCTATACGGTTGACCCGAATACAGATAATAATAAGGGTAATGTCGAAAAGAACAGCGCTGACAGTTATTTACTTGCAGAAGGCATGCAGTATTTTGACTTTACCATCAATGCAAAGAAAAATTACAAGCCGGAAGTTACAATTGGCGGCGATGTAATCACAGGCGAAGCGGGCGAAGAAACAACCATAAACGGTATCGCCGTTGTTCCATACGCTTATACAGTACTGGCAAAGGTTCTTGAAACCAATCCCATGATCGTTGTAGACGGCGAAATCGTCCAGAAGACGATTGATATCCTCTATGATAATAACGAAGTGGAGATTGAATACCAGACCCTGAATGGTGAAGATGCAGATGATTATTCTTATGACTATACAGCCGGAACAGCCGACAGCAAAGCAAAAGACAGCTGGACAGTTAACGCTGATTCCACTCTTATCCTGAATGCAAAGGCTCTGGACAACTGTAAACTTGCTACAAAGTATACCGTTAAGAGCGGCGATGCGGAAGCAGTAGAAAAAGATTTGCCGGCAGACGGCAGAATCGTTGTAACGGCTGACGCTGACGTCATAGTCACCATCAATTCTGAAAGCGTATATGGCGAAACCCTGAAAGGCGTGGAAAAGGCAGCGGACGGCAGCTACAACATCAATTCCGGCGTTACCTATACGACAACGCTGGTAAAAGGCAGCAGCAAGGCAGTACAGACATTGTCCGATGTAAAAGTATTTGACAAATCTAAGAAAGAAGTAACAGAGCAAGCAGTACAGAATTTTACAAAGGGCAGCACAAGCGCGGACTTTGCGATAATAAATACAGGAAACGCTGCTGTAAAATATACCGTAAAACTGTATGTATCCGAGACCACAGGCACAGGAGCTGATGCGAAGACAGAAGAGGTTGAAAAAGCAAGCTTCGATGTAAATGTCCTGCCGGCTCTGAAAACGGTTAACGTAACCGGCGTAAAAACCGACGGTAAGCTTACGCAGACTGTGGATACGCAGAAACGTTATAAGATAACATTAAACAAAGCGGCGGACATCACTGCTTTGAGTGTTGACCCTGCTGCAAACGACTATGTTACAGCAGCTATCGACACAGAAAAAAGTGAACTTGTTATTACCACAAAACCTGTAAAAGAAGCAAAGGCGGACGCAGCAGTCCTGCAGCTGTATGATAATACCGTTGCAAAAGTGGATGGTAAAATTGCAGAAACAGCCGTACTGAAAAAAATTACACTCAGCACGGAAGCTCCCGCACTGACCGCAGAAAAGGCTAGCGCGAAACTGAAAACAGCTACAGATACAAGCCTGATTCTGACGACAGGCGTGACCAAGAAAGTAACCCAGCCTTATGCAGGTGAAATCTGGTATAAAGCGGAAGTAACAACCTCTGAACAGGGCGTTACCATTCCCGATGCGTTAAAGACGCAGTATTTTAAGAAAGATGCAGACAAACTTTCACAGGATATCACTGTCAAAGTAAGCAGCGCACCCACCGGAGAAGGCGCTTCACATGCTTATGCTGTAACAATCAGCCTTGTACAGACTATCGATCAGACAGACATGGGCGCAGCGAGTGAGGCGGATAGAACAGCTAAGACAGCTTTCACAAACGGCGAGAACGTTAACACCGTGACAGCGTCCACCAAAGAACCTGCTTACGACAACAAACTGTCCTTAAAGAAAGGCACGACTACAGTTTACACAGGCGCAGACGCTGTAACAATAGCGACTATCAATTTTGCCGGAACGTATTTTGACCATGCACAGGCATATGATGTTGACTATCCGAACGCTTCTTCCTTCATTGATTTGGATGTAGAGAATGGGGCTGTCAAGATGGCTGTCCAAAGATTCGATGGTTATGATTATTTAGTACCAGACACTTATATTGGCAAGCATACCATCCGTGTGGTAGCGGCAGCGGCAGATGGAGCGTTTGGCGCCAGCGCGACCCTTACAATCAATGTAGTGCGCGGTATTGAAAAACTATCAGTAACGACGCCTTCTGACAGCATTTACAAAGCCGATAAGAAACCGGGCACATTGACGGTAACGCCGGTTTATAATGGCGGCTCTACTGCCAAAGCATCTGTACCGAAGGCCAAGAAAGTTGACTATCAGATTGTATCCGTGGATTCTTATACTTCGGATGGTGAATTTGAGGGTATCCTGAATCCTCTTGGCAAAGAAGTAACCATCAAGAATGGCAAGATTACCGTAAACAAGAACTATGTTGTAAAAGACAAGAAAGAAGCCAACCAATTCAAGGTAAGAGTCATCGCAAAGGATTACACAGGCAATACGACAGATGTTTATTCCAAGACAATTACCATTACAAGCGAAGGCTTGAAGATGGGCGATATCCATATTGTCAGAAAAGCTGGTTATTCAGCTTCATGGGAAGATATCACCAAGACCGAGTATACATCGGGTGAACTTTATCAGGATGACGGAGATGGTGGTAATGATATTAATGCAAAAGTCGTTGTCCTGAAAGACGGCGTCCTTACAAAAGACTATTATACGGATTCTGATTTTGTAAACGCATCGAACCTGACCGTGAAATCCAACAAGGGCGATTTCGTGCTGACTACGACAGGAACCAATGCAGGAAAAATTACAAACATCAAGAAGACCGTCAAGGGCGTCAACCTTACTGTTACCGCAAATGACGGCAGCAAGAACAAAAAAGAACTCAAAGGCATAAACATTAATCCCGACAAGGACGGAAACTTTGGGCTGCTGATTGAGCAGACGGATCCTTACGGAAGCCGCTACGAAATTTATGAAGGTCCGGAAACAACGATTGACCTTCAAAACAGCACATCCGACACGGTTCTGGATCTTACGGTTGTAAAAGAGGATGAACACGGAAACTGGAATGAAATCAGCGAGTACACTGACCTCAAGTGGGCTAAGACCAGCGGCGTAAAAGTATTGTCCAAACTGCCCGAATATGGCAGAACAAACTATAACCAGCATTATCAGGTGATTGCCAATACGGCAAAGGCAACCATTCAGTTGAAGTTTGGCTCTACGACACAGACATTCACTATCAACAATCCGAATGTCAGGAAAGACAAAGCGCCGACCTTCAAGACTGCTGATAAGCTGAAAGCATACAGTTATGGGGACTCTGAGCAAATCAGATTTACCTTGAGCGGTACAGGCTCCGAGAATTGGAATGGCAAATATGTCATGGTTGTGACAGACACAACAGAACGCATCAAAACCAAGGAGACAAATGTGTATTATACGCAGAAGCTGGACTACGAGTTGTTCGAGAAAAACAGAGGAAACGGTTATGAGCAGATAAAAGATAACTCCTTTACACTGAATTTCTGGAATAAAGACTTGTATGACGAAGGATTTTACTGGACCGGATGGGACGAAAAACAAAACGACTATGTAGAGAGATACGATGGCGTATATCTCCGTAACGGAAGCTATAAATTACAGGTAACCTTCGGCGATCTTGATGAAGACGGTAATTTTGTTGCTGAAACACAATCAAAGGCAATTACATTGAAGGTAACTGACGGAACTAAATATGCAAATGCCAAGAAATTCTCTTACAAACCGGTAACCAAGGTTACCTTGAACCTGAAAGACAATGCAGGCGTTTCTCTGAAAGGTTCAGGAAATTATAAGGTAGCTAGCGGCTATGAATATATAGATTATGCAAATGCACACCTTGTTGCAGGAAGCAATAAGTCAAATAACTTCACGGACTTCTTTGACTTTAGCTATGGAAGATTAAGCCTGAAATCCACTTTCGGCACGAATGCAAAGAAGATTGTTGCGGCAAACGGTGATCTTTCAAAGGTTAAGGATATTAGCGAAGAAGATGCCAAAAAGATTACCGACGAAGCGGTAATTGCATGGATTACAGGCGATACAACGGAAGCGAAGAATAACCGTATTGGTAACTTCCAGTATTATGTAAAAGGATATACAAATACCACTGGCTATACTACCTGTACCAAGAAGGACTGGACGCAGGTTACCGTAAACTTCGCGGCAGCATCCAAGACAGCCCTCAAGTATACGGCAAGCAAACCTACTGTTGTAAAAGGCAGCGACCATGCAACAATTACGATTTCTGCTGCAAAAGCGCATGCATCTATGTATAATCCGGGTGCGGGTAAGTATCCCAGAATCATTATCAGTGCACCAGTGGGTGAGGAATATAGCTGGGATGATACCGGATATGCTTATGTCGGTGGATACTATGGCACACAGCTTATACTGAAACTGAATAATGATGCGGCAAAAGCGGTTGGAAAACATAAGCTGTCCATCTATTTCCTTCCGGATAACAGCGCTTATGGAGACTATTTCTATAATACGCTGCTGAAAGATGTTGCCAATGAGACTGCCCTGACGCCGGAGCAGCAAAACAAATTAATGGAATACGGCGTCAAAGTCGATACAACGATTACGGTCGCTGCAAAAGACAAACAAGGCGGAAAAGTTTCTGTCAGCAAGAACAATCTGGCACAGACCTTTACGCCGGACGGATACAGGACAGACGGAACCAAGAATTACTATCTGGATGTTCCTTATACGTCCATGAATAATATGCCGTACGGCATTAAAGATATCACACCTGCCGCAAACACAAATGCTGCTTTAAAAGAGTTGTTTACATTCCATAGCAGCCATGATGTCGAGAATCATATTGATTATATTGTCATCGAAATGAACAAAGCGAAATTTGAAGCGGCGGCGGACGATAAAAATAATAAGGCAGTAGCTTATGGCAAGAAAGTATCTGTCAAAGTGGAAATAACATATGGTCTCAAGGATGAGAAGGGCGATGTTAAAGAGGTTGATGCGGAAGTCAAGGAAGATACCATTACTTTCTCCCTGACCCTGCCACAGAAGGCAAAATCCTATGAGGACGCCCGGAAAGATGCGGAAGACCTGCAGACTACCATCAACGAGAGAGTAACCATGAACCTTGGCGACGATGGCTATCCAACGCAAGACGCCTTGAGAGACACCATCTACAATGTAGAAGCAGAAATCGCAAGAGTTGCTCCAAAGAACAGCGATGCATACATCGTCCTGCCACAGTTGAATGATGATGGAACTGTAACTGTAGACCCAGCGGACTACAAAGAACCAGTACTTGACTATGACGGCAATACTTGTGAAAGTGGTTTCCTCAATGTAAAGGCAGAAGTATATAACATCAGCACACAGGCGGGAGCGGGTACCAAGGTAAAAGACCTGACTTATAAAGTAGTGTCAGGAATACAGCAGGATATCATTTCCGCATTGCAGAAATTTGAGGAATCCTATGAGGTTACCAATGCCACTACGGAGCAAGAGCTGCTTACAGCAGCAAGAAACTACAAAGCTGTAAAAGACCTTCTTGAAAGCAGACCGGATTTAAGACTTGCTTATGATTATGAGGATGACGCAGACGGCTTTACTATAGAACCTGCAACGGCAGGTAATGAGGGCCGGATTACAGCAGACTTTAGGGCATGGAGCACTTTGGGAAGCGGCGTAGAAGCCTGTACGGGACTAAGCTTTACAATCGAAGCATTGCAGACTTTGGATCAAGCGGAAACAGCAGTTAAGAATGTGGTAGATAAGAAGCAAACGAATGAGAATTTATTCAAAGCTTACAATTCCACAACCGATGCTTTGATTCTGGCGGCTGCGAAGAAGGCGGTTACAAATGACCAATACGACTTAAAGTGGGAAGCTATCGCTGACGACGCTACAGTGCCGACCGGTTTTACCAAAGATGATAAAGCCGGCAATATCTGGAAGAAGAACGCGACAACTTCGGCTCCTGGCGTAATTTCCGGTACGTTAATCCTGACGGATACCCTCGCTGAAAAAGACGCTGCAGAGAACGTTAAGGAAAGAAAAATTACAGTTGACCTTGCAATTACCCAGCTGAAGACGGAAGCTGAGGCTCTCCAGGCTGTAAAAGATGTTATAGGACTTGATGCATCGGGCGCAATAACCGGGGATGGTCTCGGAAAACTGGTGGATCTCATCAAGGAAGGCGGCAATGCGAAAGAAGGCGTAAAAACAGCCATTCTGACAGCGGTAAATGACGCAGTGAATGAAGACGGTTATACCGTAGCTTATGACGGAGACATTACCTTTACGGCAGCGGACTACAAACTTACTGGTGAAGGCGCAGCACAAAAGGGTAAAGGAAGTATTGCTTTCACCCTGCAATTAACAAAGGGAAGCGGAGCTGATGCAGAGCCGGTAATAACTAAGATTATTGTTAATGCTACTGAGTTCGGACCATTACCGGGATTACAGACACTTACACAGGCGGAAGCGGATATCCAGGGATATCTTGATAGTCTCAAGGGGAAAGACGCTGATGCCGGGTATGTAGATGGAAGCAAACTTACAGCATTGGCTGATCTGACCGCTGAGAATGCAGACACCGTTAAAGAAGCGGTTATATCAGAAGTAAATACGAAGCTTGTCGAACTCGTAACAGGCGACGGACTTGAAGCAGCGGTTGTTACTGAGAAGGATACTGACTTCACCATCGCACGGCCTACCCTGGCAGCAGACGGCGCGATTTCCTTCAAGGTACTTCTGACCGAAAAGGCAGCGGCGGACGGTGAGGAAGCAGACGAAGACGCTGAAGCACAGGCGTCCAAGGAGCTTACCTTTGAAGCAAAAATCAAACGTCTGACACATGCGGATATAGCGGCAGCTAGAACAGACGTAGAAACTGCAATACAGAACCTTGCATTTTCAAATGATGATATTGCAACAGACAATGACGGAGCTGCTACAGGCATAACAGATGCTGCCAGAAAGAGAATCCTTGACGCTGCAAAAGAAGCCATCAACGAAACGCAGTATAGCGTTAATATCGCTCAGAAGGGTGAGGATCCAAATAAAGTAGATGACGTTACTGCCACATTGGCAACGCTTACAAATGGCGGAAGCATTGTAGTGAAGATTAGTCTTGCTCCGGCAGCTACAGGTTCCACGGAAGAGGCACAGGAAATTACCAAGACATGGACAATCAAGTCCTACAAGGCTTTGGCGATTGAGGCTATCCAGAAAGTAGTAAGCGGCGATGAATTTGACCCAGAAGCAAACGACGCTGGCGATACTATTCTGCAAGCGGCTAAGGACGCTCTTGGAAGTGCATATACGGCAGAGTATAAAACTGGAAACGGTTATTCGTATGACAGCGATAGTGATGCAATCAGCGGAACAATTTCTATTACCGGTACAGCTACAGGCTCCACCGAAAACGCTGAAATTAATTTGGCAACTGATATCACTTGAACATCAGGCGCAGCCGACTAAGCATTTTCCCTCTTCCATAGAATGAAAAAGGGCTGTACCACTAATTTGATATGGAAGTAAAAAGAAATACCCCGGCGACCGACATGGTTTCCGGGGTGTTTTCATATAGAAAATTGCGCGATTTTCCTGTATAACAGGATTCGGGCGTCAAAAGGCATTTATCTATAGTTTTTTCTTCGAGATATTTTTATATATATTTTTATGAAAATCACGTTTTGAATGAAAAAATTCACTTTCTGATTTAGTAAGAACATTCTTTTGTGCGATTGCTTCAACTGTACAAATCAAATCTGCCGCCTGGGATAGTTTATATTGATTTGTCTCTATCTTCCTAAATTCAACATTGGAAAACATCGTATTAAATACGGATACCAATATCTGTGTCAACTCAATCTGCCCATAGTCATAGTACACAATAATCCTGTCAAATGCAGAAAAGTATCCATAATTTGCCCGCAGCTGCTTTGCTATCTCTTTTGTCAGTTTATCCGTATATGCTATCTTTGATTTCTCTGTACAGTTTCCCTGATTAATGGCTGGACAGATATAATGAATATCTAACATACGCGTAAAATGATACAGTGCATTGAATAAGGCTTTTCTATCCTCTCTCAAGTCATTTCTATAAACGCTTTCACGTCTGATCAGCGGGCCAGTATGTATGGTATGATTCGGATATCCCCAATTACTTATTTGTTCTTCCAGGGCTGCAATGTTTTTTGAAATATCTCTATCCTGTTCATGCAGAACCATTGCCACATAATAGTTTGGTGAAGTTGGATTATATTGTCCAAAATCGCCGGATTCGTCTATAAAAATACTAAGCGCTTTTTCTCTCATAAAACTCCTCTGCGATGTATAAAAACGGCGGGGTAAATCCCCGCCAGCCGGTGGACCAGGACCTTCCGGTCAGCCCAAATATAAATGCGCTATGCGCAACAGATCCATATCTGTAAATATATTATATGCTGTTTACTATAAATTATCAACTGCTTTTTTCAAAATTGTATGTTGGGGGTACACTGCAGCTATATAATGCAGATAAGACAGGTGAAGCTACTAGACCTATTGCTGGTAAAACAATTTCTGTAACGCTGGACGTCCAGACCCTGAATGAAGCGGTAGATGCTGTTTGCAAGGCGCTTGAAACATTGACCTATGATGCAAGTACTGAAGAAACTACAATTAAAACAGCAGTTGAGAGCGTCCTGAAAGTCGGTAATACGCTGGAAATGGGAACAGGTGATGATGCATTTAAAAATGAAGGTGGCACAGTTACCGGGACACTGGATATCACACATACCGAGACCGGCACGACAGCTACGAAAACAATTGATTTAGCAACAAAGAAAGTAGTTGAACCGACGGAACCGTAATTTTTATAACCGGAAGTTTGAAGCACAGAAACACCCCAGAGACTGGCATGGTCTCCGGGGTGTTTTTTTGGTAATGTTCATGGATGTCTTGTTCAATGACATCCAGTCATCGAAAATACTACTCTTTTGCCCGCAGCCTTTCATTTTCTGCCCGCAGCTGCTGGATGAGAGCTTCCTGCTCCGCAATGGCGTTTTCACGTTCCGCAATGGCGCTGTCTCGTTCTGCAATGGCGCTATCTCGTTCTGCAATAATATTGTCCCGCTCCTCAATCGCCCTTTCGTAATTTTTTAAATCCTGATAATATTCCACGATATCGTGGCATTGCTTCAGAATTTCTTTATTGGCGCTCAGCCGGGAGAGGGTTTCGGCTGCTTCTTCTAAATATTCATTCTTAGCTGCTAACATTCTGATTTCCTCCCAGGTTGTGGCTTTCATAAATGACATCCAGTCATCTATGTGGTACTGTTTATCTTCTTCTGTTGCCAAATCGATACGAGATAAGTCTATCACGTTCAGAGTGATAATGTCACTATATTTGCGTTGGTTTTTAACGTTTATCAGTTGATAAGATGCATAAAATTCAGGGCAGTCACGAAACAGGGTATAGTCCAGAAGTCCGATATGTATGACTGGTTTTGCTTCCAAATAGTCCTGCCCGTGGTCGAGACTGTCAAAGGAGCGGCAAAGATAAATGACCGAGCGGTTCTTCCAGTTCAGTCGGTTTGCCACCTGCATTTCAAGATTAATCAGCGTATGGTTATTCAGCAGGACATAGACGTCCAGCCGGATCTCTTTGTGCTTTATTGTTTCTCCCAGAAGAATACTGTTTTGGATACTGATGGAAGTAACTTCTTCTTCAGAAAGATGGAGCAGCGAACAAATCAGCCCCCGCAGGACTTTATTGCTGCTCTGCAAAACGGCGCGGAACATGTAGTCGTTGGTCATGCCGTAAGGAATCTTACCGCTGGCAGTTTTCCAGGATTTTCCAATGCCGGGGGACGCCGGCTGTTTCTTAGGGCTGTGCTGAATGCACGGAATGTTTTGGTTTTGTTTTTTGCTCATAGACATGCTTCCCTTTCTTAATGAAATGATGATAAAGTATGGTTCCAAAGATGAAATGGAACCGAAGTGCATAAGTAATTGGTATTCGGGTTTTATATTATAGGAAATTGTTTGTATCCGTTACCGTCTGATATAAAATATAGAATATAAGATATATATACCATAAGTCCGGCAGAATCACAAACGTTTTCAAACAGATGGCACGTAGAAAAATAATTAACGGTATATTGATAATTCGGAAAAAGCATCAATATATAGAATAAAACAAAAACATTTTAAAAATACACTACCATATCTTGTATTGTGCAATTTTTTGAGAATCGTTTTTATAACGTTTTGTTTTGACCCCATTTTATACCCAAAAGCAGGAAACTCTGGAACTTCTGGGTATAAACTTTAGAAATCTTTAATACTTGTGTCCAGAAATTCATAAATCTCTTATTGATTTATAAAAAAGGGTTCCCTATAATAAAGGAAGAAGAAATTCTCAGAGCTAGAAATAATTTTAGAAAGTGAGGACGCCTCATTCATGGATGATAATTTAAACCAGTATGATGGTAATTATAATAATGGAAATAACCCCAACCGGGGGCAGGATAATAAAGGCGGCCCCGGCGGTCCGGGAAATAACGGCGGGGATCCGAAGAAGCAGAGTTTTATTATCCTGATTATCGCGGCGCTGATTACTTTATTCAGTATCAGCATGTTCATGAAATTTATGACCGGCTCTACCAATCAGGAAATCACTTATAATGAATTTGTTGATATGGTAGAACAGGGCGCGGTGGAAAGTGTAGTAGTAGATTCAGATAAAATTACCATTTATCCTAAGAAAGTAGAAAATAACAATCCTTTTATGCAGATGTACGGGGGCAGCGTCACTTATTATACAGGGCGTATGGAAGATGACGATGCACTGACCGAACGGCTGCTGTCACATGATGTAGAGTTGAAAAAGCAGGTGGCGGACAGTTCCAGCGTCATTATTACGGTACTTTTATATTATGTCCTGCCGATACTGTTGATGTGGGGGCTGCTGAGTCTGCTGTTCCGTAAAATGGGCAATGGCGGACCGATGGGTGTGGGCAAAAGTAATGCCAAAGTGTATGTCCAGAAGGAAACAGGGATTACGTTTCAGGATGTGGCGGGGGAAGATGAGGCGAAGGAATCGCTTGTAGAGGTCGTAGACTTTCTGCATAACCCCGGAAAATATTCCAAAATCGGCGCAAGACTGCCTAAGGGCGCGCTTCTTGTAGGACCGCCCGGAACCGGTAAGACGCTGCTTGCCAAAGCGGTGGCGGGCGAGGCACATGTGCCCTTTTTCTCCCTATCCGGTTCGGATTTTATCGAGTTGTATGTGGGCGTGGGCGCTTCCCGTGTCCGGGATTTATTTAAGGAGGCGGAAAAGAACGCTCCCTGTATTGTATTTATCGACGAAATTGACGCAATCGGCAGAAGCCGTGATACGAAATACGGCGGCGGTAATGAAGAGCGGGAGCAGACGTTGAATCAGCTGCTGTCCGAGATGGATGGTTTTGATGGGAAAAAAGGAATTATCATTCTGGCGGCGACGAACCGTCCCGAAATTCTGGATAAGGCGCTGCTGCGTCCGGGACGTTTTGACAGAAGGATTATCGTGGATAAACCGGATTTAAAAGGGCGTGTGGATATCCTGAAAGTCCATGCCAAAGATGTATTGATGGATGAAACGGTGGATTTTGACGAGATAGCGCTTGCCACTTCCGGCGCGGTAGGCTCCGACCTTGCCAATATGATTAACGAGGCTGCCATCAACGCGGTCAAGATGGGCAGGGAGTTTGTCAGCCAGAAGGATTTGTTCGATGCGGTAGAGCAGGTTTTGGTAGGAAAAGAGAAGAAAGACAGAATCATGAGTAAAGAAGAACGAAAAATCGTTTCTTATCATGAAGTCGGTCATGCGCTTGTCAGCGCGCTGCAGAAAAATTCAGAGCCTGTACAGAAGATTACTATTGTACCGAGGACGATGGGTGCGCTCGGCTATGTCATGCATGTGCCGGAAGAAGAGAAATATCTGGATACGGAAGCGGAGCTGCGGGACAGGCTGGTAGGATTGCTGGGCGGACGCGCAGCGGAAGAGATTGTGTTCGATACGGTTACGACGGGAGCAGCGAACGATATAGAACAGGCGACGAATATCGCCAGAAATATGATTACCCGATTCGGTATGAGTAAGAAATTCGGGCTGATGGGATTGGCAACGGTAGAAAGTCAATATCTGGACGGCAGGGCGTCCTTGTCCTGTTCGGACGTGACCGCGGCGGATATCGATACGGAAGTTATGAAACTTTTGCACGACAGTTACAAACAGGCGAAAAAACTGTTAAAGGCAAACCGTGAGGTAATGGATAAACTGGCGGCGTATCTGATTGAGAAAGAGACGATTACCGGCAAGGAGTTTATGAAAATTTTCCGCAAAGAAAAAGGACTCCCCGAACCGGAAGAAGAGGACGAGAAAGAGAAGCTGGACGCCAAAAAGGATAAGACAAACGAAAAGCAGCAGGAAAATAAGGACGGTCAGAGCAGTCAGAACAGTCAAGACAGCGGGATGAACCAAGGTAGCGAAATGAGTCAGGATCGCCAGGATGGAAACGTCGGTCTGTTTTCCCACTCTAGTCTGCCCCAGAGTTCCTTGCCGGACATACCATCGAATGCAGAACAAAGCGCTGATTTTTCACAGGCATTGACGCAAGAGACAGATTCCCTGCGCCAGCAGACGCAGCCGGAGCAAAATCCGACCGGATATGTGCAGTCAGAGCTGCCCGGACAGGCGCAACCGGAACAGAGCCAGCCGGAGCAAAATCAGGATACACAATAAGCTGAACACAGCAAACAAGGCAAAGCAGGTATCAGCTTTGCCTTGTGTTATGGTATTATGCGGTTGCTGTTTTTAGGTTAGCAACTTCTTTTTCAAGTAAATCAATTCTTGACTTTAAACTTGTCATTTGTACCTCATACATTAGTGTTTTATCAGCTACTTTGATAGATTGATTTAATTTATCAATTAAAGTTATATGATTTTCAGCTAACAATTGTATGTTGCGATTTGTTTCATTTTCAAGAGTCAATTCAATATTAGTTGTTCGTCGTTTTAGCTCTTGTATTTCTGATATAATTAAATCAAGTTTTTCGCTGTCTGTCATACAATCACCTTCCTTTTATTGTGTGGCTTGTATTATTACAATAAAGTATATCATAAGTTAGATGTAAAGTCTATTTAATTATTAAGGTACTTGTTATTTTGATATTGTACCTAAAGAAAATGAAAAGAAAGGCATGATTCCCACATGTTCGACATCGCAGAAGAGTTAAAAAAGCTCCCGCCCAGTCCGGGAGTTTATATTATGCATGATTGCAACGACACGATAATCTATATCGGCAAAGCAGTCAACCTGCACAACCGCGTCCGCTCCTATTTTCGCAAAATTGTGGGCCGCGGACCGCAGATTGATAAGATGGTGGAGCAGATTGCGAGATTCGAGTATATCGTGACGGATTCGGAGCTGGAAGCGCTCGTTCTGGAAAACAATCTGATAAAAGAGCATAGTCCGAAATACAATACGATGCTAAAGGACGATAAGACCTATCCTTACATTAAAGTTACGCTGGGGGAAGAGTATCCGAGGATTCTTTTTGCAAGGGAAATCAAAAAGGACCGCTCGAAATATTTTGGACCCTATACAAGCGCGGCGGCGGTAAAAGATACGATAGAGCTGATGAATAAATTGTATCAGCTGCGGACGTGCAACCGCAAACTGCCACGGGATATCGGGCTGGACCGCCCTTGTCTGAATTATCATATTAAACAGTGTCTGGCGCCCTGTCAGGGATATATCGGGAAAGAAGAGTATAGGGAGCGTGTGGAACAGGCGCTGGATTTCCTGAATGGAAACTATAAACCCATTTTGAGGGAGCTGGAGCAGAAAATGCAGGAAGCTTCCGAGCAGCTTGCCTATGAAGATGCGATTCGTTACCGGGATTTATACAACAGCGTAAAGAGTGTGGCGCAGAAGCAGAAGATAACGGACAGCAATGGGGAAGATAAAGATATTATCGCGCTGGCGAAGGATGAGAACGATGCAGTGGTACAGGTCTTTTTCGTGCGGGACGGCAGGCTGATTGGGCGGGAGCATTTTTATATGACACATGTGTCAGGAAATGACAGCGCTCAGATTCTCTTGGATTTCGTCAAGCAGTTTTATGCGGGCACGCCGTATATTCCCAAGGAGCTGATGTTGCAGGAAGAAATCTTAGATGTGGAGATTCTGGAAAAATGGCTGGGTATGCGTAAGGGCAGCAGGGTCTATATCCGGGTGCCGAAGAAGGGAAGCAAGGAAAAATTAGTAGAGCTTGCCGCGCAGAACGCGCAGCTTGTACTAAGTCAGGATAAAGAGCGGATTAAAAGGGAAGAGGGGCGGACTATCGGCGCGGTCAAAGAGATTGCCAGGTTATTGGACTTAGAGTCCATTTACCGGATGGAAGCCTTTGATATTTCCAATATCAGCGGATTTGCCAATGTAGGCTCTATGGTCGTCTATGAGAAAGGAAAACCGAAGCGCAGCGATTACCGGAAGTTTAAGATACAGTCCGTGTCGGGACCGGACGATTATGCCTGTATGAAAGAAGTGCTTACCAGACGTTTCGTACACGGCATGGAAGAGCGGGCGGAGTTAGACCGCAAAGAGATAGACAAGGAATTTGGCAGTTTTACGAAATTCCCGGACTTGCTTCTGATGGACGGCGGCAAAGGGCAGGTGAACATCGCGCTGCAGGTGCTTGACGAATTGCACATCGATATTCCGGTATGCGGTATGGTCAAGGATGATAACCATAGGACGAGAGGGCTTTATTACCACAATGTGGAAATTCCCATAGACGTCCGCTCGGAGGGTTTTAAACTGATTACGAGGATTCAGGACGAGGCGCACCGCTTTGCCATTGAATATCACCGTTCTATCCGTTCTAAGGTGCAGGTGAAGTCCGTGTTAGACGACATACCCGGCGTGGGACCGGCGAGAAGGAAGGCGCTGATGCGGCATTTTAAATCGATAGAGGATATCAAAAACGCGGAAGTGGCGCAGTTATGCGAAGTCCCGGAAATACCGGAGCATATTGCAAGACAAATTTATACATTTTTTCACAAGGGCGGGATTGATATTGAGGGTGAGATATAATAAAATAATAAAATAATGTGTATAATACGAGGGGGTAAAGGAGTGCGCCAGTTCGGCGCTTGAAATATAAGCAGGTGAAATTCCTGCTCT
>JAMPFM010000043.1 GCA_023664455.1 Blautia sp.
TCCGCCACATTACCCCTCTGTTCAATCTGAAAATATCAGATTGGCTCTCGCTTGTGCATTACAGAGTCTGATAGCTCTGTTTGTAGATATAGTAAAAGCATTCTCTGCAAAAATCACTTTGCCAGCCCTGCCCCACAGTTTTACTTATCCTTTATCAACGCATAAGTTTCCCGTGCAATCGCCAATTCCTCGTTGGTCGGAATCAGAAGCGCTTTCGTCCTGGAATCCGTCGTTGTAAGAATTAGTTCTTCACCACGTTTTGCATTCTTTTCTTCATCCAGCGCTACGCCAAGATAGCCGAGACGGCTGCAAATCAGGCTTCTGATAAAAGGACTGTTCTCGCCTAAACCTGCAGTAAAGCAAATGGCGTCCACGCCGTTCATTGCCGCCGCATAAGCGCCGATATATTTTGTCACACGGTATACAAAGGTTTCGATGGTACGGATACCGGCTTCATCCCCCTGTTCGTATGCCTTTTGCAGATCCCTGAAATCCGAAGAAAGATTGCTGGATAATCCAAGCACACCCGATTTTTTGTTCAGAATCGCCATAATCTCATCAATCGATTTCCCTTCTTTGTGCGCAAGATACTCTATAATGGCGGGGTCGATATCCCCGGAACGGGTTCCCATAATCAGACCTTCAAGCGGCGTCAATCCCATCGAGGTATCGATGCATTTTCCGTCTTTAATTGCGGATACACTGGCGCCGTTTCCAAGATGGCAGACGATCAATTTCAAATCCTCGTATTTTTGTCCTAACAGCTCTGCCGCCCTATGGGATACATAGGAATGGCTGGTTCCGTGGAATCCGTATCTGCGCACTTTATACTTCTCATAATATTCATATGGAATACCGTATAAGTATGCTTCTCTAGGCATTGTCTGATGGAAAGCTGTATCAAATACCGCCGCCATCGGCGTATCCGGCATCAGTTCTTTGCAAGCTGCGATACCGATTAAATTTGCCGGATTATGCAATGGCGCAAGCTCGTTGCAATCCGTAATCGCCGCAATCACTTCCTCGGTAATTAAAGTAGAAGAAGCAAATTTCTCGCCACCGTGTACGATACGGTGCCCCACTGCTCCAATTTCTGATAATGATTTTACAACGCCTGTTTTTTCATCTACCAAAGCATTTAACACCAACTGAACAGCCTGGGTATGGTCTGCCATCGGCGTAATCGTTTCTACCTTTTCTTTGCCAGTCGGCTGATAGACAAGCTGGCTGCCCTCTATGCCGATACGCTCGCACAATCCTTTCGCAATCATCTCTTCCGTAACCGCATCTATCAGTTGGAATTTTAAAGAGGAACTGCCGCAGTTAATGACTAATATATTCATATGGATAATCATGCTCCTTTCGCTGTGTTCTATCTACAATCTTTTACGCCAATTGCGCCTGGACAGCCGTCAGGGCTACAACGCCGACGATATCTTCCCAGGAACAGCCGCGGGATAAATCGTTGACAGGTTTGGCGATACCTTGCAGCATCGGTCCATAGGCTTCCGCTTTTGCAAGACGCTGTACTAATTTATAACCGATATTTCCGCAGTCCAGATTCGGGAAAATCAGGACATTGGCTTTGCCCGCTACTTCGCTGCCGGGAGCTTTGGATTTTGCCACCTGTGGAACAAGCGCGGCGTCACTCTGTAATTCCCCATCGATACAAAGATTCGGATACTGCTCATGGGCAATCCGGGTTGCCTCCACCATCTTATCTACCAGCGGATGTTTGGCGCTGCCTTTTGTAGAGTGGGAAAGCATCGCAATAATTGGTTTTGCGCCCACCAGACTTTGGAAACTCTTAGCGGACGTATCGGCAATCGCCGCCAGCTCTTCCGCCGTCGGGTCCTGATTCAGACCGCAATCCGCAAACAAGAACGTACCATGTTCCCCAAACGTACAATCCGGTACGTCCAGAATAAAGAAACCAGATACCAGCTTCACACCGGGAGCCGTTTTCAGAATCTGCAATGCCGGACGCAGTGTATCCGCAGTCGCATGACAGGCTCCCGCCACCATACCGTCCGCGTCGTTTGCCTTTACCATGATAACGCCGAATGTCAGATAGTCATGCAGCAGGATTTCCCTCGCTTTTTCCAGTGTCATCCCCTTATTTTTCCGGGTCTCATAAAGCAGGTTTACATAGTCATCCAGCTTCTCCGTCCTATCCGGATCGATGATGGTAACGCCGTCCAGCTCGACTTCCAGCCATCCGGCGCCGTCTAAAATTTTCTCTTCGTTGCCAACCATGATGATGTCAGCGATTCCTTCCCTTATGATATGGGACGCTGCAATCAAGGTTCTTTTATCATTTGTTTCCGGCAATACGATAGTTTTCTTATCATTTCTCGCCTTTTCTTTCATTGCGTCAATATATGACATACCCCCGTCTCCTTTCCATACCTTCCTATGCCTCACCCACACCCTTTCATACCGCACATGCAAGAGAAGCACTTACTAAAATTATACAAAAACAGGCTTCTATTCACAAGTACCTTTTTCCATTAAATTCCCAGAAAAATAAATTGCCAGAAAATGAAATCTTTTTTCCACCCTTCTTCCTATCCCCTATCAGGTAAAATGCTATTCCAACCGCCGCCATAAGCGATACCCCTTCACACACCCGCCAATACCACGGCTCCTTAAACGCCACCTTGAAACTCCCGGAAAAGCCCGCCGGAACATCTACCGCAATCCGGTACGATTCGCCGGGGGAAAGGCTAAGCTCCTGTCCGCTATCGGTAATGGCATGATAGCCTTTATATAAAAGCAGGGGGACTTCTATCTGTTGCGTATCCGTAGCCAGGTTGGTCAGGGATACAACGACAGCGCCTTTTTCCCGGCGCCAGTCTTCTATGGAAATGACATTTGTGTCATAAGTTAGTTGGTCTTCATAAGCACTTACATATCCGTCGATACCTTGCAGTTCATCCATCGGAAGATATTCTCCGGACACTATGTCAAAAGTTGATAACCCACCAGCCTGTTCAATACGGTAAACTTCCCCTTCTTGCAGACAGCTACTCATATAAGATAAGCCCTGCCATAAAGATAGACCGACCAATACCCCTGCAAACAGTTTTCTTTTTGCCCCAATCCACTCCTTTTTCAAAATAATGCATAATAGATAAGGAAGCATAACTCCGGCAATCGTTAAAAACCGCCAAGGAAACTGTAAACTGCGTATGGGCATTTTTAAAATCGGGAACTTATTTACCAACGTTGTATACGGGAACGTATATGTTGACATCCAAAGACTTAAAATACATAGAAAAACAGCTAAATACTCTTCCTTTTTTTCAGTCTGGCTTCTTTCCTTTTTTCCCATGCAAAAAATGAGCCACCCTGCCATAACCGCCACACATGCAAGCCCCACCGTCAGAGACATCGTCGATGCAACTCCTAACTCATTTTTTGCAGCTCCCGACATTGCAAGAAAATCGTTCATAAAAAACTGCGCAAAAAAAGCACCTCTTCTCTCTATCCAATAACTCCTATAATTTGCATTGGGATGATTGATAACATATGTTCCGCTTATCATATAATCCAAAAAAGGAATCAAGAACCACAAATTCAACAATAACGTCACCGCCACACTCTTAAACAGCACAAGCATCGTCTTTTTCCGAAAAGTCTTTTTCCAGAAAATAACAGCTGTTAAAATGACAAAAAACGCCGTCATTTCTGTCGATATCATATGGGAAAGAAAAATACCGGTACATCCAAACGTAATGGTAACCCAGCTTCTATTATGTTCCTTTGACTCCTCTGGCAGCATATAGACTTTCCATAATCCATACAATACCAGAGGCATAAAGGTAATAGCCGTATATTCCCCTACCGCCCCTCTTGTATAGATATCGTTCAGTCGGTATAGATTTAAAGAATACAGAATCGTGCATATCAGTCCGATTCTGGCGTTGCTCATCTTAGAAAAACAGTGATAAGACAAAAGCACTGTGAGCGCATGAATCAGTAATACATAAAATTTATAAGATGTTTGTATCGACACACCAAAAATGCGGAATATCGCAGGAATATATAAAAGGATATCTCCATAAAAAACCGATGCGGCGTATCCATGCCCATTCAGCCATCCCTGCTGGATTTTTACAGGAAACATGCCATTTAGCAAAGCTTCTTTTATTCCCTCAATTCTCGTCAAATGAAATTTTAAATCCTGTCCATCAGGAGCCATAAGATAATTTACCATCAATGGTATACTGCAAAAAAGAATCAGCAATACCAATATTTTACAATTCGTCTGTGTTTCCCCGCAAAGACAAAGCTTATCCTTCTGCATATATAGAAAGAGCAGCCCATCCACAAAAATAAAAAATACAATGATTGAAAACAGCAAATTTTTCCCGGCAATGGCTGCTGAAGAAATATGGATGTTTCTTATTATAATATAGTCCTTTTCTCCAGAATTTCCGCTGAGTCTCGCCCGAAATACCATTGGTCTGTCGCTATACTTAACTCTAAAGTCACAGACCGCCCTATGAGAATCTGCAAGAGAAATTGGACCGGATACATCCTGATTGATTCCTCCATCCGCATATTCAAAATTTATTCTTACAACTTCTTCATTTAGAAACTCGTATTCTATATCAATCGTATATAGCCCTTTGGACAGCGTAAATTCTGGCGTTACCACTTGCATCCCTTCATAAGATTTATCCAGATAAAACCCGCTTTCCCCGGAATCATACAATAAATCTTCCTGTGAAAAATTCAGCTCGGCTTTCTCTTGTTTACTCTGGACGAAGTAAAATGCCCCCAATAAAATTTCCACTATAAGCACACCAAGCCATGCGTACCTGTTAAATTTCAGCATTTTTATCTTTTGTATCATAACTTTCTTACCTCTGCCACTTCCCTAAGCATTTTCTATCAACATTATACATAAACAGAATTTTGTATACAAGACTTTTCCTTTGATGTCATCTTTCCCAACCTTTTTTATTTTTTCGTAACCAGAATACAATTCCTACAAATGCCATAAGCGATACCCCTTCACACACCCGCCAATACCACGGTTCCCTAAATGCCACCTTGAAACTCCCAGAAAAGCCCGCCGGAACATCCACCGCAATCCGGTACGATTCGCCGGGGAAAGGCTAAGCTCCTGTCCGCTATCGGTAATGGCATGATAGCCTTTATATAAAAGCAGGGGGACTTCTATCTGTTGCGTATCCGTAGCCAGGTTGGTCAGGGATACAACGACAGCGCCTTTTTCCCGGCGCCAGTCTTCTATGGAAATGACATTTGTGTCATAAGTTAGCTGGTCAAGATAGGGTTTCATATACTCATAAAGCACAAAATCCCCATCAGAATCTACAGGCAGATATTCCCCGCCGGCTACTGAAAACGTTGAAACATCTTCCGCCCAATCCACATAATAAGGCGAAAATTCGTTCATACATGTGCGCTGATAGGATAAACCCTGCCAAACGGACAAACATATCAGCACACCCGCAAGCAATGTCCTTTTCCTGCGCCCCATCCAGTCCTTTTGCAGAATCAGGCATAGTAAAAAGGAAAGCAGCAGCCCGGCAACTGGATAAAAACGCCAAGGAAACTGAATGCTTTTCGCCGCCATCCGCAATGCCGGAATTTTTTCCGTAAACCATGTGTATGGAAAGTACTTGGTCGTCATAAATAAACTCAATATACATAAAAAAATAATGAGATATTCTTTCTTCTTTGCTCCCTCCCGTCTTTTTTGAAAACAGCAAAACAGAACCCAGAAAATCAACACCCCCATAGACGCCCAGCCCAATGTCAGCGGCATCGTATCCGCTGCGCCCATAAACAACTGCGTAATCGTAACGCCCCGTTCTTCCAGCCTGTCCGCCATATACGCATAGGGGCTTGTCACAACATAATTTCCACTTGCCATTTCATCTAAAAAGGGAACCAGAAACCAGAGATTGAGCAGTATCGTCGCTGCTATCGCTTTAAACAGTACCAGAAGCGTTTTCTTCCGAAACGTTTTTTTCCACAGGATAAGAGAGACTAACAAAAGAAAAAAAGCCGTTATTTCCGTAGATATGATATGGGAAAGAAACACGCCGCTACAGCCAGCCGTAATGGGAAGCCAGCTTCTTTCATGCTCTTTTACATCTTCCGGCAATGTATAGACCCGCCAGATTCCATATAGAATAAGGGGCAGAAAAGTCATGGCGCTAAATTCGCCGACAGCCGCCCTTGTATCAATACAGCACAGCCGGTATAAATTCAGACTATACACCGCCGTACATACAAGTCCCGTCTTCTGATTACTCATTTTGGAAAAACAATAATAAGATAGAAAAACTGTCGCTCCATTGACAAGCAGCACATAGCAGCGATACGATGTCTGTATCGTTTCTCCCAGCACATAAAGCGCAGCGGGCAGATACAGAAAAACGTCGCCATAAAAAATAGATGCGGCATAGCCATGTCCGCTCAGCCAGCTTTGCTGGATTCTTACCGGAAACATATAGCTCCTGAAACTTTCCGCAAGCCCCACAATCCGCATAAGATGAAAACGTAAATCATGCGCTTCGCTGAATAAATAGGGTTTCACCAATGGAATACTGCTACAGAATGTCAGCAGCAATAGAATCATAAAACGAAATACCGTCTTTTTCTGAATCCCCAGCTTATCCTTTCTGGAATAAAGAAAAAGACAACCGTCTATCATCAAAAAAAGGAATGCCGCCCGGAACAAAAACCGCCTTACTGCCAGCACACCGCCTAAAGCGGCTGCATGGCTGCTGTGATATACCCCCCCCCGCAAAAAGAATCAATTCTATCGCGCCTATACAGAGCCATACCCTTTTCGTAAAACGGAGTTTCTGCAACATTCCTATGCCCTCACTACTTTTCTACTGAAGCTGTCCTTCCAGCACTTTCGCCGCTTCCGCTATGGCAGCGTCTATTCCTGCCGGATTCTTACCGCCTGCCTGTGCCATATTGGGACGTCCGCCGCCGCCGCCGCCCACGAGCCCGGCAATGCCTTTAATCAGGTTGCCGGCATGGGCGCCGCCCGCCTGCGCAGCGTCCGTTGCCATTGCCACCAGATTGACCTTGCCGTCCTTATCGGAAGCGAGCACTACAACACCCTCGCCTAACTTTTCCTTCAGTTGATCGCCCAAATCACGCAGACCGTTCATATCTACGCCGGATACTTTTGCCGCCAGCAGTTTTATACCTTTTACCTGTGTCACTTTGTCCATGACGTCGCCCAGCGCATCTTTCGCCGCCTTGCTCTTTAACGACTCGTTCTCGCTCTGCAGCGCTTTTAATTCCGCCATCAGATGATTACACCTGTCAAGCAGATTGACGGGCGTGGTTTTTAAAACTTTCGCCGCCTCTTCCAGCTTCTTTTCCAACTCTGCATAATATTTTACAACGCCGTTCCCGGTCAGGGCTTCAATCCTTCTGACGCCCGCGGCTACGCCGCTTTCGGAAACAATTTTAAAGGATGAAATAACACCTGTATTTCTAACATGCGTACCGCCGCAGAACTCTTTGGAAAACTCTCCCATTTCCACAACGCGCACTTTTTCCCCATATTTCTCGCCAAACAGCGCCATTGCGCCCGTTTTCTTCGCCTCTTCTATCGTAAGCACTTCGGTTACGACCGGAATATTTTCCGCAATCTTTTCATTGACAATCCGCTCAACTTCCGCCAGCTCCTGGGGCGTCATCGCAGAAAAATGGGAAAAGTCAAAACGCAGCCTTTCGCCGTCGTTATAAGACCCCGCCTGTTCCACATGCGTGCCCAGTACCATACGCAGTGCTTTCTGCAATAGGTGGGTCGCGCTATGGTTTTTACAGGTCGCGCTTCTGCGCTCCTCATCTACTTTCAGAGTAACCGTATCGCCCGTTTTCAACATACCGGATACCATGCGTCCGATATGTCCGACTTTGCCGCCTAACATGACGACAGTGTCTTCTACCTGGAACTTGCCATCCGCACTGCAAATCATGCCGATATCCCCGACTTGTCCGCCCTTCGTCGCATAAAAAGGCGTCTCGTCCACGAAAATCGTCCCGATCTCACCGTCGGTCAACGCTTCCACAATTTCCGTTTCTGTCGTCAGCACAGAAATCTTTCCATCGTGCACCAGTTTCTCATAGCCAACAAAAACACTTGTTATGCTTGGGTCGATGGATTCGTAGACAGTTACGTCCGCGCCCATGTAATTCGTCACTTTACGGGCTTTCCGCGCTTTGACCTTCTGCTCTTCCATTGCAGCCTGAAAGCCTTCTTCCTCTACACCCAGCTCTTTTTCTTCCAGAATTTCTTTCGTTAAGTCTAAGGGAAACCCGTAAGTATCGTATAATTTGAAAGCGTCTTCCCCTGAAAGCTCCTTTTTACCCTCTTTCGTCAGGGCTTCTTCCATTTCCGCCAGAATACTCAATCCCTGGTCGATTGTCTTATTAAACTTATTCTCTTCCTGGGTCAGTACGTTAAAAATAAATTCTTTCTTTTCATCCAGCTCTGGATAACCGTCCTTGGAACCTTCGATGACGGTATTGCTCAAATCGGCGAGAAACTTATCCTGAATGCCCAGCTTGCGCCCCTGTCTTGCGGCCCTTCTGATAATTCTCCGCAGAACATAGCCCCGCCCCTCGTTAGAAGGCATGATACCATCCGAAATCATGAAGGTTGCCGAGCGGATATGGTCGGTAATAATACGGATGGATACGTCCGTATCATAATCTTCTTTATAAGTAACACCTGCTATTTCACACACTTTGGTCCGAAGCGCCAGTACCGTATCCACATCAAAAATCGAATCTACGTCCTGTACGACGGACGCCAGCCGCTCTAATCCCATGCCGGTATCAATATTTTTCTGCGCAAGTTCCGTGTAATTGCCCTTACCATCATTATCAAACTGCGTAAAGACATTGTTCCAGATTTCCATATACCGGTCACAGTCGCACCCTACCGTGCAATCCGGTTTGCCGCAGCCATATTTTTCCCCACGGTCGTAATAAACTTCCGAACAGGGACCACAGGGACCCGAACCATGCTCCCAGAAATTATCCGCTTTCCCGAAACGATAAATCCGCTCCGGCGCAATGCCGATTTCCTTATTCCAGATTTCAAACGCTTCCTCGTCCTCCTCATAAATGGACGGATAGAGCCTGTCCGCGTCCAAACCCACGACTTCGGTCAGAAATTCCCAGCACCACGCAATCGCCTCATGCTTGAAATAGTCCCCGAAAGAAAAGTTTCCCAGCATCTCAAAGAATGTGCCGTGTCTTGCCGTCTTGCCGACATTTTCCAAATCGCCTGTACGGATACACTTCTGGCAGGTCGTCACGCGCCGTCTGGGCGGTATCTCCTGTCCCGTGAAATAAGGCTTTAGGGGCGCCATCCCGGAATTGATAAGAAGCAGACTGTTATCATTGTGGGGAACCAGGGAAAAACTCTTCATTTTTAAATGTTCCTTGCTCTCAAAAAATTCAAGAAACATCCTTCTTAATTCATTTACGCCATATTTTTTCATCGTTTCTATCGTATCCTTTCCATCCCTTAGAAATTTAGGTAATTGCAAAACTAAAGTATAAGAATGTGTAGTTGTACAGAATATACAACTCCAAAAGCAGGTACTGTGAAAACGCCGGTACTTAGATGCCGTATTTTGGCATCTTATGTACCGCTGCGTTTGAACCGTAGCGAAAGCGCGCCTGCGTTGGATTGTATATTCTGCACAACGGACGGCTGTAAAATCCTAGTTTCACATTACCTATCTTAGAAATTCTATTAGAACTCAAATTTATCCGCAAAGTAAGCGTCCAACTCCGCAATCGCCACGCGTTCCTGCTCCATAGAGTCACGGAATCTGACTGTTACGCACTTATCCGTCTCAGAATCAAAATCGTATGTAACGCAGAAAGGCGTCCCGATTTCATCCTGTCTTCTATACCGTTTCCCGATATTACCCCTGTCGTCAAATTCGCAGTTATACTTTTTGGACAATGCTGTAAAGACCTGCTCTGCGCCTTCATTCAATTTCTTAGAAAGCGGCAGCACGCCGATTTTCACAGGCGCCAGCGCCGGATGGAAGTGCAGTACGGTACGCACGTCCCCTTCCCCGATCTCTTCTTCGTCATAAGCCGCACAAAGAAACGCCAGAACGACACGGTCAGCGCCTAAGGACGGTTCAATAACATATGGTATATATTTCTCGTTTTTACTATCGTCAAAGTAGGACATGTCCTCGCCGGACGTATTCTGATGCTGCGTCAAATCATAATCGGTTCTATCCGCAATGCCCCACAGTTCGCCCCATCCAAAGGGGAACAGAAATTCAATATCCGTCGTGCCTTTGGAATAAAAACAAAGCTCTTCCGGCGAATGGTCGCGCAGTCTCATCTCTTCCTCTTTCATGCCAAGGGAAAGCAGCCAGTCGCGGCAGAATCCGCGCCAGTACTGGAACCATTCTAAGTCCGTTCCCGGTTCGCAGAAAAATTCCAGCTCCATCTGCTCAAATTCCCTTGTACGGAAGGTAAAGTTGCCGGGTGTAATCTCATTTCGGAAGGATTTGCCAATCTGTCCGATGCCGAATGGAATTTTTTTACGGGAAGTCCTCTGGACATTCTTAAAATTCACAAAAATCCCCTGCGCCGTTTCCGGTCTTAAATAAACCGTATTTTTCGCATCTTCCGTAACGCCCTGGAAGGTTTTAAACATTAAGTTGAACTGTCTGATATCCGTAAAATTATGTTTTCCGCAGGTCGGGCAGGGAATCTTATGTTCTTCCACGAAATCCTTCATCTGCTGCTGGGTCCATGCGTCTACGGACTCTTGTAAGGTAATGCTGTTTTTCTCGGCATAATCTTCTATCAACTGGTCTGCGCGGAAGCGTTCATGACACTCTTTACAGTCCATCAAGGGGTCGGAAAATCCGCCCAGATGCCCCGATGCAACCCAGGTCTGGGGATTCATCAGAATCGCGCAGTCCACGCCCACATTATAGGGATTTTCCATGATAAACTTCTGCCACCATGCCTTTTTCACATTATTCTTCAATTCAACGCCCAGATTTCCATAGTCCCATGTATTGGCAAGACCTCCGTAAATTTCCGAGCCGGGATAGACAAATCCTCTTGCCTTCGCCAGCGCTACAATTTTTTCCATCGTCTTTTCCATGTTTTATCTTACTCCTTCCTCGTCATCGTCTTCCTGTCTTTTGAAGCATTCCGTATTCCTATTGAAATACGATATAGGACAATACTGTCTCTTCCCCCGCCGTAATGGCAGCGGCCTTTTTCCCGGAAACGGTTACGTTCGCGCTGGTATACAAAATCTTATCATATACATTGACATTCAGCGCCTCGCCCGCCGCCGTCTGTATAATCAGGATATGATTATCTGAAATGGCTGCGATATCTTCATCGGTCATGTCCGTCCCGTTATCCGACTGAATACTTTTCAAAGAATATCCCTGTGCGTATGCCTGTGCAACCGTCCCGCTAAAGAGCTCCCTGTTGTTAAAATCTGTATAATCCGTCCCCGTCTTATATGTCATCTGTACAACAATGGTTCCATCTTTTTCCTCCACCGACTCACAGACAATATTGTCCGCCCCATCGCTGTAGCGCCCAACCTTGTCCTGCGTCATGGCGGCAAGCTCTTCCACATCATAGTAATTGCGTTCAAACTGTTCCACAATCGTCTGCGTAATTTCCCCGTTCTTCTGAATGGATACCGTGCTGCCCTCAGGATAGGATTTCCCCAAGCTGCCGCATCCAGACACTATCCATGCGATCGACATTATCATAAGTATCTGTTTCCACTTGCGCATAATTTTTCCTCCGGAGCTTATTATAACCGCTAACATACTGCCTTACATTATATCTGACTTATCTTGGATTTTCAACACTGAATATTGACATTTACTAAAAGATGGGAATTACCCCGTTTTGTCCATCCTGCCATGCAAAATACGACGAATCCTACAGATTCTCCACAATTTCCAGACTCTTGAAAGACTTGTCCAGATATCGCTTCCTGTAATCGTCGGCTATCACTTTTAACTGTAAGAGCACGGCGTCCGTTACCGTAAACGTATACAATTTTTCTATGGGAGCCGTCATGATGTAATGCACCGCGTATTCGGTAGACGTCTCAAAATTGCCTTTCCCTGGCATTCCGGGAAATTCCCCGTTTAAAACCATCGCCTTCATCTCAAATATGTACCGCACCAACTGATTCGGAAGTTTCTCATGCATCAGCGCCCGAAGCGACTGATAGAGAAGTTTTAACATCTCTTTATCATCGTTATTTTCCCGCGTATAATAGTCCATTACTTCCAGAAAATACATGCCATAATATGCGCCTTCAAAATCCGAGCGCAGCCCCTCAAAATAATTACTGATATCGGCGTCCACCAGATTATAAGAAGTCCTTCCCACATACAATTTAAATTTTCCAAAAGAAAAGGGATTGGCGGGAGCAAGCAGCCTGCTTCCCTGCCTTCTGGCGCCCTTTGCAAATGCGGAAATCTTTCCCCTTTCTTTTGTCAAAATAACCACTCTTTTATCATATTCGCCAATTGGTTCAGCCTTTAAAATCATTCCCGTCATCTCGATATATTCCTGCATGAGAATGTTCTCCTGACTCATCTTCCCCGGCATTTTCCTGCAATCCGCCGTCTTTTGCCTCTCTTTGCGCGTTCCTGTATGACAAAAAATCACTTACGCTTCCCGTCATCAGAAATCTATCCCAGTAATTTATTTCCTTCATCTTCAGCCCCCTAATCAACGATATGCTATTAGGGTTTGCGTTTTTCTTTTTTTCTATTCGGAATCCTTGGGATTATATCCGAAATTTTTTAGGAGAAAATCACTGTCCCGCCAGTCCTTTTTCACCTTGACCCAGAGCTTCAAATTCACCTGGGATCCCACCAAATCCTCGATATCGTGCCGGGCGAGCGTCCCGATTTTTTTAAGCATCTGTCCCTGTTTGCCGATGATGATGCCCTTATGGGAATCCCTCTCACAGATAATGGTCGCCTCCACATCCATGATTTGCTTCCTCCTATGCATGGACTCAATGGTCACGGCGACGCCATGAGGAATTTCATCTTCCAGACATTTTAAGGCTTTCTCCCTGATTAACTCCGCCGTAATCTGCCGGATAGGCTGATCGGTCACGGTATCTTCATCATAAAAAGGATGCCCGCAGGGAAGATATTTCATAATCGTAGCTGCCAAATCGTCCGTACCATACCCTTTTAATGCCGATACGGGCACAATTTCCGCAAAATCCATCTGCTTCCTGTATGTATCAATATAAAGGAGAACCTCATCTTTCTTGATGGTATCTATCTTATTGATCACAAGAATAACAGGTGTTTTTATTTTCTTCAGCAGTTCTATGATATGTTTTTCCCCCGCGCCTATATAAGTCGTCGGCTCCACCAGCCATAGCACGACGTCCACTTCCGTAAGCGTCCGTTCGGCTGCGTTGACCATATAGTTGCCAAGTTTATTCTTCGCCTTATGAATGCCCGGCGTATCCAGAAACACAATCTGTCCTTCTTCGGAAGTATAGACGGTCTGAATCTTATTCCTTGTGGTCTGCGGTTTATCGGAAGTGATGGCGATTTTCTGTCCAATCAAATGATTCATCAGCGTGGATTTTCCCACGTTGGGTCTTCCAATCAGCGTCGCAAAACCCGCTTTATATTCTGTGTTTTTTTCTTCCATAGTCCTGTTTCCGTCTTCCATTTTACCTTTCTTTTTCTATTCCGCACTTTTATGCCTTTCTTCTCTATTCCGGTCTCTCCGGTTCAGTTCTCTCTGCTTTCCCATCTTGCGTTCCTGGAACGGTTGGTTCCGGCATGGCTGATCGGGGCATGGCTGGACCTGGCATAGTTGATCCTGGCATGGCGCTCCCATTATATAACATCTGTTCTTTTATCGCCGTTTCCTGTTTGATTCTCTCTGTTCTGCGTTTTATCTTCTTTAGTACCATTCTAAACAGGATAAAGGCAATTATGAGTATGACAGCCCAGATAACAAGATAGGGGCTATTCACCACGAAGTTGACAAAACCGTTTTCTACATCCCTGCCGATACGATAAAGCGTCTCGCCAAAACCGTTTCTGATTCTATCCCCGATGGTGTCTTCTTCTACCACCGTCATCCTTTCCACTTCCTGAATGCTTAAATTCACCGTACTATATTCAATCAGGTTGCTCAGGGTACGAAGTTGGGATTCCATGCTTTCTAACTCATAACGCACGTCGGAAAGTCTCTGTTCGATGGCAATGATATCTTCTATCGTTTCCGCCCTTTCCAACAATTCCAACAACCGCTCCTGCTCGGTGATAAGCGCCTTCTTATGGCTTTCTAAGTCCACATATTGCAGGGTGACGTCCTCTACCCGCTCTTCCTTATTGGTAATATTGGACGCTTCCCCGACCTTTAAGACAAACTCTTCCAGCTTCCCCACCGGAATCCGGACTTGCAGACTCGCACTGCGCATTTCATCATAAACTGAATACATGCTGCCGTTATATTGATACTGATGTTCAATATAGCCGCCCAGCGCCGTAATCTGCTTTTCCAGATTGGCTATCAGCGTATCATAATCCTGCGTTTCAACCTGCAAATCCACGGTTTTAATCAGCTTCCGCCCGGATTCTTGCGCCGCTTCCCCTGCATTTCCAGACTCTGTTTCCATTTCCTGCGTATAAGTTTCTTCCGTCACAGCATTTTCATACACTCCGGCATCCGCCGTCGCGCCGGACGCTAAGTACGACGCCGTATCCGCCACATCATAGGCGCCTGCATCGTCATAAGCCGCTTCATTGTAAACACTGCCGCCGCTGCTTCCGCACCCGCAATTAATAACAGCAGTTATTAAAACGATTAATAACGCGTGGAATCTTATCCCGTTTTCCTTTTTCATAATCCTTTCCTCCCGTTTTCTCTGCCATTGTCCCGTGGCTTTCTCCACACAGCCTCAATGGAATAAATACTCTGTTTCTCCGAACAATTCTTTTTCTTTCGCAATTTTCTCTTCATTTCCGACAACGCACAGGCAGTCATCCTCCATAAAGGCACGGATATATTCCGCCAATCCCCTGATGGTTTCCGGTGTGGCGGCAAGCAGTTCATCCCGCTCTTTCTGCACCTGTTCATAAGAATAATGCGTCATATAGCCCGCCAAAGAATAGGTTCCTTTTGCGGAAGGCGTCATCGGCATATCCAGTTCGCTGATGGCGCCGATAATATACTGGGTCATCGTCCGCTCATCGGCTTCAAAGCTTCCGATATAATCCGCCGCCTTCTCATAGACTTCTATCGTCTTTTCCAGATTCGGATCCCGATAGGATACAAAAAAACTTTGCCCGGACTTCCCGAAATGGCACATGCAGCCATAGGCGCCGCCCTTGACGCGTACCTGGGTCCACAGATAATCATAGCCCATCAGCACGTTCAATACTTTGAGCGCGCCCGTATAAGGAAGCCCCTTCGTTTGGAAATTGCCCGCCCTGCATACATACTGTACCTGGGAAGAAGACATAAATCCTTCATTCCTTCGTTCGACTGTGGGCGCATATCTTTGCGTATCTATCTCTTCCGTATGCAGACTGTTACGAAAGGCAGCGATTAGCGTATCAATCTTTTCTAAGCCCTCCTGCTGCGCCGTATAATCCATCATCAGATTTTCCGGTCGAAACAGACACACGGCAAGCTTTTTTAAATTCTCTTTCAAGGCGTCTTTTTGACCATCGAAATCTTCTTCTAAGCGCTCTAACATCCGATAATACGGAATCCCGCTGACTTGATCCGCAATTACTGCCGTCTCGGATAGATAGGACATTGCCCGGACGGAAGCAAGGGTATGCCCCGCAGACATCATGCTCGCCTGGGAGCGGGATTTTAACTCTGAAACCAATTCTAACAGCCGTTTTTCATCTTCAAATAGCGAATGCATCACGATTTCTTCCACAAGCTTAAAAGCCGGCTCTAAGTTCTCATACAGCGCCTTGACTTTAATCTCTAATGCCGCCGTATAATTTTGCAGGTTTCCCGCGTCGATATAGGTATTGACCACCGGGGAAACCCCACCCGTCACGATATTGATTTCATTGAATAATTCGCCGTAGGTGTAATTTTCAGTGTCCACAAGCCCCAGAATGGACTTTAACAGTCCCACATAAGGGAACAAATTTTCCGGTACCTGCCGCAAATCAAACATAAACCGCAGATACCCGATACCGTTTGTAAAAATATCATGGTAAAGCAGCGTGGTATCGCCGGACTTTCTTTCTTCATTGACATAAGGTTCGGCTTCTTTTTTCATATCCGCCCTTGTCAGCAGGGGAATCTTTTCCAAATCCTCTTTGGGACTCGGCTCTTCCTGATATTGTTTTAAGGCTTTGGTCTTTTCCACGATTTCTTCCAATTCCGCCGCGGACATACCGGCTTTCTTCTCTGCAAGCATCGCCGCCAGTTCCCTGTCTTTTTTCCCGGTCAGTCCCTTCACTGGTTCCACGACAACAATCGTGCGATGAGGATTGTGTAATAAATGTTTCTGAATCAGTTTTTCATAGTAATCCGTATCGATATCCTGTTTTAAAACCTTATAAGTCCCATTCGCTTCCACATGCACGAAAGGCTTTTTATCATCATAAAGCCAGCTGTCTAACATCTGCAGTCCGAATAGGAGCCCTTTTGGATAGGAGCCGAAATCCGCTTCCCGATACTTAAATTCATAATAGTTGACGCCCGCCCGCAGCGCCTTTTTATTCAATCCCTCTGTAGCAATCTCTTCTAACTTTTCTTCAATTATCTGCGTAAATTCCGCAAGCTGTTCTTTGTTTGCGCCTTTGGCGACGATGGAAAAATAAGGCTGCCTGATGCCATTTTCATAAAAACTGTAAACGTCTTTTCCGATTCCCTTATCAACCAACGCCTGCTTTAGAGGCGCGCCGGGTGCGGAACAGAGCACATAATCCAACACCTGGAAGGCAATATACTGCTCTTTGTCCAGATTGTCCCCGAAAGAAACATTATAAGACAGATAGGTATTGTCTTTCGTAGACTCGCTGTCCATAATCGGATATTCTTTATAAATCGTCACCGGCTTCTCAAAAGGGGGTTCCAGCGCCAGAGCGGAATCCACTTCCAGCGCATCATAAGCAGACAGATACGCTTCATCCAGAAATTTCAACTGCTCTGCCATATCCATATCACCGTAGAGATAAAGATAGCTATTGGACGGATGATAATATTTCTGATGGAAGGCAAGAAAATCTTCATAGGAAAGCTCTGGAATCACATCCGGGTCTCCGCCCGATTCCACTGCATAGGAAGTATGAGGATACAAGGAATTCATGATTTCCCGCTCCAATACACTGTCCGGGGAAGAAAAAGCTCCCTTCATTTCATTATAAACGACGCCGTTAATCGTAAGCGCATCTTCCACGCTTTCCATCTCATAGTGCCAGCCTTCCTGCCGGAAAATTTTCTCTTCCCGGTAAATATTCGGGTGCAAAACGGCGTCTAAATAGACGTCCATCAGGTTCCTGAAATCCTTATCGTTACAGCTCGCCACCGGATATACCGTTTTATCCGGGTAAGTCATCGCATTGAGGAAGGTATTGAGAGAGCCTTTCGCCAATTCGATAAAAGGATCCTTCACCGGAAACTTCCGGGAACCGCAGAGCACGCTATGCTCAATAATGTGCGCCACGCCCGTGCTGTCCTTGGGCGGCGTCCGAAAGCCGATATAAAATACTTTGTTTTTATCATCATTGGATAAAAGAACGATTCTTGCTCCCGTCTTATTGTGTTTCATCAGACAGGCTGTCGAATTTAATTCTTTGATTTCCCTTTTTTCTAATAATGTATAAGCTTCTAATTGTTCCATCTGCATTTTCTAACCCATGCCTTTCCGTCATAATCTGCGTTATTTTTCTGATTATTTATCAGTATACTACCTAGTATATCATTTCGCTTGAAATTTAGCAAAGTTTCCATCAAGAAAATCGCGTCGGCGTGTGCATAAAAGAACGGGCAAGAACAATGACTGCTCCTACCCGTTCAGTGTAAAAGGGGAATTTTACCTTAATTTGTGAAACAATGTCATTTTAACAGAAAAAAATGACTAAAGCAAGCGCATTTTGCGTTAAATAAATTGTAAGTTATCGCGTAAATTCTTGTAATCGCCGTTTTCATACGACGATTTTTATAGAGTAAACGCCATCATGGATAGCTTGGAAAGAATAATTTCCTGTATTTTCACCCCTGCCGCCTTCTTCTGTGCCAGATTCATCTGCACAAATTCATGAAGCGGCATTACCCGGTTCTGATAGCTTGTTTTTTTCTTCCCAAAAAGAGACTTTTTCTCCACCAGCAGACAAATTTTTACTTTTGCTTTCAACTGCATATAGGTTTTATAGGAAAACATGTCCTGGGTCATATAATAAAACTGGCTTTCTAACGTGGTATCCGCCTGGGTATCCTTCATGATATAATGTTCTATGATACTCTTTATCTTAAACGGCACCATTTCATGCGCTAACAGTTCTGCATAACTATAGCGCGCGCCAAAATACAGGTTACTTACATCCTGCATATAATATTTAAAATCATCATTGGTCTCTTCTGCTGCCTGCTCCTGCGTTTTTTCCTGCTCCATGCCGCTTCCTTTCGCCCTCTTAAATGCTCCCGTTATCGTATCTTCGCTCATACGCCGCCATCCTTCTGTAGAGACTCTATTTTATCCCCGCTGATTTGGATTGCGTCCAAAATACTCTTTCTGCTCATTCCAGTCTCTTGTGCCAGCTCGTCCACCGTTACCTTACGATGCAAATCCTCTGCCAGCTCGTTTGCCTTATCCGCCACCAGATTGACTTTATCGGCAAGTTTTTTATCTTTGCTTTCCTCTTTTCCATTCTCGGCAATCGCTTCTTCCATCGCGTCCATAATCATCCTGCCAAGCGCCCCCTGCGCTTCCCTGGCATGTTCAAACGCTCCCAGCATCGTAACGCCCATCGTTAGCGCTGCATTGCCTTCCCCGATCAAGTCTTCTAAAAACACGCCCTGCCCCACATACAGCTTGGCGATTTCCACCACATGAGGCAGGAAAACCTGAATCAGAAGATTCTGCGCCGCACCATCCCCCGCCATAGCGGATAGTGTTGCCGCTTCCGTTTCCCCTTCCGACAGCTTGGGCAGTTCCTCTAACTGCCGCAGATAATCCGCCAGATAATCTGCCTCTTCCCGGCTGATATAGTCATCCGGGTTTACCGGTTCCCCGATACCGATTTTATGCTGCCTGAAATAATCATACACGGCCTCTAACTGCGTATCCAAAAGCCCCATGCCGCTAAAAGCCTCTTTTATCTGTTCTTCTAAAAGACAGTTTCCCTGTTCTTTCGCCTGCCGCTTCAATTTTTCCAATGTCTGCGTAAATTGCTGTTCCCGTTCCATGCCCTGCTCCTTTAAGAATGCCGCGCCTTTTGGCTAATGCCGCTTCCCATCACTTCCCATAAATACCATGTCACCCGGCTAATGTCTGACATGGGTATGCGTATATAAATGTTCTTCGCAATACTCATAATTCCCATCGCATTTCGAGCAGAAACGGAACTGTAAATCCGGGCTGTCTTTCTCCGTCCTGCCGCAGATAGCGCATTTATGCTTCGTAATGCCGCTGCTTCCCCGTTTGATATCCCGCTTAAATTCCTGCCTCCTATGAATCTGCTTCGGATTCAGATGCATCATATTCCGGGACGTCACAAAAAAGACGATAAAATTAAACAAGGACGCTGCAATCGCAAATTTGATATACATTCCGCCCTGTAAGAAGGAAAAGATGAGCATAATGCCATAAATAATCCCCAGCCATTTTACCTTAATCGGAATGATAAACATCAATAAGACGGACACATCTGGGAAGGTCGCCGCAAATGCCAGAAAGATGGACATATTGATATAATAAGTACTAAAATACATGGAATTTATCAGAAAATACATCTGGGCGCCCTGTAGTGCAATCTGCTCTCCCTGGAACAGATAGGCAAATGCCATCGCAAGAAAACTGCCCGCAATCGTAAAAAGAATCCCCTCGAAAATATAGACGTTGTAGCGGTAAGTTCCCCAGGTTCTTTCCAATGTCGTACCGATGGAACAGTAAAAATATAACATCAGCAGCGTGAAAAAGATATTCCCTTCGCTCGGCGGAATCAGAATCCATGTCACAAGCCGCCATACCTGCCCATGCAGAACCTCATATGGATCCAGCGTCAGATAAAAAACAAGTCCGGGGGCGAGAAGCTCCACCACATATCCTATCGCGTAACAGATAACCAGAACCACCGACAGGTTCCGAATCGCATATTTTCCGAATTTTCTTTCAAATGAACTCATAGTATCATGCCCCTTTTATTGATCATTTCACAAGGAAAAGTTGAATATATTCTAACATTCCTTTTTTTAAAAGTAAACGCCACAGCCGTGAAATCCGCGAAAGTCATAAAAATTTAATATTTCTCTTTTAAAATCTTCATAAATTTTTAAAGAAGAGTCGATTGCTTTTTCAAAATGACTGTCGTATAATGACTTAGCATGTCAAAATGCATTATAATAAGTAAACATTTGGAATTTTCTTCCGAAATTTATTGTTAGAAATAAGGAGTGAAATAAAATGGAAACGAATCAGCTTCCCAATACCCTCGGTATTGACATCGGGTCTACCACTGTCAAAATCGCGGTTTTGAACGAAAAGCATGAGATTCTTTTCTCTGATTACAAAAGACATTTTGCCAATATCCAGGAAACGTTATCCGCTTTATTGCAGAGTGCCTATCAAAAACTGGGAAATTTATCCCTTCATCCCATGATTACGGGATCCGGCGGTCTGACGCTGGCAAACCATTTAGGGATTCCTTTCGTGCAGGAAGTCATCGCCGTCTCTACTTCCCTACAGGAATTTGCGCCCGTCACGGACGTGGCAATCGAGCTGGGCGGTGAAGACGCCAAAATCATTTATTTCGAGGGCGGCAACGTGGAACAGCGCATGAACGGTATCTGCGCCGGCGGCACGGGCTCTTTTATCGACCAGATGGCGGCTCTTTTACAAACGGACGCTTCCGGTCTGAATACTTATGCGAAAAATTACCATTCTTTATATACGATTGCGGCAAGATGCGGTGTTTTCGCCAAATCGGACATCCAGCCGCTCATCAACGAAGGCGCTACCAAGGAAGATTTGTCGGCATCCATTTTCCAGGCAGTCGTCAACCAGACCATCAGCGGTCTTGCCTGCGGCAAGCCGATTCACGGACATGTGGCGTTTCTAGGCGGTCCTTTGCACTTTTTGTCCGAACTGAAACAGGCGTTTATCCGTACTCTGAAACTGGACGAGGAACATATCATCGATATGGATAATTCCCACCTGTTCGCCGCGATTGGTTCCGCCTTAAACGCTAAAGAAAACGTATGTTATTCTATGCAGGAAATGGTGGATAAGCTTTCTTCTGATATCAAAATGGAATTTGAAGTAGACCGTATGGAGCCCCTATTTTCTTCCCAGAAGGACTACGACGAATTTTCCAGACGGCATGCTTCCTATCATGTAAAAACCGCAGACCTTGCTTCCTATCAGGGCAAGTGCTTCCTCGGCATCGACGCCGGAAGCACCACTACCAAAGCGGCGCTGGTAGGGGAAGACGGCTCCCTGCTCTATTCTTTTTACAGCAGCAACGACGGCAGCCCTTTAAAAACGGCAATCCGCTCCATCCGGGAAATCTATTCCCTTCTGCCAAAAGACACAAAAATTGTCCGCTCCTGCTCTACCGGCTACGGGGAAGCCTTGATGAAAGCCGCCTTTTTACTAGATGACGGGGAAGTGGAAACCGTTGCCCACTACCATGCCGCGGCATTCTTTGACCCCGATGTGGACTGTATTCTAGACATCGGCGGGCAGGACATGAAATGCATCAAAATCAAGAATCAGACCGTGGACAGCGTGCAGTTAAACGAGGCATGCTCTTCCGGCTGCGGCTCTTTTATCGAAACCTTCGCCAAATCCTTAAATTACAGCGTCGAGGATTTTGCAAACGCCGCACTCTTTGCCGAGCATCCGATTGATTTGGGAACCCGCTGTACGGTCTTCATGAATTCCAAAGTAAAACAGGCGCAGAAAGAAGGTGCAAGCGTTTCCGATATTTCCGCGGGACTTGCTTATTCTGTCATCAAAAATGCGTTGTTTAAAGTCATCAAAGTATCCGATGCTTCGGAGCTTGGGAAAAATATCGTCGTACAGGGCGGCACTTTTTATAATGACGCTGTATTACGGAGTTTTGAGAAAATCGCAGACTGCCATGCCATCCGCCCGGATATCGCCGGCATCATGGGGGCTTTCGGCGCGGCGCTGATTGCCAGGGAAAATTATGAGGACGGCTATCAATCCACGATGCTTACGCTGGATAAAATAAACACCCTGCAATTTGAAACCAGTATGGCAAAATGCAAAGGCTGTACCAATAGCTGCCGTCTTACCATCAATAAATTTACGGGTGGACGTCAATACATCTCCGGTAACCGCTGCGAGCGCGGTCTTGGGAAAGCCAAAAAAGACAGTAATGTCCCCAACTTATTTGCTTATAAGCTAAAAAGAATTTTTTCTTACGAGCCCCTTCCTGCGGATGAGGCAAAAAGAGGAACCGTGGGCATTCCCCGTGTCCTGAATATGTACGAAAACTATCCGTTCTGGTTTACCTTTTTTACGAAATTGGGATACCGGGTTATCCTTTCGCCTGTATCCAACCGCAAAATTTATGAGCTGGGCATCGAATCCATCCCCAGCGAGTCCGAATGCTACCCTGCCAAACTGGCGCATGGACATGTGACCTGGCTGATTAAACAGGGCGTGGACTTTATCTTTTATCCGGCGCTCTTTTATGAAAGAAACGAATTTCCAGACGCTAACAACCACTACAACTGCCCGATTGTTACGTCCTATTCCGAAAATATCAAGAACAATGTGGAAGAAATCGGGCGGGGCGAAGTTATTTTTCGCAATCCGTTTATGTCTTTCAGGGATTTACAGACCGTTACGGACGCACTGGCAAAAGAATTTCATACCCTGCCGGTAAAAGAAGTCATTGCAGCATGTGAAGAAGCCTGGCAGGAACTGGAACAGGCAAGGGCGGATATGCGCGCCAAAGGGGAAGAAGCGCTTACCTTCATGGAAGCCAACCACAAACGCGGCATCGTGCTTGCCGGAAGACCCTACCATATCGACCCGGAAATTAATCACGGTATCCCGGAACTGATCAATTCCTATGACGTGGCGGTTTTGACAGAAGATTCCGTGTCCCATCTTGCCGCTCCCGAACGTCCGCTCATTGTCTCGGATCAATGGATGTATCATTCCCGGCTGTATGCCGCCGCCAGTTTCGTGAAGACAAGAGAGGATTTGGACTTAATTCAGCTAAATTCCTTCGGCTGTGGTCTGGACGCCGTTACCACCGACCAGGTCAACGACATTTTATCCGGGTCTGACAAAATTTATACCTGTCTAAAAATTGACGAAGTAAACAACCTTGGCGCGGCAAGGATTCGTATCCGCTCCCTGCTATCCGCTATCAAAGTCCGGGAGCAGAAAAAAAAGCAGCGCATTATCTCTTCCAGCGCCTATCAGAAAGTCGCTTTTACAGAAGAAATGCGCAAAGACTATACCATCCTCTGCCCGCAGATGTCGCCTATCCACTTTGAAATCCTACAGGCTGCCTTTAATGCATGCGGATACCACTTTGAAGTGCTAGGTAACGATAACCGACATGCCGTCGATGTCGGACTTAAATATGTAAATAATGACGCGTGTTATCCTTCCCTAATGGTGGTTGGACAGATTATGGACGCCCTGCTTTCCGGGAAATATGACATCAATAAGGTGGCGATTATCATCACCCAGACCGGCGGCGGCTGCCGCGCCACAAACTACATCGGCTTTATCAGACGCGCCTTAGAAAAAGCAGGCATGACGCAGATTCCCGTCATTTCCTTGAATTTATCCGGCATTGAAAGCAACCCGGGCTTTCACCTGAACGCGGATATGCTGATGCGCGCCGCTTATGGAGCCGTATTCGGCGATATTTTCATGCGCTGCGTCTACCGGATGCGTCCTTATGAAAAAGAAGCCGGCCAGGTAAACGCCGTCCATCAGAAATGGATCCAGAAATGCCGTGCTTTCGTATCCGGGAAGCATTTAAACTACTTTACGTTCTGCAAAATGTGTAAAGAAATGATACGGGAATTTGACAATATCCCGGTTACAGAAGAAAAGAAACCACGTGTCGGCATCGTAGGCGAAATCCTTGTAAAATTCGCTCCCGCCGCCAACAATCATCTCGTAGAATTGTTAGAATCGGAAGGCGCGGAAGCGGTCGTCCCGGATTTGATGGACTTCTTACTCTACTGCTTCTATAACCAGATTTATAAAGCAGACGTATTATCCACCTCCAGGAAAGCCGCCATGATTTCCAGATTCAGCATATGGGCGATTGAAAAACTGCGCTCAAGCGCCGTAAAAGCCTTTGAAAAAAGCGTCCATTTCGAGCCGCCTACAAGCATTTACCGGCTCGTCGATTATGCAAAGCCGATTGTCAATATCGGCAACCAGACCGGGGAAGGATGGTTTTTGACCGGGGAAATGGTGGAATTAATCCACAGCGGCGTCAACAACATCGTCTGCACACAACCCTTCGGCTGCCTGCCCAACCACGTCGTCGGAAAAGGCGTTATCAAAGAGCTGCGCAAACAATACCCGCTCTCTAATATCGTAGCAATCGACTATGATCCCGGCGCCAGCGAAGTCAATCAGCTAAACCGGATTAAACTGATGCTTTCCACAGCGCAGAAGAATTTGAAGAAACAGGTGTTATTTAATTAGATCTACACTCTATAACAAAAGCAGATGTGTCTGTCCACGCCTTCCGGTTTCGGACAGTTCACATCTGCTTTCTTACAACACGGTATTCATCATCTAATTGATAGAACGAACAGTCAAAATTGCCTCCGCTTAAAAAGCGGCTCATATCGTCCTCATCCAAATCTACCATGCAGACATAGCATTCATAATCTTCATCGTATACATAATTGCTGCATGTATCACAGCTGCAACTCATCTTCTACAGCCTCCCCATTCATAAACGGACACACTGCCCTGTACATGTTCCTATAGGAAATCAATAAAAAATTTTATCCAGCTTCCGGTTGATAAATTTGATTTTCCCTCTGTCTGCTGCGACAAGCTCCTGTATCGCTTCATCCGCCGCTTCCTTCTGTAACTGATTCACACAGAAAATGCAGGTGCCAAATTTATCATTGGAAAAAAAACGGGGTTTATCCCACTTCACATAATAGGAAACCCGACTCCGCAGCAGAAGCTTCTCAATCCGTTCTTTCGTATCGATGTCGGTCACCTGACACCACTCTAATTCATTGTGTACTTTTACTTTCTGATATGCTGTCTCCATATTGTAACTCTGCTCCCTTCACTACCTGCGCGTACCATAGCTGTTTTATCCGCCCTTTCAGGCATGTCCCCTTACGGCACAATAGTTATTCTTATTATACCTCTTTTACGTCAAATGTGCAAGCTTGCAGAATGCCGTAATTTGTGGTATCTTAGAACAAATAAGCGAAAGAATGGTGACACATTATGCCAATCAGAATCCAGGATTCCCTTCCTGCAAGGGCTATTTTAGAAGAAGAAAATATTTTTGTCATGACGGAGTACCGTGCGATTCATCAGGATATCCGTCCTTTGAACGTACTGATTTTAAATCTGATGCCAACGAAAATCATCACAGAAACACAGCTTCTGCGCAAGCTGTCCAACTCCCCCCTACAGGTATCTGTAGAATTTTTACAGACGGCAAGTTATATTCCGCAGCATATTGATTCCAATCATCTGGAATCTTTTTATACGACCTTCGACCAGATTAAAAACCGTAAATTCGACGGTATGATTATTACCGGCGCACCTCTTGATTATGTTAAATTCGAGGACGTCACGTACTGGGACGAACTATGCACCATTATGGAATGGGGAAAGACCCACGTCCACTGCACCCTGCACTTATGCTGGGGTGCATTCGCCGGACTATACTATTTCTACGGACTGGATCGCTATGATATGGAAGAAAAACTATCCGGCGTTTACGCACACCGGGTTTTGAAAAAAACGTCTCCCCTCTTCCGCGGTTTCGACGATATTTTCTATGCCCCCCAGTCCCGCGCTATGGGAATTGAAGCCTCCAAGATTGCTTCTATCCCGGAGCTGGAGCTGATGGCAATTTCCGATGAAGCGGGCGTTACAATCGTCAAGACCACTGACAGCCGCCATCTCTTCATTACCTGCCATCCGGAATATGATTCGGATACGCTTGCCAAAGAATATTACAGGGATTTGGAAAAAGGGCTGAATCCCAAAATTCCGGTGCACTATTTCCCGGACGATGACCCATCCAAGGCGCCGATTGTCAACTGGCGTTCCACGGGACAGCTTTTATACTCTAACTGGTTGAATTATTATGTATATCAGACTACGCCGTATAATGTGGGGGAAATTGTGTGAAAAGATATAGGGGGTATGCGGGTGTGTATAAATCCATTGTCGTTTTAAGGCTTGCATGACCTAAATAAAAAAAGAACTTGTGAGATTTATCTGTTGTATAACTGCTTTAATTGCATCGGAATAAATCTGAGAATTAAGCAGAGTGTTAAATTAATGAGCTTAATGACCTAAAAAGTTCTATGGAACAATCTTCATCTTTAATAGATGAAAATAATTCATTAAAAAGTGAAATATCTACTTTAGAAATAGAAAATCAGGAATTACTTAAAAAGCTAAATGCATCAACAGAAGAGTCTACCCAAGAAAACGAGTTAATATCAGATACAAAAAATAATAGTGTATCTATTATAGAAATATCAGAATTTTATTCTGATGGTATACAACATAGAAAAAGTAGTATCACTGATAATATTGGGAATTCGTATGATGGATATACTTTTATGTATCCCAGTGATGGTGTATTTGTTGCATTAAAAGGTAGTGTTGTTTATAAAAGTAATGTACAATATAGCCGTCTTTTTGGTCGTATAATTATTTATGAATTTGACAAAAATATAGAAGTATATGGAATTATAAAAATATACGGATATGATATACTTTTATTTGACTCTGGTGTCATGGGAAGAAGGAGTAAACCAGTAGATTTTGATTTAGATATTCTTAGTTATAATGAAATAAAAATTTATTTTAAAAACGTTGATTGGTCTTCTAAAGAACTTAGATATCCACATTGTTATTTAGTAGATACATATTTTAGTGAAAAAGACACCAATTAGGTGTCTTTTATATTATTACACTTTTATTACCAAGAATATGTGTGTCTCTATCACTCATACCCACACTTATTACAATGATACTGCTTATGCGGCACAACTTACTAATAAATATATAACTAAAATGAAAATTATTCCAACTATTACAAATCCTTTCATTGAACCATCACCATTAGACCATGCAATTATAGAAAGAATAAAAATTAAAATTATGCCTACCATTATTTTTCCTGCTCATCTTATTTAACAATTTCAACCACCGTACCATTAGCAACTACACCAATCATATCAGACCCAAAATTGAAATAATCAAAAGTAACACCGATGATAGCATTTCCACCTCGTTTTATTGCTTCATCAATCATTTTATTTACAGAAGTATTTTTCGCTTGCTCTAATTTATCAGAAAATGTATCACTTTCTATACCATGTAAAACGCTTTGACCTATATCTCCAAACTCAAAAACTCCTATTCCTA
>JAMPFM010000044.1 GCA_023664455.1 Blautia sp.
TGAAGAGAACAGGGGACATCGGATGGATATTTTCGGTATTTGGTTTTGAGGGTATGAAAATTGAAACACTATTTACAAAAAATTGTAAATAGTGTTTTTTTTTATTTTGTTTTGTGATATAATGTAATTGATTTATTATACCAATGGAAAATATATATAAATGTATAGACAATTTGGTGGATTTATAAAATATTTTCTAAATATATAACGTGAGGTGGATTACATGGATACAAAGATTCTGCTTGAAAATGGAACAAATGAATTGGAAGTGCTGGAATTTAAGCTGGATGGCAATGCCTATGGCATCAATGTGGCGAAGATTAAGGAAATTATTAATTACATGGATGTTACGCCTGTTCCAAATGCACATCCCAGCATCGAAGGAATTTTTATGCCGCGTGATACGATGATTACGGCGATTGATTTGAAGAATTGTTTACAGCGTGGCGTGTCACAGGCTGGCGGATTATTTATCATTACGAATTTCAATAAGCTGGATGTTGCTTTCCATGTTGACTCTGTAGTGGGGATTCATCGTGTTTCCTGGGGTGATATCATTAAACCGGATTCTACGGTTTCATCGACGGAAGAAGGAATATCCACGGGAATTATCAAGTTGGATGAGAGATTAATTATCATTTTGGATTTTGAGAAGATCATGACGGATATTAATCCAGAGACCGGTTTGAAGATGACGGATATCGACGAGCTGGGCGAGAGAGGAAGATACGATGTTCCTATTTTGATAGCCGAAGATTCTCCTTTGTTAAATAAACTCATTGTAGATTCCTTACATAAGGCGGGCTATGTAAATCTGATTCATACAGAAAACGGTCAGCAGGCGTATGATGTTATTGAGGAGTGCAAACGTGAAGGTACTCTCAGTGAACATGTACAGTGTGTTATTACGGATATTGAGATGCCGATTATGGATGGCCACAGGCTGACGAAATTAATCAAAGATGATGATATAACGAAAGATATTCCGGTTATTATCTTTTCTTCCCTTGTAAATGAAGAGATGAAGAGAAAAGGCGTTGCTTTAGGCGCTGATGCACAGTTATCCAAGCCAGAAATTGGCAATCTGGTCAGAGTAGTGGATAGTCTGGTTTTATAAAATGATAGGGCAGTCGTCAATAACGATATGGTAAAACATAAATTATATGGATTGGCCATAAGAATAAAAATAAGAGCTGGGATTTCCCGGCTTTTATTCATGACAATAGGAAATTTGCAAATTATGGTGTGGAAGGGCATGGTTATTAGTATGGAGCATACATTTTCAGAGATACAAAAGAAATGTCATGATTCAGAGATGGTCCTGATTGGGATAGGCGAGGCTTTTCAATATAATTGGGATATTTTGCAACAGGATGCAAGATTCCGGGAAATTGAAAAGGAAATTGAGGAAAAAGAACCATCAGTACAATATCGTTGGGTCATCCCTTTTCTACAGAAAATGATGCTGGAACAACGTCCAGACGAGCTTCTTTTAGGCGCCTATAGAAATTTAAAAGAGATGGTGGAGGGCTGCAATTATTTCATCATATCGACGATAACGGATGATTATGTATATCAGTGTGGATTAACAGAAGATCGGATTGTGACTCCATGCGGCGGTTTTCGGCAAATGCAGTGTGATTATAATTGTAAAGGACAGTTGATGGAAATTGACTGGCAGATGTATCAAAGAGTCCAGTCCTATTTTCGGAAAGAAGAGGAGCTGGGGATGCTGGAAGAACCGATATGCGGGCATTGTGGGCAAAAGAAGAGATTTAATCAAATTGGAACGACAAAGTATGCGGAAGAGGGTTATCTGTCACAATGGGAGCGCTATACAAAGTGGCTGCAGGGAACTGTTAATAAAAAACTATGTGTTATTGAATTGGGAGTGGGTATGCAGTTTCCATCCATTATCCGTTGGCCTTTTGAGAGAATTGTGCAATATAACCAGAAAGCCTTCTTATATCGTATTCACCCATCCTTATATCAACTGGAAACTAAGATTGCAGACAGGGCTTTTGGCATAAAAGAGAACCCTGTGAAGTTTTTTAGCAAATAGGGATTTGTTAAATGAGACATTATATGATAAAATAACAGAAATGGTTCCCATGAGAATTATACAGGAGCAAAAGTATAGTTTGGAGAGAGATTATGAGTTCGAGCGAAGAGTATTTAGAAAGTTTATTACAATCTATGTTAAATGGAAAAAGTGCGAAGTCTTCTGATAAGCAACCGGATGATGCGGGCAGACAGAAAAGTGCGATTGAATTGCTGACAGGGGAAGAGCCGGAAGAGGCAGAATTGATAGAGCCGCCAATGGAAGAAGATTCAGCTTCCGAAGGAATGATGGATGTAGATTCTGCCATGTTGGCGGACAGTCTGGATATCACGGAGGGTGTGAACCTGGCAGATGATATGATAACAGGCGTTACTGATAGCGGCGATTCTATCCACGGATTGGACGAAAACAGTCTGGCCAATCTTTCTGAGGCGGAAGATTATATTTCAGAAGACATGCCGAATATAGAAGACGCCGCTTTGAATGGTACGGATACGATAGATGATTTGGGTCTGGCTGATATGACAGAAATACCGGATTTAGATAGTTTACCGGAAATGGAAGGACTTGAACCTGATGGTATGTCTGGGATGGAAGGACTTGGACTTGATGATATGCCAGGGATGGAAGAGCCAGGACTTGGCGATGTGCCTGGAACAGAAGAGTCAGGGTTTGATGATATGTCTGGGATGGAAGGTCTTGGACTTGATAGTATGCCGGAAACGGAAGCTATGGAACTTGATGGTATGCCGGAAATAGAGGGACTTGGGCTTGATGGTATGCCGGGAATGGAAGAGCCGGGACTTGATGATATGTCAGGGATGGAAGACCTTGGACTTGATAGTATGCCGGAAATAGAGGGACTTGGGCTTGATGGTATGTTAGGAATGGAAGAACCGGAACTTGATAGTATGTCAGAAATAGAGGATTTAGGACTTGATAATATATCGGGAACGGAAGATATGGGACTTGATACCATGCCAGATATGGAAGACCTGGACTTTGGTGATATGTCGGGAATGGAAGAGTCAGACCCTGACAGTATGCCAGAAATGGCGGACTTGGGACTGGATAATATCCCAGGAACAGAAGAACCGGGACTAGAGGATATTCCTTCAATGGATGAGTTGGGACTGGATGATATCTCAGGAACAGGGATGTCGGAGAAAACAGAGGGCTTTGACATGGAAGGCATGTCGGAAATAGAAGATTTTGGTCTGGACGGAATTATAGGAACAGAAGATTCTGCTTTAGAAGATATGACCGCTATTGAGGACTTAGGATTAGATGATATGGCATTAGAAGATGCAGGTACGGAAGATATGGCTGATATTGAGGACTTAGGATTAAATGATATGGCATTGGAAGATACGGGTGCGGAAGATATGACCGCTATCGACGACTTTGGATTGGGTGATATGGCATTGGAGGAGTCGGATTTGGAAGAAATGTCAGATAGTTTTTCAAATGGAGCAGGCGGAATAGATGATGACCTTGCGGAATTTCATGATTTATTGGGGCAGACGGATCAAGATGGCGATATTGATGATGAGATGCTCGCGTTGTTAGAAAGCGTATCTGATGCCGAAGAAAGTGGTATGGGAGGAGTAGACGACGCCGAGTTTGACCTGTTTAAAGGAGACGATGAGGATAATGGAGCCGCTTTGAGTGAGCTGATTGCTGATACGGAAGAAGAGGAAGCGCCGCCTGAGAATAAGAAAAAGAAGAAAGAAAGAAAAAGAAGAGGAAGAAAAGCGAAAGGTAAGGATGCCGATGCAGATTCGCAGGATAATAATGCAGGAGAAGGCGGCATAGATGCCGAGGGTTCAGAGGGAAAAGAAGGCGAAAAAGAGAAAAAACCGGGTGTTTTTGCAAGATTTCTTGCATATTTGACAGAATCTGAAGAGGACGATGAAGAAGCAGCAGCAGACTCCTCGTCCCTGACAGATGCGTTATCAGATGAAAATAAAGAGCTTCTGGAAGGACTGGGTGAAGAAGAGAAGCCGGATAAAAAAGGGAAAAAAGGAAAGAAAGACAAAAAGGAAAAGAAAGAAAAGAAGGGGAAAAAGAATAAAAAGGCTTCGCCTGACGGGGAAGAAGGCGAAGACGGAGCTGAAGAAGGAAAAGGGAAAAAGAAGAAAAAGCCAAAGAAAGAAAAGAAGAAGAAAGAAGAGAATACGGAAGCCGAAAATGAAGTTCCGGATAAAAAGCTGTCTAAGAAAAAAGTCGTACCCGTTGTTATTTTCTGCGCGACAATAACAGTTGTTATAATTCTTCTTTCCTCAGTTTTGCCGGGATACTTACAGAAACGTGACGCGCGTGTTGCCTATGATATGGGCAATTATGAGGAAACCTATGATTTGCTTTATGGGAAGAGCTTAGATGAAGAGGACGATGCGCTTCTACATAAGAGTATGGTTATCTTAATGCTGGATAGAAAACTTGCATCTTATCAGAATTACCAGAAGATGGATGGTGGCGAGCTGCAGGCATTAGATGCATTAATGCAGGGAGCGTCCTTATATCATAAGTTGCTGCCAGAGGCGGAACAATGGTATGTAACGAATGAATTTATGGAAATTTATTTTGAAATACTGGATATACTTTCGACACAGTACGGACTTTCCGAAACAGATGTTATGGATATCCTTGCTTTGGAAGATGCGGGTTATACACAGCGGTTAACCACGATTGTATATGGGATTACTTTTGATGATGGTTCCGACATGGAGGAACAGCAGGATATCATGAATGATATTTTGCCGGAAGAGCAGGAAATTATTGATGGACTGCCAGAAGAAATGCAGCCCGAAGCAGAGAGCGGCGACCAAATTAACGAGTAAGAGGATGAGAAACAATGGTGGCAATCATTGACTATGATGCAGGAAATATCAAGAGTGTGGAAAAGGCAGTGGCCGCATTGGGAGAAAATGCGGTAGTTACCAGGGATTCTAAGGTTATCTTGGCGGCGGATCATGTGATTTTGCCCGGAGTTGGCGCCTTTGGGGACGCTATGGAAAAATTGCATCGGTATGGACTGACAGGAATTATCCGTGAAGTGGTGGATAAAAAGACTCCGTTTTTGGGAATCTGCCTTGGATTACAACTGTTATTTGAAAGCAGCGAAGAAAGTGATGGCGTAGAGGGCTTACATATTCTATCCGGTAAGATTGTGAAGATTCCTGAGCGGGAGGATTTGAAGGTGCCGCATATCGGCTGGAATGCCTTGCATTATCCGAATCAGGGCAGATTGTTTCAGGGCGTGGCTGAGGATGCCTATGTGTACTTCGTACATTCCTATTATTTACAGGCAGACGAACCGGAAATTGTAACGGCAACCACAGAGTATGGCACCTTGATTCATGCTTCCGTGGAAAGGGATAATGTATTTGCCTGTCAGTTCCATCCGGAGAAAAGCTCTGAAACAGGCATGAAAATTTTAAAAAATTTTCTGAATGTTTCTAATGGATATCATTAGAGGGACGGGAGGAAGCATAGTGCATACGAAAAGAATCATTCCTTGTCTGGATGTAAAAAACGGCAGAGTTGTCAAAGGCGTTAATTTTGTGAATTTTAAAGATGCAGGAGATCCGGCGGAGGTTGGCGCCGCCTATGATAAATCTGGTGCAGATGAATTGGTTTTTCTGGACATTACGGCGTCCTCGGAAGCGAGGGAAACCGCAGTGGAAATGGTCAGAAAAGTTGCCCAGAAGGTATTTATTCCTTTTACCGTGGGAGGCGGCATCCGCACAGTGGATGATTTTAAGGAAATTTTACGGGAAGGCGCGGATAAAGTATCCGTAAATTCTGCGGCGATTATGAATCCAAGGCTAATATCCGACGCTGCGGATAAATTCGGCAGCCAATGCGTTGTTGTGGCGATTGATGCCAAACGGCGTCCAGACGGCAGCGGCTGGAATATTTATAAGAACGGCGGACGTATCGATATGGGAATCGACGCGGTAGAGTGGGCGATGAAAGCAGACAGTCTGGGAGCCGGAGAGATCCTTTTGACAAGCATGGACGGCGACGGGACGAAGGCAGGGTATGATTTAGAGCTTACCAGAATCATATCCGAAAATGTATCCATTCCTGTCATTGCGTCCGGCGGCGCCGGAACGATGGAACATTTTTATGATGCTTTTACCAAAGGGAAAGCAGACGCAGCGCTGGCAGCGTCTTTGTTTCATTTCAAAGAGCTGGAAATCCGGGAGTTGAAGCAGTATTTAAAGGAAAAAGGAATCCCGGTCAGAATATAAATAACAACTGTTATATTTATGCGCAGGAGGAAGTACAATGGCAATGCTGAGTAATGACTGGGCCGAGGCTCTGGCGGGAGAATTTAGGAAACCCTATTATCGGCAGCTTTTTCAGTTTGTAAAAGAAGAATATAGCAGGGCAGTCATATATCCCCCGGCGGATGATATTTTTAATGCATTTCATCTGACGCCGTTAAAAGAAGTGAAAGCGCTGATTCTGGGACAGGATCCCTATCATAATGAGCATCAGGCGCATGGCATGTGTTTTTCGGTACTGCCCGACCAGAAAGAGATACCGCCGTCTTTACAGAATATCTACCAGGAGCTTCATGACGATTTGGGCTGTTATATTCCCAACAATGGCTATCTGGAAAAGTGGGCGTCACAGGGCGTACTTCTTTTAAATACCGTACTGACAGTACGTGCGCACCAGGCCAATTCCCATCAGGGAAAGGGCTGGGAGCAGTTTACAGATGCGGTAATCCATGCTGTCAATGCGCAGGATAGACCGATTGTATATTTGTTATGGGGGCGTCCGGCGCAGAGTAAAGAGCCGATGTTGACGAATCCAAAACACCTGATATTAAAAGCGCCGCATCCCAGTCCTTTATCCGCATACCGGGGCTTTTTCGGCTGTAAGCATTTTAGCCGGGCGAATGAATTTTTAGTAGAAAACGGTGTGGAGCCGATAGACTGGCAGATTGAAAATATCAACTGATATTTAATTTTAAGAAAAGGAGTATGATTCACCAATGAAGAAATTACCGTTTGTTACCAAAGAAAAAATAGAAGAAATCGTTCAGACCTATCCGACGCCTTTTCATATCTATGATGAAAAGGGGATTCGGGAAAATGCGCAGGCTGTGAAGGAGGCATTTGCATGGAATAAGGGATTTAAGGAATATTTTGCAGTCAAAGCCACGCCCAATCCTTTTTTGATGAGTATCCTGCATGAGTATGGCTGCGGCTGTGACTGTTCGTCGCTGACGGAGCTGATGTTGAGCAATGCAATCGGCATAAATGGGGCGGATGTGATGTTTTCTTCCAATGACACGCCGAAAGAGGATTATCAATATGCGGCTAAGATGGGCGCGATTATTAATCTGGACGATATTACGCATATAGAATTTCTAGAGGAAATTTTAGGAAAGCTTCCGGAAACGATAAGCTGTCGGTATAATCCGGGCGGTGTCTTTCAGATGAGTAATGGTATCATGGATAATCCGGGAGATGCCAAGTATGGATTTACGACAGAACAACTGTTTGAAGGCTTCCGTATCTTGAAAGAAAAAGGAGTCAGACATTTCGGAATCCATGCGTTTCTGGCAAGCAATACCGTAACCAATGAATATTATCCCCAGCTTGCGAAACAGCTTTTTGAGCTGGCGGTCAAATTAAAAGAAGAAATCGGTGTGGATATCGCGTTTATCAATCTATCCGGCGGCGTCGGCATTCCTTATACGCCGCAGCAGGAAGCGAACGATATCAGGGTGATTGGCGAAGGCGTGCGGCAGGTATATGAAGAGGTATTGACGCCTGCGGGAATGGGGGAAGTCGCAATTTATACGGAAATGGGACGTTTCATGACGGGACCTTATGGCGCGCTTGTGACGAAGGCAGTTCATGAGAAAAATACTTATAAGAAGTATATTGGTGTGGACGCCTGTGCGGTAAATCTGATGCGTCCTGCTATGTATGGCGCTTATCATCATATTACGGTGCTTGGAAAAGAGGATGCGCCTTGTGACGAGAAATATGATATCACCGGTTCCTTATGTGAAAATAACGATAAATTTGCAATCGACAGGATGCTGCCTAAGATTGATAGGGGCGATTATCTTGTAATTCACGATACAGGCGCCCACGGACATGCAATGGGCTATAATTACAATGGGAAATTACGCTCGGCGGAGCTTCTTTTACAAGAAGATGGCAGCGTGAAACTGATTCGCAGGGCGGAAACCCCGAAAGATTATTTTGCGACGTTGGATTGTTTTGATGTATATGGGAAAATAGGATTTTGATAAAATATTGAAATTCAGCAAATAAAAAATACCGGAAACTATTTTACACGAAATTGTTTCCGGTATTTTTATGACTGCCGGCGGTGGGACTTGAACCCACACGTGGTTGCCCACAACAGATTTTGAGTCTGCCTCGTCTGCCATTCCGACACGCCGGCATTTCTAACAACCGAATTATATAATAGCATAACTGCCTAAGCTTGGCAAGTCATTTTGTAAAAATCTTTAATCGGATACTTTGCAAAGGGTATCGTTATGGTATATAATAAAACATATGTGATTTTGTCTAAAGGCAGCTTGCGGCAGGTTGAGAAGGGAGCAGCGCAATAACTTATGAATTGCAAGGAAACGGAAAAAATAGTTCCCGCGTTTTTGCAGGATGACCTGGATAGTAAAACATTGGAACAGTTTATAGCGCATATTGATGAATGCGCGGAATGCAGGGAAGAGCTTACCATTCAGTTTCTGGTGTCGGAAGGTTTGGAACAGTTAGAAGCGGGCAATAATTTTAATCTACAGAATGCGCTGCAGGAACGGCTTGGAAGCGCGAAGTATGAGATTAAATTACATAAGGGCTTGCAGTATACGCTGCTTTGCTTAGAAGTTGCCGTAATGGTTGCTATTTTAATTGCACTCATCATCGTATTTCGATTTTAGAGAGGAAACAGACATATGAGCCGGAAGATGGTTTTGATAGATGGACATAGTATCTTGAACAGAGCTTTTTATGGTGTGCCGGAGTTGACAAACAGCCAGGGATTTCATACGAATGCCATCTATGGTTTCTTAAACATTATGTTTAAGATATTAGAGGAAGAAAAACCAGATTTTCTTACGGTGGCGTTTGACGTCCATGCGCCTACGTTCCGGCATGAGATCTATCAAGAATATAAAGGCACCAGGAAGCCGATGCCGGAGGAGCTGCGGGAGCAGGTGCCGATGATGAAGAAAATGCTGCAGGCAATGGGAATTTGCATCATAGAGCAGGCGGGGTTAGAAGCTGACGATATTCTTGGCACGCTGGCAAAGCGGGCGCAAAAAGAGGGTATCGAAGTCTCGCTGGTTTCCGGAGACAGGGATTTATTGCAGGTTGCCACTGAGCATATCAAGATTCGGATTCCCAAGACCAAAGGCGGCAGAACCGAGGTCGAGGATTATTATGCTGCGGACGTAGAGGCGAAATATCATGTGACGCCGCTGCAGTTTATTGATTTAAAGGCTTTGATGGGGGATACGGCGGACAATATCCCTGGCGTGCCGAAGGTCGGGGAAAAGACGGCGACGGAGCTTATGGTACAGTTCGGCTCGTTGGAAAATATCTATGAAAAGATTGAAGAAGTTGCGAAAAAGTCGGTAAAAGAGTCTTTAATCCTGCACAAAGACCTCGCCTGGTTAAGCAAAGACCTTGCGACAATCAGGGTGGACAGTGAGATTGATTTTTCGTTTGAAAAGGCAAAGACGGGCAGCTTTTATACCGAAGAGGCATATGTGTTATGTAAACAACTGGAATTTAAAAATCTGCTGTCCCGTTTTGAAAAGGACGTACAGAATATCAATGCGCAGACAGAGGATTTTAAAACATTGTCGGAATTTGCAGACGTAGAAGCGGTGTTTACAAAGATAGCAAAAAAGCGCGCCGCGATGCAGGATGGGGATACTTATGAAATCGGGCTTTCCGTGCTGCGGGATGGAAAAGAGGAAAAAGGGTGGGCTGGCGTTTCCATTGCGCTTTCCGAAAAGGAAGTTTATTTTATTCCCTGTCAGGGGTTTGTGACGGCGCAATATCTGTCGGGTAAGCTGGGTCATTTATTAGAAGATAAGTTATGTAAACTTAATGTTTTTGATATCAAGCAGTTATATGATGTCATAGAACCCACGCAGCCGGAAGGGACTGTGGAAACGGACGTACTGGCAGTTTTTGGGCGGCGTCAGTATTTCGATATCCTTCTGGCAGCATATCTGTTGAATCCGTTGAAAAACGATTATGATGTGGAAACTATTGCCGGAGAATATCTGAATCTGGTGATTTCCGATAGAAAACAGGTGTGTGGAAAAGCGTCCTTAGCGCAGACTTTTTATGAAAAGCCTAAGGAGTTTGCGGAATTTGCCTGTTTTCAGGCATATGTCTGTCTGATGGCGGCGGACAAATTACGGATGAAATTAGAGGAGCAGGGAATGCTTTCACTGCTTTATGAGATAGAAATGCCGTTGACGAAGGTTTTGTATGAGATGGAGCAAGCCGGGATTATGGTGCGCCCGGACGAATTAAAAGCTTATGGGGAGGCTTTAACGGGACGGATTACGGAGCTGGAACAGTCTATCTGGGAACAGGCAGGCGGAGAGTTTAATATTAATTCCCCCAGACAACTGGGCGAGGTTTTATTCGGACAGATGGGGATTCCAGGCGGGAAGAAGACGAAGACCGGTTATTCTACGGCGGCGGATATTCTGGAAAAATTAGCGCCGGATTATCCGATTGTATCGGATATTCTGGAATACAGGGGACTGGCGAAATTAAAGTCAACCTATGCGGAAGGGCTTGCCGCTTATATTGACGAGGGCGGGCGGATTCATTCCACGTTTCATCAGACCATTACGGCGACCGGAAGAATCAGCTCTACGGAGCCTAATTTGCAGAATATCCCGATACGGATGGAGCTGGGCAGAAGAATCCGTAAGGTGTTTATCCCGGAGGAAGGCTATCTGTTTATGGATGCGGACTATTCCCAGATTGAGCTGCGGGTACTGGCGCATATGTCCGATGATAAGCAGTTGATAGAGGCTTATCAGATGGATCAGGATATTCATAGAATCACGGCGTCCAAAGTATTTCACACGCCGTTTGAAGAAGTCACGGATTTACAGAGAAGGAACGCTAAGGCGGTCAATTTCGGGATTGTATACGGCATCAGCTCTTTCGGGCTGAGTCAGGATCTGAGTATATCCAGAAAAGAAGCGGCGGAATATATCGAACAGTATTTTTCCACCTACCCGGAAATCAAAAGTTTTCTGGATAAATTGGTGGCGAATGCAAAGGAAAAAGGGTATGCCGTCACGATGTTTGGCAGGAGAAGGCCGGTGCCCGAATTATCTTCCGGCAATTTCATGCAGCGTTCTTTTGGGGAGCGGGTCGCGATGAATTCCCCGATACAGGGAACCGCGGCGGATATTATCAAGATTGCCATGATTCATGTCTGGGCGCGTATGAAAAATGAGGGGCTGCAATCCCGTTTAATTTTGCAGGTGCATGACGAATTGCTAATCGAGACTTATCAGCCGGAAGAAGAGCAGGTAAGGCAGATTTTGACACAGGAAATGCAGGCGGCGGCCGATTTAGCGGTGGCGCTGGAAATCGACCTGCATACGGGGATGACCTGGTATGATGCAAAATAAGAAGATGAAGACCATTGGCATTACCGGCGGTGTAGGTTCAGGCAAATCGAAGCTGCTGGCATATGTGAAAGAGCGTTATTGCTGCCGGGTGATTCTGGCGGATGATGTGGCGCATCAGGTAAAAGAGCCGGGACAGCGATGTTACGAGGCATTGAGGGCGCTTCTTGGAAAAGAAATTCTAAATCCAGACGGCTGGATTGATAAAATTCGTATGGCAGAAAAAATTTTTACGGATGGGCAGCTTCTGGCGCAGGTAAATGATATCGTTCATCCGGCGGTCAAAGAAGTGATTCTGCAGGAAATTACGAATGCGAGGATGGAAGGAAAGCTGGATTTTGTGTTTGTGGAAGCGGCGCTTTTAATCGAGGGCGGTTATGAGGAGATTCTGGATGAGCTCTGGTATATTTATGCGGATACCGGGGTACGGAAGGATAGACTTAGACGTTTCCGGGCGTATTCGGATGAGAAAACAGCCCGGATCATGCAGGAGCAATTGGCGGAAGAGGAGTTTAGACGGCATTGTCAGGTTGTGATTGATAACAGTGGAAGTTTTGAGGATGCATGTCTGCAGATTGATAGGAAATTGGAGGAATATCTGTGTCAGAGATGATGAAGATTCCGGGACAATTAGTGTTTGGACTGGATATAGGAACAAGAAGTATCGTAGGAACGGTAGGATATCGGACAGGGGAACGCTTTCATGTAGTGGCGCAGTGCATCAGGGAACATGAGACGCGGGCGATGCTGGATGGGCAGATTCATGATATTCACAAGGTAGGCGCGACGATAAGCGAGGTGAAAGCATGTCTGGAAGAAAAAACCGGCAGGACGTTAAAAGACGTCTGTATTGCGGCGGCTGGACGTGTACTGCGTACAATAACAACTGATATTGAATACGAGTTCGCCGGGGAAAAAGAAGTAAATGGTGAAGATATTTACGCGCTGGATTCTATGGGAGTTGAAAAAGCCTATGAAGAATTTCAGAAAACCAACGATACGGAATTGAAATTCTATTGTGTGGGTTATTCGGTTGTGCGTTATTATTTGAATCGTTATGCAATAACCAATCTGGAAGGGCATAAGGCAAAGATAATCGGTGCAGACATTATCGCGACTTTCCTGCCGGATGATGTCGTGGATGGTCTCTATAAGGCGGTGGGACTGGCGGGACTGGAGGTCGCGAATCTGACGTTAGAGCCTATTGCGGCGATTCAGGTCGCGATACCGGAAAGGTATCGGATGCTGAATATCGCCTTAGTAGATGTGGGGGCAGGAACGTCCGATATTTCCATTACGAAAGATGGCAGCATTATCGCTTACGGCATGATTCCCATAGCGGGCGATTCCCTGACAGAAGTGGTTGCGAAACACTGTCTGGTGGATTTTAAGACGGCGGAGTCGATTAAGCGGGAAGCCGAGGAAAAAGAAAGTATTGAGTACAAAGATATCATGGGACTTTCCCAGACCATTTCCAGGGAAAAAATTCTGGAAGTGGCAGCGCCGGTTCTAGAGGATATGGCGAGACAGGTTTCTGATAAGATTAAGGAATTAAACGGCGGGAAATCTGTGAGCGCTGTTTTCGTGGTTGGCGGCGGCGGAAAACTGCAAGGATATACGCAGAAGCTGGCGGAGGAGCTGGATATCCAGAAGGAAAGGGTAGCGGTCCGCGGCGAGGAAGTCATGCAGCAGATTGTATTTTATGAAGATGATGCGAAAAAGGACTCCCTGATGGTTACGCCCATCGGAATCTGTCTGAGTTTTTATGAGCAGAGCAATAATTTTATCTTCATTTATTTTAACGAGCAGCGAATCAAATTGTATGATAATAACAGGCTGGCGGTAGTGGACGCGGCGATGCAGGCGGAATTTGCAAACGACGGTCTGTTCCCGAAACGTGGGCAGGCGCTTACGTTTAGTGTCAATGGGAAAACACGTATCATAAGAGGGTCTCTTGGAGAAGCGGCGGTGATTACGGTAAACGGGGCGGAAGCAGATATCCATACGCCGATTCATGCCAACGACCAGGTCAGGGTCATAGAATCGACGGCGGGCGAACCGGCCTCGCTGGATATTAACCAGCTTCCGGAATTTGGCGCTACGATGTGGGTAGAGGTCAATGAAAAGAAGGTGGAATTGCCGAAATTTGCGATGGTAAACGGGCAGCTGCAGTCGGGATATTACAGCATTCAGGAAAACGATGAGATTGAATTTTTAAATTATTATACGGTCAGCCAGATTGCCGAATTTATGGACGTTATCATCAATAAAGAATTGAATATCTACGTCAATAATAAATTGGCGGATATGGATACCAAAGTATATGAGAACTTTTCCATTGTCTGGACGATGGAAGAATTGCAGTTATCCGATCGGGATATTTATGGAAGCGGCGCAGCGGATACTTATGACGCACTGCCCGAAGATGACGGCAGTTATGTCAAGAGCGACCCGTCCGTAGGAAAGGCGGCGGATTTCCTTATGGATGAGGAAGAGACGGCGGACGCGCTGGAAGGGGACGATGGAGAGGCAGAAGGCGTAAAGACGGTGAAGACAGCAGAGACAAGTGGAAATGTGATAGACGCTGAATCAGCAGAGACAGGCCCAAGTGCGACAAACACTGAATCAGCAGAGACAGGCTCAAGTGCGACAAACACTGAATCAGCAGAGACAGGTCAAAATGTAACAAACGCTGAAAATGACAGAACAAATGCAGTAGACGCTGTAACAGCCGGAACAAATACAGCAGCCCCCAAAGCTGCAAATACAGCCACAGTAAACACGGTGGCAGGGGCAGCCGCAGCAAATACAGCCGCAAAACCCACAGGCAGCCAGATTCCCATGTCCATCCATGTGAATGTGAATGGGATGCCCGTGCGTCTGGAGGGGAAGACGTCTTATATTTTCGTAGACGTTTTTGAATACATAGACTTTGATTTGTCGGCGCCCCAGGGCAGCGGTATCGTCACAGAATTAAACGGCAGGGCGGCGCAGTACATGGAGCCGATTCACAGCGGCGATGTGATAAAAATTTATTGGAAAGACTGAAAGATGATGAGATTATGCAGCATAGCCAGCGGCAGCAGCGGCAATTGTATTTACACGGGTTCGGATACCACCCATCTTCTGATTGATGTGGGAATCAGCGGCAAGCGGATAGAAGCGGGCGTTGCCAGGCTGGGACTCAGGATGCCGGATATCGACGGTATCTTCCTTACCCATGAACATGCAGACCACATAAGCGGTCTGGGGGTTCTTGCCAGAAAGTATGGGATTCCCATCTATGGAACGGCGGGGACGATAGAGGCGGTGAAACAGACGGCTTCTTTAGGCAGGATAGAGGATTCTTTGTTTCATTGTATCTATGCGGATGAGAAATGCCGGATAAAAGATATGACGTTATACCCGATGCGGATATCCCATGACGCGGCGGAACCGGTGGCATATAGAATCAGCCATGATAAGAAGAACATAGGAATTTTAACGGATCTGGGCTGTTATAATGAGTATACGATAGCCTGTATGCAGGATTTGGACGTTTTATATCTGGAAGCGAACCATGACGTCAATATGTTACAAGTAGGTCCCTATCCCTATTATCTGAAACAGCGTATTTTAAGCGACAGGGGACATTTATCCAACGAAGCATCGGGACGGCTGTTGGGACGGCTTTTAAACGACCATATCAAGGCGGTTATGTTAGGGCATCTGAGCAAAGAAAATAATCTGCCCGAACTTGCTTATGAGACGGTCAAAGTAGAAATTATGATGTCAGAGTCAGGATACCGGGAAGAGGATTTTCCAATTTATGTGGCAAAAAGAAGCGAAGTTTCCCGTATGATTGAGATTTAGGAAGGAGCATAATTAAGAAGCATGAAAAAGACAATTATTACGGTAGTCGGAAAAGATACGGTAGGAATTATTGCGAAGGTGTGTACTTATCTGGCGGATAACCAGATTAATATTCTGGATATTTCGCAGACGATTGTACAGGATTATTTTAATATGATGATGATTGTCGATACCAACCAGACCCAGAAGCATTTTGGGGAAATCGTGGAGGATTTAGAAAAGCTGGGCGAGAGTATTGGCGTGATTATCAAATGCCAGAAGGAAGAAATTTTTAACCAGATGCACAGGATATAGGCAGCATGGGGGATTAGATTGAAAAGCCGGCTGCGTCCATGTGGGGAAAGGAAAAGAAGACATTGATTAATATATTTGAAGTTGCAGAAACAAACGAGATGATAGAGAAAGAAAATCTGGACGTCAGGACGATTACGCTTGGCGTCAGCCTTTTGGATTGTATCGATTCCGATTTAAAGCGTGTGAATGAGAAAATCTATCAGAAAATCTATGATGCGGCGAAGGATTTGGTAGCGACGGGGGAAGCGATAGCAAAAGAATATGGAATACCGATTGTAAATAAGCGGATATCCGTTACGCCGATCGCACTCGTGGGAGGAGCCGCCTGTCACTCTGCGGAAGATTTTGTATCCATTGCGAAGACTTTGGATAAAGTAGCCCATGAGGTGGGCGTAAATTTTATCGGCGGATATTCGGCATTGGTATCCAAGGGAATGACGAAAGCGGACGAATTTCTGATTCAATCGATTCCCAAGGCGCTTTCAGTGACCGAGAGGGTCTGCAGTTCCGTCAATGTTGCGTCTACGAAGACGGGTATCAATATGGATGCCGTCAGATTGATGGGAAGGATTATCAAACAGACGGCGCAGGCGACGCAAAACGAGGATTCCCTCGGCTGTGTCAAACTAGTCGTTTTTTGCAACGCACCGGATGATAACCCCTTTATGGCAGGGGCATTCCACGGCGTGACAGAGGCGGATAAAATTATCAATGTAGGCGTCAGCGGTCCGGGAGTCGTCAAGACGGCGCTGAGTAAGGTCCGGGGGGAAAGTTTTGAAGTTCTATGCGAGACCATTAAGAAGACGGCCTTTAAAGTGACCCGTGTGGGGCAGTTGGTGGCAAAAGAAGCGTCTAAAAGGCTGAACGTCCCTTTTGGCATCGTGGATTTGTCGCTGGCGCCGACGCCGGCAATCGGGGATAGTGTGGCGGATATTTTGTGCGAAATTGGCTTGGAACACGCCGGGGCGCCGGGGACGACCGCAGCGCTTGCCCTTTTAAATGATCAGGTGAAAAAGGGCGGGGTGATGGCGTCTTCTTATGTCGGCGGTTTAAGCGGCGCATTTATTCCAGTCAGCGAAGACCAGGGCATGATAGATGCTGTTAGTGCAGGCGCGCTTACGCTAGAGAAATTAGAGGCGATGACCTGCGTCTGTTCCGTAGGGCTTGACATGATTGCCATTCCGGGAAATACGACGGAGGCAACTATTTCCGGCATTATTGCGGATGAGATGGCGATTGGCATGGTGAATCAGAAGACGACGGCAGCCCGTCTGATTCCTGTAATCGGAAAAGATGTGGGGGAAAACGTAGAATTTGGCGGATTGCTCGGTCATGCGCCGATTATGCCGGTGAATCCCTTTTCCTGCGACGATTTTATCAGCCGGAGCGGCAGGATTCCCGCGCCAATCCATAGTTTCAAGAATTGACCGAAGTGGTCAAAAATAGAATGGGGCAGTAGGATATGTTTGGAAACAAAGGGGAAGCCAGGACTGCAACACATAAGATGACAGAGGGGAATCCGTTTCAGACGATTCTCCTTTTTGCGGTTCCTATGATTTTATCCAATCTTTTCCAGCAGTTTTATAATGTGGCGGATACGGTCATTGTGGGACAGAGATTAGGGACGGACGCACTTGCCGCAGTAGGGAGCGCAAGCAGTATCACAGCGGTTTTCGTACAGCTTGCAACAGGTCTTTCTCTTGGTGGTTCGATTGTGATTTCCCAATATTTCGGAGCAGGGAAAACAGAAAAAATATGGCAGTGTATGACGGTATCTACGATTTTCTCAGCGGCGGTTGCATTTGTGTCCACACTTGCTATCTGGATAGGGGCAGTCCCGCTATTAAGACTTGTCAATACACCGGCGGAAATTATCGGGATGGGCGTTTCTTATCTGAGAATCTATTTTTTGGGCTGCGTCCCAATTTTTGTCTATAATGCGCTAAACGGCGTCTATGTGGCATTGGGAAATTCCAGGACGCCTCTTAAATTTCTAATTATTTCTTCGGTTTTTAATATTGTGCTGGATTTATTTTTTATGATCGGACTAAGAAGCGGCGTAGGCGGCGCGGCGCTTGCCACGGCGATTTCGCAGCTTGTGGCGGCGCTTCTTGCCTTATGGGATATGCCGAAACTGTTATCGGGGTTTGAACATGGGAAAGATATGCCCATTTTTGATAAAAAACTGTTGTTCATGATGCTGCGCTTTGCACTGCCTTCTGCGTTGCAGCAATCCATCGTATCAGTGGGCTCGGTTGTGGTGCAGGCGGTAATTAACGGTTTCGGTTCCTCTGTAATTGCCGGAAGCGCGGCGGCGGCCAAAATCGTGAATCTCGCCACGGCAATTCCCATCAATTATAGCAATGCCTATGCGAATTATGTGGGACAGAATATGGGCGCGGGAAAAACGGAGCGTATCTTTCCAGGACTCCGGGCGTCGATTCTTAGCTGCGGGGGTTTATCGCTTGTGATGACGTTTGTTTTTGAAATGTTTCCGGCGCAGATTATCGGGATTTTTATAGAGAAGACAGAGGCGGACATAGCACAGGTTATGGCGATCGGTACTGCCTATATCAGGGTTATCGGCGCTTTCCTTGTAGTGTTTTCCACATTTATGTTAGTGAAAGCCACGTTTAAGGGAAGCGGCGATATGGGGTGGTTTATCCTTACCACGCTGCTTAGCTTTTTCATCCGCTTATTTTTAACCGTCGGGTTTGCGCATATCGTCGGTGTGGATATTATCTGGTGGGCGTTCTGCGCGGGATGGACAATCGCCTTATTGGTCGCGGCGGCAAGATATTTCCAGGGCGGATGGCGCAAAAAAAGCATTATTCGTTAGCAGATTCCCGTACATGTTTTTTGATGGCGTCAAAACTCTCTTTGCTGATGATATGCTCCATTTTACAGGCGTCTTCCACAGCGATCTTTTCATCGACGCCCAGATCTATCAGCCAGTGGGAAAGCAGAAGATGGCGCTCATACATGGTTTCCGCAATTTGTCTGCCGGAGTCGGTCAGCGTGATAAAGCCGTTGGAATCTACCTTGATATAACCGTTTTCGCGTAAATTTTTCATTGCTACGCTGACACTCGGTTTTTTAAATTCCAATTCATGGGCAATATCGATGGAACGGACATTTCCTTTTTTTTGTCCCAGCATCAAAATTGTTTCCAGATAGTTTTCCGCAGACTCTTGTATTTTCATAGTAACTCCCATACCTTTCTTTCAGACGAGCCTCAATTTCCTGTGAGGCAAATATTAATTGAATATTTAGTTAGTCTAACACAAATGGAAATGCTTTTCAATCCCATATCGTATTGCCTGTTTTATGGACAATGTGGTATATTTAATTTAGAAATGGGAAAGGGAAAGGGAACGCCTTATGACATTGGATGGGGTGAAACCAGGACTTATGCACACACAAAAGGGTAAATCATATGATAGAATATATGCTTCTGGCATTGGAAAGAGGATAGAAGCGTATGCCTATCGCCCTGCGGGCAGGATTTATCCTTGCAATTTTGAAACGTCTGTATTATGATTTTAGATAGGGGAAAACGTTTTCCAAACGGCAAAAAGGATAGAGTGAAGCGGGAGGTAGGGTATGGATTTTAATGCGGTATATCACAGGGCAAATGACAATTATTGTTATCCATTGGATGAGAACCGGCTGATTATTAATATCAAAACGGGGTATGATGTAAAGTATGTAAATCTTGTTCATGGGGACCCTTTCAGCGCCGGTATTTTAGGCGGGGGTGAGACCTGGAACGGAGAATGGGAGAATATTCCTTTTAAGAAGAGGCTGAAAAATCAGTTGTGGTGGACTACGACGATAGAGCCGCCTTATAAAAGGCTGAAATACTATTTTGAATTACAGACGGCGGACGAAAAGTGGTTCTATTTTGAAGACGGCTTTGTGTCGGAAGCACAGATGCATCTAGAGGGGCGAAGCAGACAGTGTTTCGTGTTCCCGTGGATGAACCCTGCGGATATTCCGGTGACGCCATCTTGGGTAAACGATACAATTTGGTATCAGATTTTCCCGGAAAGATTCTGTAATGGCGATCCATCCTTAAATCCAGAAGGAACGCAGCCCTGGCGCAATAAAGGTTCTGTCAGCAACGAAGAATTTTTCGGCGGGGATTTGGTGGGCATTACACAGAAGTTAGATTATATCAAGGGGCTGGGAATATCCGGTCTTTATCTGACGCCGATTAATGAATCGCCCTCTCCCCACAAGTATGATACGACAAATTACCGCAGAATCGATTCCCATTTCGGCTCGGAAGAGACGATGAAGATACTTGTCAAAGAAGCTCATGAGAGAAATATCAGGATTATGCTGGACGGCGTTTTTAACCATGCAGGGGAAGAGTTTGCACCCTGGCAGGATGTGAAGAAAAACGGACCTGCGTCCGAATACTGGGATTGGTTTATGGTCAATGAGTGGCCTTTCCATGAGGAGGACGGCTGCGCCAGAACCAGACAATACTATACCTTTGCTTTTTATGATAATATGCCGAAACTCAATACGAGCAATCCCAAAGTACGGGAATATCTATTGGAGGTCTGTGAGAACTGGGTTAGGAATTATGATGTAGATGGTATCCGTCTCGATGTGGCAAACGAGATATCCCATGTATTTTGTAAAGAACTACGGCTCCGCCTCAAGGCAATCAAGCCGGATATTTATATTCTCGGTGAAATCTGGCATGATGCAATGCCCTGGCTTAGAGGAGATGAATTTGATGCGGTTATGAATTATCCGCTAGGAGCCAGTATTAAGGACTTCTGGATTGATAAGAGCCAGACAAATGAAGATTTTGAATATACGATTAATAGATGCTATACAGGATATATGCAGCAGACAAATGACGTATTATTTAATTTACTGGATTCCCACGATACGAAAAGACTGCGTTCAGATGTGCGCAATCTGGATGAATACTTCCAACAGCTCGCGGTATTGTTTACGATGCCCGGTAGTCCCTGCATCTACTATGGGACAGAGATTGCGATGGAAGGAAGCTATGATCCGGACTGCAGGCGCTGTATGCCGTGGGAAGAGATTGAAGCGGGCGTTTATGCAGAGCGCATTGAGATTGTGAAGAGTCTGTTGAAACTGCGGAATGGAGAACCTCTTTTAAGAAGCCGGGATTTTCATTTCCCCAATAAAATCAATAAACCAAGGGTGATTGAATTTTGCAAAATGGGATGGGAAAACCAGTATGTGGAAGTCATCATCAACTGTGAAGAAGAAGATATTGAGATCGAAAAAGAGGGAGAAATCCTTTTTTCCAGACATTATATTGACTCGACCCTGCTTCGTAACGGTATTTTAATCCGAAAAATAGAATAGTTTCAGTAAGCAGTAAGGAGACAACTGTATATGGATATATTCCTCGGACTTATGATTCCTTTTCTGGGGACGGCTCTGGGCGCTTCCTGTGTGCTTTTCATGAGAAATTCCCTGAATCCGCTTCTGGAAAAGGTTTTATTAGGCTTTGCTTCCGGCGTGATGGTTGCAGCGTCCGTGTGGTCACTGTTACTTCCGGCGATAGAGATGTCGCAGGGGTACGGAAAGTGGACGTTCGTACCGGCGAGTATAGGATTTGCGGCGGGCATTGCCTTTTTGTACGGGTTGGATAAACTGATTCCGCATCTGCACCCAGGCGGAAAGGAACCGGAAGGGATTAAGAGCAGACTGACGAAGACGACGATGCTGGCATTGGCGGTTACGCTGCATAATATACCGGAAGGAATGGCGGTGGGCGTTGTTTTTGCCGGCGTCCTGGCAGGCAATCAGGAAATAACATTGGCGGGAGCCTATACCCTTGCCGTAGGAATCGCCATCCAGAATTTCCCGGAAGGGGCGATTATATCCATGCCGATGAAAAGCAACGGCGCCGGAAAAAAGAAAGCCTTTGTTTATGGAATCCTGTCCGGGATTGTGGAACCGCTTGGTGCTTTATTGACTATATTGGTCACTGGGATTATCGAGAAGGCGCTGCCCTTTCTGCTGGCTTTTGCAGCCGGCGCGATGTTGTTCGTCGTGGTGGAAGAGCTGATTCCGGAAGCGGCGGGAAATGGGGATTCAGACGGCGCGACGCTGGGATTTGCCGTCGGATTTTTAATTATGATGATTTTAGATGTGACTCTTTCCTGATTGGATGAGAGTTTTTATAAGCGATAAAAGTAAGATATTCAGGAGGATTACAAAAGATGCATGAGTTTCATTTGCCGTATTGTCTTATTATGGAGGAGGGTGTTTTCGAGCATCTGGATGAGGCGCTTCTTAGCTGCGTAGCGCAGATTACAGAGAAGAAAGTCATGATTGTGACCGAGAAGGCGCTGCAAGGCATTATCCAGGGATATCTGGATGAGATGAAACGGGATTTACCAAAGAGCGAATTATATTTTATCAGGGAAAACTCTTTTGACCAGGCAATGGAGCTTGCAAGGGTAATCTGCGCGGAAGGTTTTCAGGTTATTATCGGAATCGGAGGCGGCAAGGTTTTAGACGTTGCCAAGTATGCAGGTTTTGTAGGAAAGATTCCCTATATCTGTCTGCCTACGACACTGAGTAATGACAGTCTGGCGTCGCCAGTAGCCGTTCTGGATATGAATGATAAAATGCGTAAGACACTGGGCTGTAAGATACCCACTGGCATCGTCGTCGATATCAACGTCATCATGAATGCGCCGATAGAGCAGTTACAATCGGGCATTGGCGATACCATTAGTAAATATACCGCTTTATATGACTGGAAGTTGGATGCGGCGTATCATAAGAGTCGTGTGGACGATTTTGCCTACATGATTTCCGATATGGCGCTCACTTCTTTGTGCTATAACGAAGAGAAGTCCTTGAAGAGTAAGGAATTTATCAAAATTCTCACACAGTCGCTTGTGATGGGCGGTCTTGCTATGAAAATTGCGGGCAATTCCAGACCCAGCAGCGGTTCGGAACATCTTTTTTGCCATTCCCTGGAAGAACATTATCCAGATATTCATATTTCCCACGGCATGGCGGTGGCGCTTGGCAGTGTCGTAAGCTGCATGTTACAAGGAAGAAACGCTATCAGGCTGCGGGAAATCTTAAAGGCCTACGAGCTGGATATCAATCCCATGAATTGGAATATTACGAAGGAAATTTTTATAGATGCATGGCAAAAGGCGCCGGCTACCAGAAAAGAGCGGTATACGATTTTGAATGAGACAGAGCTGGATAGTGAGATGCTGGGGCGTATTTATGAACAGTTGATTTAAAAACAGTGGATTGAAAGACAATGGATTTAGGATAGAAGAAATGTCTATGACAGATAAAAGAGGGAAAACTAAGAGGGAGCATGTTAAATCATGAAAAGTTATTTATTGGATTTAAATTCGATTGAGAGAGTCAAGGGGTTTGTCTCGGTTATCGGCAATATGGAGGGGTACTTTGATTTGGTATCCGGCAGATATGTGGTGGATGCGAAGTCCATCATGGGTATTTTTTCTATGGATTTGTCGAATCCCGTGGAATTTCGGATTCTGGAAACCAATGAGAATGTCCCGGAAATTGAGAAGGCGATAGCCCCGTATCTGATAGAGGCATAATTGCAGGACGCTATTCTTTGTGCTATAGTAGGAAGAGGATAGGAATACGACGTGAAAAAAACATTGCATTTTATATTAAACAGGGTATTTATTACGGCGCTGATTCTTATATTACAGGTTGCTTTTTTTCTTATGGTCATTTTCCGCTGGGCGAATCATTATGTGGAAATTGCGATAGCGCTGCGGATGTTGAGCATCGCGATTGTAATCTATCTGATTTTGAGACCGAATAATCCGGCCATCAAGCTTGCCTGGATTGTGCCTATTTTAAGTTTTCCGCTGTTTGGCGGGATATTGTATCTGGCTTTTGGGCATATCATTATTTCCCATAAGCTGCGGGACAGTATCACGGAATCGGACGAGCTGCTGCGAAAAAATATGCCTGGGAATGAACAGATTGTGAAGAAACTTGAGGCCCAAAATCTGGCGATTGCTAATCAGAGCAGCTATTTGCGCGCCTATTCCGGTACGCCCATCTGGGACAATACGGAAACGATATATTATGCGGACGGTCTGCCTTACTGGAAGCAGATGTTAGAGGATTTAAAACAGGCGGAACATTTTATTTTCTTAGAATTTTTCATTCTAGGGGAAGGACAGATGTGGAATGAAATCCTCGCAATCCTGGAAGAAAAAGTGAAACAGGGCGTAGAAGTGCGGCTGATTTATGATGATGTGGGAAGCGTCTTTAAGCTGCCCAAGCGATATGACCTCTTGATGGAAGAGAAGGGGATCAAATGCGTTGCTTTTAACAAATTGATTCCGTTTATGACGATTATTCTAAATAACAGGGACCATAGGAAGATCGTGGTCATTGACGGGAAAGTCGGCTATACTGGCGGTATTAATCTGGCGGACGAATACATCAATTATGAGACGGTACATGGCTATTGGAAAGATGCGGGAATCCGTATCAGGGGCGAGGCAGTCTGGAATTTCACTGCCATGTTTTTACAGATTTGGAATATTTCCAGACCTATGGATGAAGACTATAGCGTTTATCATTATCGTTTTGAAAAATCGCCTAAAGGTAACGGATATGTGCAGCCCTATGGGGATACGCCGTTTGATAATGAGACGGTGGGAGAAAATGTTTATCTGAATCTGATAGGGTACGCCAGGAAATACTTTTATGCCTATACCCCCTATCTGGTCATCGATAACGAGATGTGTACAGCGCTGAAACTGGCGGCAAAAAGGGGCGTGGACGTGCGCATCGTAACGCCGGGGATTCCAGATAAAAAGTCGATTTACTGGCTTACGCAGTCCTATTATCAGAATCTGATAGAAGCAGGCGTGAAAATCTATCAGTATACGCCGGGCTTCATTCATTCCAAGTGTGTGTTGTGTGATGGGGAAGCGGCGACGGTGGGAACGATTAATTTTGACTATAGAAGTTTTTACCATCATTTTGAATGCGGCGTGTTTTTATATCATGCCGACGCCATCAAAGCGCTGGAACAGGACATGCAGGAAACTTTTTTACAATCGGAAGAAATTACGATGCAGTGGTGTAGAAAGAAATTCGTGAAACTGAATGTGATAGGTCCGATTCTGAAACTGTTTTCCCCTTTGTTGTGATGATATTTTGCATTGTGCAAGGATTGAAAATAAAAAGAAAACGACTTAAAATGGAAATAGAATATAGACATTGGTAGATAGAGACAACAGGGAAAGAGGGATGAAATGTTATGTTGCGGTTTATACATGTGATACTCTGCAATCTGCCGAGAGCTTATATGATTCCTAAGATGTCATATATGGCGAAGCATCCGGAAAAGTATACGGAAGAAGAATGTTATGCCTATGCTTCCAAGGCGGTCAGAAGAATGATCAGGACAGGGCATATCAGAACGGAAGCGTATGGTACGGAAAACCTGCCGAAAGAAGGTGGATACGTCATGTTTCCGAATCATCAGGGAAAATATGATGCGTTGGGCATCGTATATACCCACAGAAAGCCGTGTTCTATCGTGATAGATGACGCCAAGTCCCATGTGATTCTGACCACACAGTTTATCGAGCTTCTTCATGGGAAACGACTGATTAAGGACGATCCAAGACAGACGGTAAAACTGATGCGGGCGGTGTCTGAGGAAGTGGCGGCGGGAAGAAGGTATATCATTTTCCCGGAAGGCAGCTATTGTCATAACCATAACCGGGTACAGGAGTTTAAACCGGGCTGCTTTAAGAGCGCTATGCGGGTGAAGGCGCCGATTGTACCGGTTGTGCTAATTGATTCTTATAAGGTCTTTGAAATCTGGTCCGTGAAAAGAGTAAAGACGCAGGTGCATTATCTGCCTGCCATTTATGCGAAAGACTATCAGGGGATGACGACTGCGGAAGTATCGGATATGGTACATGCCCGGATAAAAGAATATATCGAGGGTATTTTGAAACAAACCGCCGATTAGAGAACAACCGGCGGTTTTGTGCATTCATTCTGAAAGGGCTGGCGGAATTTCTGGCTGCCAATCAGACCATAGATGTGACTTGCCTGAATATCGCTATGTAGCATTTTTTTGCCGTTTGCAGAAGCGATGCGCTCATCCGCTGCGGCCAGCTTAGATAGAAGCGGGATGGAAGAACTGGCTTTAATCGCCGATAACAGCTCTTTCGCATCTTTTCTGAATCCCAGCATTCTGGCATAGTATACGAAATCTTCCGCGCAGTAGGTTTCAACATCCTTTTGATAAATATTTAACAAAATATGTAATAGATTCCGTGAGACTTTCGTATAAGTAATATTTTTAGATTTTAATAGTTCACAGAAGCTTTCAAAATCCGTGTAGGAGGACAGATGTCTGCCCACCCGGTCGGAAAAGTGGCTGTCAATGTCAAAATAGTCCATATAACCGTTTTCTTCTTCCTGAATCAATTTATAGAGAAGCAGGGAAGAAATGTCACCAGGCAAGATAGGAAAGGTTTTCTGATAGTTTTGCTCCATTAATTCATAGGCGGCAGGCGGAACCTGCTCCTTGATGAAACGGATATCTTCTTTCAACATAATGGATTCCCGGATGGCAAGCGCAGAACTATAGGCGGTATGCAGGCTGGCGTCGTGATAGTTTGTGCCGACGCGGGATATGGTGTGGGCTTTGATATTACTGTTACGTTTTTCTAAGGCTTTCAGATATTCCAATCCCAGGATATTATTGGGGAAACGAAGAATATCCAGATACTTTGTCAGTTGTGGGGCAGTGGCGCAGAGTGCGTCGCTTCTTGCTTTCGGATAGGAATACCCGGCTTTCATCTCTTGTTTGATACGCGTCTTAAATTCCTCGCTTTCCGATACGAGCGCATGGGATAAGGAGGATAGGGCATGTAAGTCGCCGCATTCACTGCCAAAGCACAAAACATCGGTAACACCCAGTTTATCCAAGAGGGCGACAGCGCCTGAGGCAAAATATTCTGCGCTGCCCGTGGAATAGTGGACAGGGAGTTCGATGACGATATCCGCGCCTTCTAATAGGGCAATTCTGGTGCGCAACAACTTATCCATAATGGCGGGAGTGCCGCGCTGTACGAAATTGCCGCTTAGAATAACGATACAGTAATCCGCTTCCGTGGCTTCCTTTGCCTGTTTTATCTGATAAGTATGTCCGTTATGAAAGGGATTATATTCTGCGATAATGCCAACTGTTTTCATAGTAAGGGCTTCCTTTTCTGATTTCACATTCTGCTACTAAGTGTAACATGAAAAGGAATAAAAGACAAATAAAGAAAATAGTAGTTGACTCATATCCAGAATGTGGTATAATGTGTATTGTGTATAGTCAAAGTATGTATGGTTGTGCATAAATAACCCAATCAGTCAAGTTACTAGTTAGGGACTGAAGGGAGGTCGGGTGCGGAATGTCGAACGTAATCGTTAAAGAGAACGAGACTTTAGATAGTGCATTACGTCGTTTTAAAAGAAGCTGTGCGAAAGCCGGTATTCAACAGGAAATTCGTAAGAGAGAGCATTACGAAAAACCAAGCGTAAGACG
>JAMPFM010000045.1 GCA_023664455.1 Blautia sp.
GATATTAAAAAGAAAGGAAGTTATGGTGTTTTTGCTTCTATAAACATCATACAAGTGAAAATGAAAGTTGTTATTTTAGCGGGAGGATTTGGGACAAGAATATCTGAAGAGAGTCATTTAAGACCGAAGCCAATGATAGAGATTGGTAATATGCCTATTTTATGGCACATTATGAAGCTGTATTCACATTATGGATTCAATGACTTTATCATATGCGCAGGATATAAGCAGTATGTCATTAAAGAATATTTTTCAAATTATTTTTTGCATAAAAGCGATATTACGTTTGACTTTACGACAGGTCATAATGATATGATAATCCATGATAATATTGTGGAACCATGGAAGGTAACGGTGGTAGATACCGGGTTAACGACTATGACCGGCGGACGTATCAAGCGTATTGGAAAATATTTAAATAATGAGGCGTTTATGGTTACTTATGGGGATGGGGTATCAGATGTAGATATATCGCAACTCGTGGATTTTCATAAGAAACATAACAAAATCATGACGTTGACAGGGATTCAGCCGGAAGGACGCTTCGGGGTAATGGATTTTGTCGGGGATGATATTGTGGCGGCTTTTAGGGAAAAGAATAAAGCAGACAGCGGCTGGATAAACGGAGGATTTATTGTTTGCCAGCCGGAAGTATTGGACTATATAGAAGGTGATGACACCAGCTTTGAACAGGAACCGATGGAACGATTGGCAAAAGAAGGGCAGTTAGCGTGTTATCGGCATCATGGCTTCTGGCAGTGCATGGATACCTTGCGTGATAAGGATAAATTGGAAAAACTATGGGCGGAGGATACAGCGCCGTGGAAAGTCTGGAAATAATATAAACAAGAGGAAAAATCATATGTTTGAAAATAAAACTGAGTCACAGGCAAAAGAAGAGATTTTAAACCTGATAGATGAATATTACAATCTTTTTCATAAAAAGAAGGAGTATCAGGAAGGGGATAGGATTCCCTATGCTTCCCGTGTCTATGATAGTACGGAAATGCGTAATCTTGTAGACAGTGCATTGGAATTCTGGCTGACTTCCGGGCGGTATACCGTAGAATTTGAAAAGAAGTTTGCAGAGTATCTGGAAATAAAATTCTGTTCTTTGGTCAATTCAGGTTCTTCTGCAAATTTAGCTGCATTTATGGCATTAACGTCGCCATTGCTCGGTGACAGGCAGATAAAACCCGGTGATGAAATGATTACGGTAGCGGCAGGATTTCCGACGACAGTAACACCGGCGATACAGTATGGAGTAATCCCGGTATTTGTAGATGTTACCATTCCCCAATATAATATAGATATTACGAAATTAGAAGAGGCTGTTTCTGAAAAAACAAAACTTGTAATGGCGGCGCATACTTTAGGAAATCCCTTTGATTTATCGGCAGTCCGGAAATTTTGCGATAGACATGGTCTATGGCTGATTGAGGATAATTGTGATGCATTGGGAACGAAATATGTGATTGATGGAAAAGAAAAATTTACAGGTACAATCGGAGATATCGGAACATCCAGCTTTTATCCGCCGCATCATATGACGATGGGGGAAGGCGGTGCAGTATATACAGATAATCCGATACTGAATAAATGCATCCGTTCTTTCCGCGACTGGGGAAGGGACTGTGTATGTGCATCAGGACAGGACAACTTATGCGGTCATCGTTTTGATAAACAGTATGGCGAATTGCCGTTAGGATATGACCATAAATATGTATATTCCCATTTTGGCTATAATTTAAAAGCGACGGATATGCAGGCAGCCATCGGATGTGCCCAACTTGAAAAAATGTCTTCATTTGTCGAGCGGAGACGGCATAATTTTGAGCGGTTGTATGCAGCTTTGGAACCGCTGGAAGATAAGCTGATTTTACCGGTTCCTTGTGAAAATTCCAGACCGAGCTGGTTTGGTTTCCTGATTACCTGTAGAGAAGGTGTTGAGCGCAATAAGGTCGTGCAATATCTTGAGGAGCATGGAGTGCAGACGCGTATGTTATTCGCTGGAAATTTAATAAAGCATCCGTGTTTTGACCAGATGCGTGAATCGGGAACAGGGTATCGCGTGGTAGGGGATTTGGCAAATACGGACCGGATTATGAAAGACACATTCTGGGTCGGGGTTTATCCGGGGATGACAGATGCTATGATTGATTATATGGCAGGAATCATGAAAGAGGCTGTAAACGGATAATAAATAAGGGGGCGGATATGAGGGCTGTTGTCACAGGAGCAACTGGATTTGTGGGTAAATGGCTGGTAAACGAGTTATTGTCACAGGGGGATGAGGTGACAGTTATTGTCAGGAACAGGCAAATGATACCGGTCGAATGGCTGGATAAACTATGTATTATAGAGAGGACAATGGAGCAGCTTGCAGATATTCAGAAAGAAGATTTTGGAAATCGCACGCAGGATATTTTTTTTCATCTGGCATGGGCTGGCACGTCGGGAATGGACAGGGCGGATATAGGACTGCAATTAGGAAATGTCCAGTTTACATGCGAAGCAGTCTGTCTGGCTGAAAGGGTTGGATGTAGTAAATTTATAAATGCAGGAAGCATTATGGAATATGAGGCAATGCAGTATCTGTCTTCGGATGGTGCAGTTCCGGGATTGGGGAATATTTACAGCACGGCAAAGCTTACAGCTGACTTTATGGCGAAAATTGTTGCTGCAAAAGCCAACATTGCTTATGTTAACGTTATTATTTCAAATATTTACGGACCGGGAGAACGTTCAGCGAGATTTTTAAATACGGTTTTACGGAAGATGCTGGGCAATGAAAAGATAGCATTGACACATGGAAATCAGTTGTATGATTTTATTTATGTATCAGACGCAGTGAGGGCAATGATAACTGCCGGGAAAAAGGGTAAGGCAAATACGGCTTACTATATTGGTAATGTCAGGCAGCGTCCATTAAAGGAATATGTTATCTGCATGAAATCAATATTAAATAGCGATTCCGAACTGGGATTTGGGGAAATTCCATTTCAGGGCGCCTTGTTGACCTATCATGAATTTGATACAGGCAGACTGGAACAACTGGGATTCTGGCCTGCGGTTACTTTTGAAGAAGGCGTAAAATTAACCAGGGACTGGATACTGGGAGGGGAAAATGAATACAAGTTTTCAGATATATGATTTGCCGATGAAAGATGTAAAACTGATTACTCCCTTTTATGTAGAGGATAACAGAGGATTTTTCCTAAAGAGCATGGAAAAAGACGTATTTAGGGAATGGGGGCTTGAGACGGAAATATATGAAGACTTTGAGTCCTACTCCCGAAAAGGCGTTATCCGGGGGCTTCATTTTCAGACGAAAAATCCCCAGATAAAAATAGTCCGTGCAATCAAAGGAACCATACATGATGTGATTGTAGATTTAAGAAAAGGGTCTGAGACATTTGGAAAACATCTGGATGTAATGCTCTCAGATGAAAACCATAACAGTTTATGGATTCCCGGAGGATTTGCACATGGATTTGAAGTATTATCAGAGGATGCAATTATGTCCTATAAGTGTCTGGGAAAGTATTTAAGCGGATATGATACGGGAATCCGATGGAATGATGAAGAGCTTGCCATAAACTGGAAAACGGAAGAACCGGTTATTTCAGAAAAGGATATTGCATTAATGACATTTAAGGAGTTTAGGACAGAATTTTCCGGGCTGTAAGGAGCAGAATATGTTGGATATGGGTTTTTATAAAAATAAAAAAGTGCTGATTACAGGACATACAGGGTTTAAAGGCTCATGGATGTGTCAGATGTTGATTATGGCAGGGGCGGATTTAACGGGATATGCCTTAGAGCCACAGGCAGCTCCGAATTTGTTTACGATGTGTCATATTGGGGAGCATATGAATTCCATTGTGGGCGATATCCGGGATTTGTCCCATATGCAGGAAGTATTTGCCGCGGTGCAGCCTGAAATAGTAATTCATATGGCGGCGCAGCCTCTGGTGCGTGAATCATACAGGGCGCCGGTCTATACATATGAGACGAACGTAATGGGAACCGTAAATGTTTTGGAGTGTGTGCGGCTTACGCCTTCTGTAAAGTCTTTTTTGAATGTAACCACCGATAAGGTATATTTAAATAAAGAGTGGGAGTGGGGCTATCGCGAGAATGAGGAACTGAATGGTTATGACCCCTATTCTAATTCTAAATCGTGTTCGGAATTGGTAACGAGCAGTTATCTGAACTCTTTTTTTCGGGATAAAGATGTAGCAATTTCTACCGCAAGAGCCGGCAATGTAATCGGCGGAGGTGATTTTGCCATAGATAGGATTATTCCAGATTGTATCCGCGCTGCAGCTAAGAAAGAAAATATTATCGTAAGAAATCCGCTTTCAACGAGACCATACGAGCATGTCTTAGAGCCTGTCTCGGTTTATTTAATGATTGCAAAAGAACAGTATGAAAATAAAAAATACGCCGGAAATTATAATGTCGGTCCTGATGAATCGGATTGCTGGACAACCGGAAAACTGGTTACACTGTTTTGTGACAAATGGAATCGCATAACCGGGGAAAATATAAAATGGGTCAATCAGGATTACGGCGGTTCGCATGAAGCGAATTTTCTAAAATTAGATTGCTCTAAACTGAAAAAAACTTTTAACTGGAGTCCCTGCTGGAATGTGGAAACCGCCATGGAAAAAGTTGTGGAGTGGTATTCTGTTTATAGGGCAAAAGGCGATGTCTTGTCCTGTATGCAGAAACAGATTGAAGAGTTTTATCGCTTATCATGCAGAAGCAGCAACAAATCTGTGTTGCTACAGAAGGAATAAACAGAGACAGCACAGCAGGGTTCTGATATTGGAAAAGGGGTGTAAATTTTTAAACTGTACTTTTGAACATTGGATAGAGAACTGCTGTCCATTATTGTATGCAGGAGATTTGATGATGCGATGAAAACTTTTATAGAAGAGCATGATTATACTGAAATATGGTGCAAGGAAGAGGAAAATGGTTCATTGATTAGAGTTTTTAAGCTGACTTAATAGTTTCCTTTTGTAACATTCTCATTAGCTGTTTTCTCGACAGGAATACACTGATTGTTAACACAGCAAGAGAGAAATAGCGTATAGGAGGAATGATATAACCAACAGTGAGCACAGCGGCAATTCCAAAGAAAACCAATAAAATAAGCAGCATTGTTCTGATATGAAAAATACTATTAGGTATATCGTGTCTGATACAAACCCAGCGCATAAAGAAATAATGGGCAATTCCAAAAACCAGATAACTGATTAAAGTGGTATATCCTGCTGCAATATAACCATAAATAGGAATTAATAAATAATTCAGCATTATATTCAGAATGGCGGCGCCAATGGATGCTATTGCCGTTAATTTGCTTTCTTCAAAATAAAATTCTATATTTATAAAGTGTTGATAAAAAAACATGACGACAACACTGGCAGCCAGTGGTGGAATGACCCAGATTGCTTCATAGTACTCAATGGGTGCTAAAATCATGATAACTTCTGGCGCTAAGGCAATCAATATCAGATTTAATACTGTCACCAGAATGAGAATTGCATTGATAGTTTTATGAATACCTTCTAATTTTTTATTTTTAATCTTCTGAAAAAACCAAGGTTGTAATGCTTGATTGATGGAAGTACTGAATAATTGCATACACATGGAAGCAGTGTAGGCGACTCCATAAATTCCAGCTTGAGATTGACCCACAAGCTCTTTAATGATTATTTTATCAGAGCTGTGCAAGAGTACGGTGGAAAGATAATAGGGCAATAACGGAACATTAAATCGTATTGTTCGTTTCCAATACTCAGCTTGGTATATAATGAACTTTTGATGATATACGGTTATCATTAAGAAAATTCCTATAGTGCCTTGTGTAATTGCTCTTGCAGTAATAATTGCAAAATCTTTTTGTATGCAGACAAGAGCAGATAGAGTCCCTAATGCGACACTAAAGAAACTGGAAAGAAAAGTGACAATCAATACGGATAGATATTTATATTCTGTTCTCTTACGAACAGTCCAAAATTGAATGGCGGGCATTGCATATAATATAGCAAACATAGCAAACGTCGTTGGAGTATTCATTTCTGTTAATGAATTTATTTTGTCTGCAAATAAAAAATAAAGGATAAGGCATACTGTGGTAATAAGAATGCTTAGGCTTTGCATAGCAGATGCATAGGTATCTTTATCATCCTCATATTTGGTAAGTCCTACTACATATCCGCCCCATGCAATTCTAAAGGTGGCAATGATTTCAAATATTTCAAGCCAGGATAGAAAGACACTATAAGAACCGTATTGTTCTGTAGATAATATTCTGGTATATATTGGTACGGCAAGAAATAAGATTCCTTTTTGTATAAAATTACAAATAGTAAACCAGAATGCAGATTTCATTTGTAGTGGAATGTTGCAATATTTTTGATAAAGTGTTTTTATTTTTAGTCGTGGCATTTTTTATCCTTTTGCAGTTTTAAATATATCATTTTTTATTGGATAGATAGTTTGTTTTTGTATCAATTATATGGGAAATTGCGATAGCCAATCTTTTATTTCCTTTTCTCTTAAATGGATTTCTGTTTTTAGTGTGTCGTGGATCATATTTTCAAGTGCTTCCGTAGAGAGGGAATTTCTTTTTATGGTAATAATATTATTGGCTTTTCTAATGCCTTCTGCACGGTTGTCAATTTCTATAATAATAGATCTTACGCCGCATTGCATCGCATAAATGCCTCCATGTAGCCTTGTACCAATGTAATCGACTTTTCCATTTTTGCATACAGATTCATAATCTTTAAATGAGTAGATCATGGTTGCTTCTTTTTTATGTTTTAGCATTTTGAAATAATTTTCGTCTTCTGATGTCTGCACCCATAGATATAATTTGTCATAATTTTTTTCTATAATTTCTAATAGTAATTGGTCTTTTTTTATATTACGCTGTTTTTTATATCCACTTACTGTTAAAATAGCATTAGGTGCTTTATTTGTTGGAATTTTTTCGCACACATCCGCAGTTAACTTCCATAAGGTAGGGCACCCGGTATTAATCACATGAATCCCTTTAATGTTACTTAAAAATGCTTTGCTTTCTTCATCTCTGACACTATGCGCAATATCTTTTCTAAGTATTTGTTCATACAATAATTTGGTATAAAGTGTCATTGGCTTATGATCCATAGTGGTTCCAACACCCATCAATATACTGTCTTTGTAGATACGTCGATCTAGTATACCAATTTGCCATTGTCCCATAGTACGAAGGGCATTGGCAGTAAGCAGATTAGTTCCTAAAATAAATTTGTAATCTGCTTTCTTTGCGTATTGTACTTTTATGTTATTAAAATTATACCAACTAATATTTTTAACATGTGTGCCAAAATACATGGTATACCCACTATTTATAAGATTGAGTAAATACTCTTCGGCACTGTTAAAAATGATATCATCCCCTCTATTAGAGGAACCAATAACTGTATTAAATATAACTGTTCTCATATTTTTCCTTTACTTATAGCGTCTTTATATACAGGCAATTGTAAATTGGTGGAAACTGAAAAGTCTATCATCCCTGCAATCATCCTCCCATACATTTCCTCCAGCCCATTTGTCGCCTTCCATCCAAGGCTTTCTAATCTCGACATATCCATAAAAATTTCCTGTGTCGGATTATAACTGGCATTCGGTCTATCTGGAATGGTAATCTTAACCCGACATTTTCCTTCGCCAAACTTTTCTGCCACCATATCTGCCATTTCACGGATAGAGCAAAAAGTCGCGGCATTTGCAGCATTATACGCTTCCCCACTTTTTCCTCTGGTCAGAATAGTCAGGATTGCCGTTGCCGCATCTGCGGTATACAAATACATTCTCTTGGTCTTCCCTTCTGTTTGTAGGCAAATATCTTTGCCCTGCATGGCACATCTTGCAAATTCTGCAAAAACCCGTTCATCGTCAGCCGATATTCCTGGTCCAAAGGTTTGTGTGAGCCGAATTATTTTAACCGGGATATTGTATTCGGATACATAAGCCGCACATAAGTTTTCCGCCATCCGCTTACTCTCAGAATAAGAGCTTCTGACTGCCAGGGGATTCAAATATCCCATCTTATCTTCTGTTAATACAGTCCCATCATTGGGGGTTCCATATGTTTCCATGCTTGACAGGTAGACCATCCCTTTTACCTGTTTTTGGCGTGCAAGCTCTAATACATTTTTTGAGCCTTCTACGGTGGTTAAAATTGTTTCCACTGGCTGATCTACAAAGGCTCTGGAAGAAGTTTCACTTGCACCGTGAATGATATAATCTACCGGCCCCGCAGTGTATATTTCTTGCATAATGTCGCCAATAATGAGATTCATCCAGCCTTTTGTAAGATAATCTTTAAAGATAGTTTCCGCCTTTTTGGTATTTCGTACAAATGCCGATACATAAATCGTCCCCCCGCTTATCTCATTATATGCCATAAGCCCTCTAATTAAAGTTGCTCCGATTAATCCGGTTGCCCCGGTAACCAAAATATTGCTGCCGTTTAACTTTTCCCATTCAATGAAATTCGTCAAGGCAATCTGGCGGCTGTCTTCCTCGTATGTTTTTGCATTCGTCAAATTCTGCATTATCAACCGTATCCTTTCATCATCTATATGCTATCCGCACGCAGTTTTAATTCGTATAAATCTGTGCGTTTTCTTTTGCATCTAGAAGCGCGCGCATTGTGTAAAAGTCTTCCGGCGTTGTAATTTTGATATTATCATAGGGACCGTCTATCCAGTTCAGCGGGTAGCCATACATTTTCATTAACGTGCAGGAATCAATAGAATTAAGTATACCATCTGCCTGCGCCTTATAATGTATGTTCAGAATATCATCCAGCCAGAAACTCTGGGGGGCCTTTGCCACCCTGGAATGTGCCCTGTCCGCTATCAGGTCGATAGAGCTGTCGTCCTTTACTACCATGATAGTTTCTGTCACTTTTGCACTCGTAATTGCCGAGCCTTTTTTTTGGACGCTTAAAATATTATCTGCAATGACCTGTTCATTAATAAGCGGTCTTACGCCATCATGAATCAAAACAATACTCCGTTCTTCTCCCGCCACGTCCTTTGCCGCCTCTAAACCATTATAAATCGACATCTGTCCGGTACTTCCGCCCGGCACGATTTTCTTTACTTTATTAATCCTGAACTTATAAAGCAATTCTTCCAGGTAAGGAATCCATTCTTCTACGCACGCAACCACAACCGCATCAATATCAGGATGGTTTTCAAAAATTTCCAATGTATAGATAATAATAGGCTTTTTGTGCATTTCCAGAAACTGTTTGGGTCTGCCCCCCGCATTCATCCTCTGTCCGGTTCCACCCGCAAAAATAACCGCAATATTCATATCAGCAACCGTACCCTTTTCCTTCCCAGTCAACAAAGCTATATTTTTATGTGTGGCGTACAATCCAGTCTACCACCTGTTTACATGCATTGCCTTTATCATATAAATTCACTTGTTCAAATAATTGTTTTAACTTTTTTTGATAGATTTCTTCCTGGAACCCTAATATATTGCGTTCCAATTCATCATTATTTTCTGCTAATGGAAAAGGCAGTTTATAGATATCGAAATACATATCCCGTTCACTCTTATACTTTTTCACATCTGTAGCATACAGGAAGCAGACCTTACCTCTCGTAACAAAATCAAGAATACAGCTTGAGTAATCGGAAATCAGGATATCGCTTGCCATTAAAAGCTCCTGCATTACACTATATCCCGTTGCATTAATTATCGTATCGTTATAATGGATAAAATGTTCTGCATCTATCATGTTATATTGATGCAGTCGTACCAAAACAACCCATTCTCCGCCGAATTTTCGGCGAAGGTTCTGCAGCAGCCTTCTAAAATCCAGATGCATATCTGCTGTACGAAAATCTTCCCGATAAGTTGGTGCATATAAAACAATTTTTTTATTTTGTAAATGAAAGAAATTTTGTATTCTGTGTACATAGATTTCTTTATCTTCAAAAAAAATGTCATTCCGTGGACTTCCGCATTCCAATATTTCTCCACGATACCCAAATGCCCGACGGTATATCTCTGTAGTGGACTTGCTGTTAGAAATCATTAAGTCTTGTATTTTGGTATTATATTTGATATTCTGTTTGTCAAAAAAGCTAAGTTTGTCTGGAATATCGCCAAAAATTTTTTTTAATCCATAACTTCCATGCCAAGTCTGAATATAATATTGATTCTTCCGTTTCAAAATACCATATTGTTTTGTATTGCTGTCAATCCAGAATTTGGCGGTTGCCAGCTCATATGCAATGGAAAACAAATTATACTTTCCCTTGCGAATCGCTTTGGGCAGATTGACATCATATTCATCTTTCATAAGCCATACAATTTCATAATCCAATTTCTGGCGGATGATTTCATCCGCGATATATTTAGGATTGTCACCATAGCGCTTCCCTTTCATATTGCAACATACAATTTTATTCTTTTTGACTGGAAAAATTCTCATCATGAGAGAACAAAGAGAAGCAAGTCCTCCATATATTTCAAAGGCAATGCAAACCAAGTAATAACACAACTTATTTTTTTTGACTAATCTTTTTATCCTGTCTGTCACTTTGACTCCTTTATATCCATTATCTTATTTGGCGATGTATGTGCATTTTCTATTGCAAAATAATAAATATTTGTACCATCCTCGTGCTATAATTCCTTTACGAAATTCAAGCGTAGCAAGCAATCAATCTATGAATACGATACAGGGTATCCTTTCAAGGATAGAGGCTGAATGATACAATTTCTACAAAATGTTATCTTCAAGGAAAGGAAATCAGATATGGGCACAACACAACCGATTAAAAAGAATAGTGAAATTGAGAAGCTGAGACAGTATTTTTATGACAATGGGGAAATACGGAATTATACATTGATTACGCTGGGAATTAATACGGCACTGCGTATCAGCGATTTGTTACAGCTGACATGGCGGGACGTCTGGAATTTTGAAAGACAATGCTTCAGGGAGCATCTTATCATTTCAGAGCAGAAAACGGATAAAACCGCCAATATTTATCTGAATGAGCAATGCCGGAAGTGTCTGGCGGAATGGAAGCGGGAATTATCCGACGGCATTTACCCGTCGGAATACATTTTTAAGAGCCGGGTAGGGAATAATAAACCTATCGGAAGAAACCGGGCTTATGTAATTATCAAAAAGGCATGGCAAAATCTGGGTGGTGAAGGAAATATCAGCTGCCATTCCCTACGCAAGACTTTTGGGTATCATGCATGGAAGCAGGGGGTATCCCCGGCGGTTATTATGTCTATTTACAATCATTCTTCCATGGAAATTACGAAACGGTATCTATCTATCGAACAGGACGATAAGGACGAGGTTTTTAAGAATATTACATTTTGAGAATAGAATAAAGAACGATGCGCAATGTATCCAAAGGATATGCGGTATCGCTTGCAATACCCGGTTAACTGTAATATAATAAACAAGATAGTTAGTAGTTTTGAAGATAACATTTTGTAGATATTGTATCCTACGAGACCTATATCTATTCTACTGATTATCGTTTCTTTTTGTTACTTGGATTATCCATTTACGGAAGCCGGGAAGGGTAAGAAGCGGAGGATGAAGCAGACAGATTATGGAGAAAAATGGAAAGATTGTCTTATATTGTGATGTAATATCTGCTAACTGGGTAAAGGAATTAGAAAAAAGGATAGCCAGGGATTTTCCGGCGGAGTCGGGATATGCGCTGGAAGTAACCGCTATCGTAGGAAAAGGAAGTTTCAAGGAGGCTGCCGCGCGCAGGGAGGAAATTTTTAGCGAAGAGACTGTAGCGGTGGCGATGCTGATTGGCGTAAAGGATTGTTGTAAAAGCGGGAAAAGTTTTGACGACGTACTGCCCTGTCTTGAGAAACTGAGGAAGAAAGCGGAGGATACGCAGACCAGACTGATATTAATGAGTGTCGGTGTGACGGATGGACAGGAAGGGGTCAGGGAATATAACAGAGAGCTGTTACAGTACGCCAGGCAGAACCAGATACGGCTGGCGGATGTCTATGAATACCGGAAGAGGGAAAATCTGCACTTGTCCATGAGAAGCGGACAGAATGCGCGTGCAATAAAAAGTGCAGTAGATGCTGTTTTTCCAGTTCTTACGAGAACGAAACTTTTGGTTTTGTGGCAGTTTAACGGAAGATATGCGCATTGCAATTATAGTTGCCCTTATTGTTATGTCGCTACCAGCGTAAACAAGGGTATGCATTTTAATTATGACATGGAAACCTGGGAAAAGGCTTTTGAGCGGCATTTTCAGAATCAGAATGTGGTATTCTATTTTTCCTACGGCGAGCCGATGATGGCGGGCAATATTTTTTATGAGGCGCTGGAAATGATTGGCAGACATCCTTTGTGGGAGGTCAGAATGACTTCTAATGTATCCCTGCCGATGGACAGGCTGATGGATACGAGGGTTGCGCGGGAGGGCAGACTGAATATCAACGCTTCTTTTCATCCTACGCAGATTACGATAGACAAGTTTTTGGAAAAATGCGATGAAATCCGAGCCCACGGAATAGAACCGTCCATTATTTATGTGATGTATCCAGAACAGATAGACGATTTGGAAGGATATATCGCCGCTTTCCGTAAGAGAGGATACCGCGTACACATCCGCGCCTTCCGTGGTTTATATAAAGGGAAAAAGTATCCGCAGGCATATACGAAGGAGCAGTGGATAAAAACCGCGAAGTATATGGACAGGGGTAATTTTAAATATCAGCTTCACGCGGTAAACGGTCTGGGAAGAATGTCCATGCTGGGGATGAGCCACATTCTGGTGGACAATTACGGGAAAATTGAAATGTGCGACAGCTATGTGGGAGACCGCCATTACGGGAATATTTTTGATGAGAAAATATATCTGGATGTCAAGCCATATCCTTTCCCGGGGCTGGTGCCACTTGCAGCGGTTGACGATATCGCCGATTATACGGAAATCGGGTATACAGAGCTGGAAGAAAATAATGTGAATTGTTTCAATACCCAGGGCGGCGTGGTGAAACAGAAAGACGGCAGCATTGTATATCCATACGAGCATCTTGATTTGCGGGATAAGAAACTTGTCAGGGAGTTAAAGCGCGTTCCGAAACCATTTAAGCCGGCTTATCGATTCTGGCTGGATCCGGTATGGATTTGCCAGCATTTCCTTTATTCTTTTGTGATTAAGAAATATGGGAAATATATCTGGGCATGGTGCAGGGGAAAGTGGAGCCTTTATAAACAAGGAAAACTACAGTTGAAAAATTTCTGGCATAGCTAAGCAGACAGCGTAAAAGGAAATAAATGATATGGCGGTAGCGTTTAAAAGAAATCATAAAGCATATATAGCGCTGTTTGTTTTGCTTGGTCTTCTCGTGGTGATTGCCTTTTCGTTGTGTCAAAACAGGAACAGGACAGTTACAGCAGGAGAGCTTTACGGTGGAGACCGGGATTCGGTGCGGTTTCTTGGAAGGTATAGTCTGGATGAAGAAGAAACTCTTTGGTTTGACTATACGCTTTCGGGCATGGAATTTTCTTTTACCGGAAAGAAATGCATCGTTCATTTTGTATCGGATTTTCTGGAAGAGGAAGGTTTACATGCCGTTGTAGGTGTTTTTCTTAATAATGCGGATACGGAAACAATGCGGTTGGAAATCGGAAGCAGCCCTTGCGATTATACGGTATTTGAATCCGGCAGGGAACAGACCGTTTTGATTAAAATTGTGAAACTTTCGGAAGCGAAGCGGGGAACAATCGGAGTTGCTGGAATGACAATCTGTGGGAAAGCGCCGGAGGTTGTAAAAACGCCCGAAAAAGAGCGGTTATTCCAGTTCATAGGGGATTCCATTACATGCGGCATGGGAAATGAGACGGAGCAGGACGAAGCGTTCACGACGCTGAAAGAAAACGGCAATATGACATATGGTGCAATAACGGCGCGGAACATGGACGCCGACGTTGAATTTATATCCTATTCAGGAATCGGGCTGATATGGGGAACGAGTGAGGATACCCCGCCCATGACGGAAATGTACCGCCATAGTGGATTTTCACGCGGGGGGGGGTACAGGACAGGGCAATGGGAAAATGTCCGGAAACCGGATGTGATTTGTATTCATCTGGGGACAAACGATGCGAAACATTTGAAGGATAGTCCAGAGTATCCGCTTTTCCAGGAAACTTATGTGGAATTTCTAAAAGATATCAGGGCGGAAAATTCCAGCGCATACCTGGCGGTGTGCTACGGACCGATGAATGTTGATTTTGAATCCGTCATCCGGGAAATTGTTTTGCAATATCAGAAGGAAACCGGTGATGAGAGAAGCGGGTTTGTATTGTTTGATGCGTATCCAGAGGAGCAAAAGGGAGTAGGGGGTCATCCTACGGTTGAAACCCATAAAAGGATGGCGGAAATCCTGACAGAATATTTGGAGCGGCAATTATGATAAAACTGGTGATTCAAGGCGCCTCGGGTCTGAAAAACTCCGGTGACGAGGCGATTTTACAATCTATGCTACAACAGTTAGAACCGGAGTACGATATAACGGTGATTACGTTTCATGTCGCATATTCTGAAAGAATGCATCCGAAGGTAAAGTTTGTCGCAATGGGAAGCCGCGAGTGCAGGAAGGCGGTAGAAGATTGCGATATTTTTGTTCTGGGCGGGGGCGGTCTGCTGCAGGATGAAACTTCCATCTACAATGTGTCGAGGTGGCTGCGGTATCTGACCTTGTGTATCAGAAAAGGAAAAAAGACATATCTGTACGCCAACAGCATCGGACCAGTGCGTTTCGGAATCAATAGGATACTGATACAAAGGTGGCTGAAACGGGTTACGAGAATTACGCTGAGGGATGAGTTATCCCTGCAGCTGCTGAAAAGTATGGGTATCAGGGAAAATGTGGAAGTGACGGCGGATCCGGTATTTTCACTCCGAAGAGAGGAAAATGTGGATGTCAGCCGCTTTGCGTTACCTGAAAAATATGCGGTTATCTGTGTACGGCATTGGTATGATACGCATCCCTTTATTCCGGTCAGCCTATGTACCAAACTGCATATCAGAAGCAGGAACAATCGGAAAAATTACCATAACTATATCAAAAATATAGCATGGTTGGCAGATTATATAATCAGGAAATATCATCTGCCGGTTGTATTTTTGCCCTTTTTGTATGGAAGGGACAATCATGTGATGGAAGATGTGAGCAGACTCATGAAAGCTGACAGCGTCATCGTGGAAGATGAATATCTAAAACCGTTGGAAGCCTTGGAAATTATAGCTGGCAGCGAATTATTGGTGGGTATGCGGCTCCATAGTATTATATATGGCGCGGTTTCGGAAGTTCCTACTTTGATTATTAGCTATTCCATGAAGGTAAAAGGGATGGCGGAATATATGCGGATGGGAAAATATGTGTTGCATGTAGATGGTTTGAAGCATTCCGAAATAGCGGTCGTATTAAGTGAGATAATGAAAAATAAAGAGCAGATAAAACAGGATTTTCAAACTGCGGCAGGGCATCTGCGGGAAAAAGAGAAGCGGAATCATGAAATATTAGAAGAATTATCAGAGAGTATGCAGAGGAAAAACGGATGAAAGAATGGTTTGAAAAGAAAGATTATTTTGAACGTTATCAATCGGTAGCGGTAAGGCGGGTCATGGGAGGACATTCTAAGACTAATGAGACTCCTTTAGTGACGGTGGCGATTCCCGCTTATAAGCGTACAGATTTATTGAAAGAGGCAATGGAAAGTGTGCTGCGCCAGAAGGGATTCTCAGATTATGAACTCATTGTTGTGGATAATTATGCAGAGGACAATCCAGAGATGGATGCATTGATGTCTGCATATACGGAGAAATATCCCCATATTGTATATTATAAAAATGAACAAAATATCGGGATGGGAGGAAACTGGAACCGGTGTATCGAACTGGCAAAAGGAGACTGGGTTGTTTTATTACATGATGACGATATGTTGTGTGAAAATTATCTAAAAACAGCCTATCCGATAGCGGTTAAAACAGGGTGCACTTTGTTGGGAACTTTTAGCAGCCAGATGAATCAGCTGGAGCGTGGTGAAACGGATGTAAAATATTCTAGAAAACTAGATAGAAGCAAAGATATCCTTTCAAGGCTGCGTAAGGGACATGCCTTTGAGGTGAAAAGGAACGATTTGCTGCATTTCATACAGCCCTCGCCGGGGTGCTGGATGATTCATAAAAAGGCGAATCTGATGTTCGGCGGATATGATGCAGAGCGTAAGAAAAGCGGGCTTATCGACGGACCTTTTAATTTTAAAAATACCTGGAACGGCAAAACAGTCATTGTGCCGCAGTTTCTGTTTGTCCGACGGATTAAAGAAAACGACTTTCTGAATGTGGAGGCACAGAGGGATATTCTGACTGGGTTGTACAGCTATATCAGACATTATGCAGAAACCTATACGAAGTGTAAGAAACTCAATAAATGGATTGTGGATATCTCTATCCTGAATTTTGCAAGAGGAATGAAAGCGAAATATAAAGCGGAAATTGACACTGCCCGAATCTTAAAAGAGATGGGTGTATCCGGGTGGCTGCTCCATATGCCGGATAAAGTAATCTATCTGCTCAATATGTTCGGTCTGGGAAAACTGGTATTCCGTAAATGGCTGTAAAGTTTATGATGGGTTTGTTTTATGCAGGACACGCAGGAACAGACCGAAAGAAAAAATGTCCAGAAGCAGGATGACGAAAGCATAATAGATACTGATTCCGGCAAGACCGCCAATCTGCAATGCGGGGCGTCCGCCAAGGATCATGGCCAGACAGGCTGCCAGATAACCAATCAGAACAGGATTCTGATAGCGGACAACCGTTAAAAGCGTCCTGGAATAGGATAAAACAGAAATAAGTCCACTCGTGAACAGCAGGATATATAGGATAGCGGCATATGGCTGCAGGGATACATTGTAAATGATTTCCAGCAGGTAGATGCCGATAAATTTTCCGCCGAGGATGGTGATGACAGTCAGAGAGACAATCAGCAGCATGTGACGGCGGATTAATTGACCTAGTTTCTTGATTTCTTTTGAGTGCCAGAGGACGGAGTAAGTAGTCAGAAGCGGCTGGAGAATGAAACCGCACAGCATATTGACTAAAAAAACAGGCATAAACATATAGCCAAACACGGCCTGCATTTCGTCTGATACGGTATTGTTCAAGCTGTATTTAGGTGCATTCCCCAGATACATGGTACAGAAATAAGCGATGAATAAGCTCATATTTTCCCGCAACAGATTTTTAACCTGTACTTTATCCGTAGGCGTAGGAACCGGATAGAAGCTGCGGTATCGGAAATTTAGCAGGAGCGCGAAGATAAGGGCTGTCGCGAAAGCAGCTGCAGAAGCTGCAATCAGACTCTGCTTCCAGCAATATGCGGCGAAGAAGGCAAGGATGGATAAAAAGGTACGGATGGACAGTATTTTTGCGCCTTTGCTGAGTTCTCCGTTCTTTTGCAAAAAACCGTGATATACGTCTTCGTAAGCTTCAATAGCGCGGGTTCCGCACCACAAAAGGATTGTGAAAATTTTAACACGATTATGGGCGCCAGATAAAATAGCGTAGGGAATACTGACGGCAATCATTAGAAGAACGGTTGCTTTGCGGGAAAATAAATATTCAGAAAAGGCATATTTATCCTTGGTGTCAGAAGCCTGAAACTGCCGCATACCAAATTTCCCGATAACGACCATTAAGTTGGCAGCGGCGTATGCAAAAGTAAAAATTCCGGCGTCGTCGGTGTTGCCATACTGGGAAATAACAATTAATAAAACAGCGGATTGAAACGATAATAATATCGACGATATGCTATTCCACAAAAAGGCGCTTTTCTGATTCTTTTCCTGGATATACGAGTCCATGACGTACTCCCTTCACGGTTTATCATTTCCGGCATCCTATATTATAACTCAAAATATTCTGCTTGAAAAGAAAGTCGTCCGCTTTCTTCATTTTCATCTATGCTTGTCTGTTGTCGGGATATTTGCTATGATAAAAAGCGGAGGAAAAAACAAATATGATAGGGATATATGTAATATGTTTTCTTATTTTTCCAATATCGGTCCTGATACAGGCGGAGAAGGCGGCAGGGACGGATGCCCTATTGAAAAAAGAAGATACGGATACCGTGAAAGGAATTGCGGTTGCCTTTGTCATTCTGGCGCATCTGGTCAATGATTTGCAGGCGGATGGCATGGAACATTCCCTTTTGCAGATTTATACGGTAACAGGCGGCATGGGGGTTTTGCTTTTCTTTTTTGTATCCGGGTACGGAATCTATAAAAGTTATGGGCATAGAAAGCCGGATATCCGTGATGCCCAGACAGGAAAATCCGCGGCAGGAGTTTTTTTATATAAGCGGTTTAGGAATACATACTTACCCTGCGTATGGATTCAGTTTACATTTTGTCTGCTGGATAGTCTGCAGACGGGACATTTTTCCTGGAAGGAAGCGCTGTTCGAGAGTCTGCTTGGAGCCTGGTTTGTGGATGTCATATTAATACAGTATCTGATTTTTTGTCTTTCCTGGATTCTGGCGAAGGAAAGACAGGGGTTATTCATGGCGCTGAATTTGCTGTTCAGTATTCTTGCGGCGGTTATTTTTTATCTGTGCGGATTAAATGCGAGATGGTACAATGGGCTTCTGATGTTTCCGGTGGGTATGTTGGTTGCATGGCAGGAACCGAAGCTGCTTCTTTCCATGAGGAAAAGATGGCTGATACATCTTGGAACCTATTTTACCCTGTTTTTATTCTGGGGGGGTATTCTCCTATTGGAAGGGAAATTCTGTTATCGTTGATGTGGCAAAGGTAATCGCCGGAACCTGTTTATGCCTGTTTGTATGTACGCTCTATATGAGAATACGGCTTTGCTCTGTTATCATGCGATATATGGGGAAGCGCTCCCTGTTTTTTTATTTAATCCATCTGGGGCTGCGCCGGCTTGTCGGCGGCATTGAGGGAATAAATGGTGAAGCGGCTTTTTATATCGTTCTAATCGCAACTTTTGCGGTTGTTGAATTGTTTTTCCAGATATATCAAAGGGCGGCGCGGCATGTATGATCTGCTTTTGATATAAGTTTTCGTGCGAAGCGTTGCTTGCAATACTTTCCAGCCTGTAATATAATAAGCAGGAATCCAGATATAAACAATGTTGTGGGAAAGATATGGATGGGACAGCGGATGGCGGAAAAAATGAAAATCGTATTAATCGGACCGGTATATCCTTATAAAGGCGGAATATCCCATTATACAGGATTATTATATAAAGCGCTGGTGCAAAATGGACATGAAGTATCCTTGCATTCTTATAAATTTCAATATCCGAAATTTCTTTATAAGAAAGAGCAGAAGGATGAGCGCAATCCGCAATTTCGGATAGAGGATACCCGATACTCCATTCATACGATGAACCCGTTTAACTGGGTGAAAACAGCGCATTCAATAAAAAAGGAACGCCCGGATTTGGTGATAATCCAGTGGTGGCACCCCTACTTTGCGCCCTGTTACTGGTCATTATGTCATCTGCTGGGCAGGCAGAAGATTCTGTTTGTCTGTCATAACGTATTTCCGCATGAGAGATTTCCTTTTGATAAGATGCTTACGAAAATGGTATTAAAACAGGGCAGCTATTTTATTACGCAGTCGGAAATGGATGCAGCGGATTTACAGTCTGTGAAGCCGGAAGCAAAGTTTGCGGTAACGCCCCACCCTACTTATAATGCGTTTAAAATTGCAGATATGTCCAAGGCGGAGGCAAGGAAAAAACTCCAGATTGATGAGTCCGCCAAGGTATTGCTGTTTTTCGGTTTTGTGCGGGAATATAAAGGACTGGTATATCTGCTGGAGGCAATGCCGTCTATCCGACAGGAAATTCCTGATATCCAGTTATGGGTCGTAGGCGATTTTGGAAGTGACAGGGAAAGTTATCTGCAAAAAATAGAATCCTGCAATATCGGGAATGCTGTAAAAGTAGTGGAAGGTTATATCGCTGATGCAGAAGTCGAAAAATATTTCGCCGCCTGCGATTTGGTGGCGCTGCCTTATATTTCGGCAACACAGAGCGGTATCGTACAGATTGCGTATGGATTTGACAAACCTGTCCTGGTAACGAATGTGGGCGGATTGCCGGATGTCGTTACCGATGGAAAAACAGGATATGTCATAGAGGCGCGCTCGCCGGGGCAGATTGCAGCCAGAACCATTGATTTCTTCATGGAAAACAGGGCGGATACATTTATCACAAATATTAAAAAAGAAGAAGCCAGATTCTCGTGGGATACTTTTGTGAACACATTAACGGCGCTTGTGGAGGCGGACATATGAAGCTGATCATACAGATTCCATGCTATAACGAAGCGGAAACATTAGAAATCGCATTAAACGATTTGCCGAAGCAGATAGACGGAATCGATGAAATAGAATATTTAATCATTAACGATGGAAGCAGGGACAATACCGTGCAGGTGGCAAAAGATTGGGGCGTCCACCACGTTGTTAATTTCAGATGTAATAAAGGGCTTGCCAAGGGATTCATGGCAGGATTGGACGCGTGCCTTGAAGCGGGGGCGGATATTATCGTCAATACAGACGCGGATAACCAATATTGCGGGGATGATATTCCCAAACTGATTGCGCCGATTTTAAACGGCGAGGCGGATATTGTAGTAGGAGCGCGCCCGATTGACAGTACGGAACATTTTTCTTTTCTAAAGAAAAAGCTGCAGCATCTGGGAAGCTGGGTAGTCAGGAAAGCGTCCAAGACTGATATCCCGGACGCGCCCAGCGGATTCAGGGCATTCAGCAGGGACGCCGCCATGCGGCTGAACGTAGTAAACGATTATACCTATACTTTGGAAACAATCGTACAGGCAGGGCGTAATAAGATGGCGATTACAAGCGTTCCCATCAGGACAAACCCGGAGCTTAGGAAATCCAGATTGTTCCATAGTATGTGGGGTTATGTGAAAAGATCCATGCTGACGATTCTGAGAGCTTTTATGTGGTACAAGCCGTTATATTGTTTCAGCGCTGTTGCAGCAGTTCCGGCATTGATAGGAGTGGGCGTTACCGTCCGTTTTCTTATCTATTATTTCACCGGAAGGGGAAGCGGACATATACAGTCTTTGATTCTGGCGTGCACGCTGCTGATTATCGGATTTATTACGTTTGTAATCGGTCTGTTGGCGGACGTTATCGCGGCAAATCGGAAGATTCTGGAGGATACGCAGTATCAGATTAGGAAGATGCGTTATGATGGGAAATAGTGGTGAAAAATATCCTTGAAGTAAGGAAGGGCGAAAGTCGATAGATATGAAAGTTGGAACGATAACATTTCATTTTGTAAATAATTTTGGTGGTGCATTACAGGCGTACGCATTGCAGAAGACAATAGCGGATGAATGCCAGGTATCCGTAGAAATCATTGACTATAGGAACTGGTTTATCTGTTTTACAGATACTGTACGCTTATTTCCGGTTACACTTAATTTAAAAGAATTGAAATCAGGCTTACGGACGATGAAACAAAGAATAGGAAGAGTACGTCGGATGAGCGCTTTTATACATGAAAATTGTAAGTTGACAAGACGGTATAATAGTGTTGCCACTCTTCGGCATAACGTCCCCAATTTTGATAAATTTGTATGTGGCAGCGATCAGATATGGAATCCGTTCTTAACGTTTGGATTAGCGGAACCTTATTTTCTTGGTTTTGTGCAGGATGGAAATAAGAAAATATCCTATGCCCCTAGTTTTGGAAGCAATCGTCTCTTGAGCAGACAGGCAAAGCGAATAAAAAAATATTTATCTGATTTTGAAGCTATTTCTGTTCGGGAGCACGATGGGACAGTTTTGGTTAAAACGTTGACAGGACGTGATGCTGTGCAGATGATAGACCCGGTATTTCTTTTGAGACGGGAAGAATGGAATGAAGTTGCAATAAAGCCAGAAATAAAGGGACCTTATATATTGCTGTATATTATGCAGCATGATGATGGTGTTTACGCTTATGCAAAGAAAATAAAAAAACAGTTAGGGATACAAATCGTAGAGATTAGCAGATATGGATATCAACCAGATTTTGTAGATGTGAGTTTGGTGGATATAGGTCCTAGGGAATTTATTGGATTATTTCAGAATGCGGATTATATATGTACAAATTCATATCATGGATTGGTATTTTCTCTAATATTTCAGAAAGAATTTTGTCTGATACCATGTAAAAAATTTTATTTACGAATCCATAATCTTTTAAAGCTTCTTCATATTGAAACATCAAACGTGTTAAATGGGAAAGATTCTTTGAGTGCACAGTATGACAAAGAATCTGTTAGCAATACAATTGCGGTGGAAAGAGAAAAGGCTGTTCAATATCTGACAAAAAATATTTTAGGGAAGGATACGCAGAGGGTAGATGATTAAAATATCACAGGATAAGAAACAGGAATGCTGTGGTTGCAGCGCTTGTGTACAGATATGTCCACAAGCTTGTATTTCGATGAAAGAAGATCAGGAAGGATTTGGTTTTCCAGAAGTTAATGTAGAGAAGTGTATTGGATGCGGTTTATGTGAAAAAGTGTGCCCTATTTTAAGGAAAAAGGATTTTTATATTCAGAGTAAAGAAAAGGCGCCGATTGCAGTAGGGGGATGGCATAAAGATGAGAAAATCCGTCTAGATAGCTCATCAGGAGGCGCATTTTCCTTATTTGCAGAGTATGTGCTGGGGAAGGGTGGGATTGTATATGGATGTACAATGACAGAAACCCTTCGTGCTGAACATATTGGTATAGAGCGCGTAGAGGATTTGCAGAAACTCAGGGGTTCTAAATATCTGCAAAGTAATATAGGGACTGTTTATCAGGATATCCAGAGAATGCTTGGTAATAATCGTAAAGTCTTATTTATAGGGACACCCTGTCAATGCGCAGGGTTGCATAGCTTTTTACAGGAAGCAATACCGCCAACTCTTTATAAAACACAGTATGAAAATCTTTATATTTGTGATTTTATTTGTCATGGAGTTCCTTCTCCGAAGGTATTTGACAGCTATATTCATTTTTTGGAAGAGGAATATCAGGATAAAATAGTTTCTTTTCGGTTTCGTAATAAGGATAAAGGCTGGAAGCCGTCTGGATTGCAAATGGGAACTAATGTAGAATTTCTTCATAAAACAAATAAAAGATTTGCACCGGCATTTAAAGATGCTTTTATGAATGGTTTTCTGGATGATGTATATTTACGTTTAAGCTGCTATCAGTGCGAATTTAAACAGTTACCGAAATATTATGCGGACTTAACAATTGCTGATTTTTGGGGTGTAAAGAGGGTGGCGCCAGAGTTGCATGACGGTAAAGGGACTTCTTTAATTCTGTTTCATAGTGAGAAAGGCAGACAGCTTTTTGAAAAGGTGAAAGATAATTTTCAGGGAAAAGAAGTTGATTTTCAAGCGGCTATTCGGAAAAACAAAAGCCTGATACGATCTGCTGCCTGGAATCCTAGAAGAGATAGATTTTTCTATGATTATAACAATAAGGGATTTCAAAAGACGTGGAAAAAGTATATGACAGCATTTTCGTGGGCTTTTCATAAAATTATGAAAATAGCATGGAATTGTATTGAAAAACTGATTAAACTGTTTCTAAATCCTGTTCTTAAATTTTTACATCAGGATTGGAATGAGGCACAATGGGAGGATTTCTTGCAGTTTATAAAATTTGCCGTGGTTGGTGCGTCTAATGTAGCAGTTTCTTATACGATTAATATATGCACACTTTTTTCCCTGCGGAATATAGGATTGAAATTTGATTATATTATAGCAAACCTGACGGCATTTGTTTTGAGCGTGCTGTGGTCATATCATTGGAATAGCACATATGTATTCCATCCAGACCGTAAGGAAAAAGGGTGGCGTGTGAAAACTTTGGTAAGAACATACATTTCTTATGCTGTAACCGGACTGGTGTTGAATAATGTGCTTGCAACAATATGGATTCATGGATTAGGGATTTCTAAGTACCTATCCCCTTTATTGAATCTGCCATTTAGTATACCGACTAATTTTTTCATGCATAAGTTATGGGCATATAAGGAAAGGAAAAAATAATATGATGAAAAAACTAGATAGGAAGTTTAAGGAAATCAATAAGTGCACTATGTTCATTGTAGGTATTATGATTGTATCAGCCCTGTTTCTGGTGGGATTGACGACACAAAAAGAAAGTATGCATGTTGATGAATATCTGACTTATGGACTGGCAAATCATGAATGGGACGGGAATAATAAGATTAATCCGGAATATGGCGTCAAAATGCCGGCAACGGACGTTTTTGACCCCTTTTTTTACCCTGATAATTTTAGTATTAAAAATGTGTGGCTGAATCAAGGACATAATGTGCATCCGCCATTATACTATCTTTGTTTTCATATTTTTATTTTAGCTACGCATCATTTTTTGGCGTTAAAAACAGGGATTCTTTTAAATATTATTTTTCATATGATAAATATCTGGCTAGTTTGGCAGATTATGAGAAAATTACTGTCCGTGGAGTATGAAGCAGTGATAGGAGCTGTAATGTATGCGTTTACTCCTATTATCTTAGGAAATGTTTTGTTTATCCGTATGTATGTATTGATGTCGGCGTTTATCCTCGGATTGACGTTGTTGTTTGTCAGGGAATGGGATAAGTCTGATAGAAAAACTTTTTATATAAAACTTGGATTGCTCAGTGTCGGCGGAGCTTTAACACACTATTATTTTCTGATTTATCTATTTTTCTGTTGTTTGGTGTGGGGGATTTTTATACTATTACAGCGTAAATGGAAAGAATTAGTATTTTTTATAGGAACCATGACAGCGGCAGGGGGGGCAAGTATTGCAATATATCCTTATATGATTAAGCATCTTTTTCAAGGGTCTGCAGGTGAAAGATCTTTTAATAATTTATCGTCTCTGGTGACATTGAAAAAAAATATCCCCCCCTTTCTCAAAGCGATTAATAATGTATATGGCGGATTTTTGTTAGCAGTTATTTTCTTTGCAGTTATTGCATTTGTATTTAAGTATTTATCCGATGGAAGAATAGAAAATAAGCGCATAAGTATAGGAAGATGGTCAGTTATTTTAATTCCATGCGTTTTCTATTTCATTGCAGTGACATGGATAGCATTAATGACTGCCACAAGATATATCTCTCCAATTTATCCAGTCTGCATTATCCTGCTGATGGGATTATATGACAGGGTTGTTTCTTATCTGACGGAGCGTGACAGCGTCAAATGGATTGTGGGAGCCTTGATGGTGGGTATTCTGCTGAACAATGCTTATAAGACTTATGATTGGTCAGAGCTGCATCTGGAAGCTGAGGAATGCATCAATACAGCGCGGAGCCTGGGCGTTAATAATGAATGTATTTATGTGCTAAATCTTTCCTGGCACAGCTTCCCCGGTTATCAGGAGTTTATCCAGTACCAGAATATGACCTTCATCCGTGATAATAATCTGGATCTGCTTTATACGGAGGATTATGTCGATTATGACCATGTGGTCATGTATTTTGATAAGAATGTGGGAGAAGAAAAGATTGAGGAAATCTTGGATACGATGATAGAAAGAAACCCCGGTCTGGATACCTATGAGAGATTGCATGAATATTCTTATAATGTCGCATATTATCTGGAGTAAGTGGGAAAACGCAGTCAGCCTCTTTATTGTAATAAGGATTTCCACTATGTCAGGGTGACGGCGGCAATATCGCACCATGACAATATATTTTCTTATTTTTTACAATAGGCAGTTTTGAAAAAACGCGATATCGCTGCAACGGAAATGGCGTCCCTGGCAGAGATTCATTGCATTTATCCCCCAAAATCAGTATACTATAAACAATAGATAACAATAATACCACATACAAGGAGGGAGCGCTTTGGCACGGACAGTAGCAATCGGGCGGCAGGATTTTGAAAAAATCAGGACCCGCAATAATTTCTATATTGATAAAACCAATCTGATACGGGAATGGTGGGAAGCGGAAGATGATGTAACACTGATTACGCGTCCGAGACGTTTTGGCAAGACGCTGAATCTGAGTATGTTAGAGAAGTTTTTTTCAGTGGACTATGCGGACAGGGGCGATTTATTCGAGGGACTTTCCGTGTGGGAAGATGAGAAGTACAGGAAACTGCAGGGAACGTATCCGGTGTTGTTTATCAGTTTTGCTGATGTGAAAGAAACATCTTATGATCAGGCGAAAAAGAAAATTTGTGATATTATCAGGAACTTATATAGCCAGTTTCGATTTCTTTTAGAGGGTAATCTGTTAGATGAAAACGAAAAGAGCGAATTTCGCAATGTTTCCGCTCATATGGAAGAATATGAAGCTGCGGTGTCTATCAGGGCGTTGTCAGGCTATTTGTCACGTTATTATGGCAAAAAAGTAATCCTTCTACTGGATGAATATGATACGCCGATGCAGGAAGCGTATGTATACGGATATTGGACGGAAATTACAGCGCTTATCAGAAGTCTGTTTAATTCGACGTTTAAGACGAATCCGCATATAGAACGCGCTATGATGACAGGGATTACACGAGTTAGTAAAGAGTCTATTTTTTCTGATTTGAATAACCTGAAAGTGGTTACAACGACTTCCGAAAAGTATGCGGACTGTTTTGGTTTCACGGAAGAGGAAGTGTTTGCCGCTTTAGATGAGTATGGATTGTCTGACCGTAAACAGCAGGTAAAAGAGTGGTATGATGGTTTTACATTTGGAAGTAAAACTGATATCTATAACCCGTGGTCTATTATTGGTTTCCTTGATGAGAAACGGATAAATATATATTGGGCCAACTCCAGCAGTAACAGTCTGGTCGGAAAGCTGGTCCGCGAGGGCAGCCCGGAAATCAAGGTGACAATGGAAAGTCTGCTGCGTGGGGA
>JAMPFM010000046.1 GCA_023664455.1 Blautia sp.
CAGGCGGAGAAAATCGTAATGCCAATGCATATAATTCACTTTGGAATTATGACTTATATGGATATGATGGAGCTAATGTAGTCCATATTTTTTCAGATATGGAGTTTGGCTACAGAACTAATTTTTCACTTTATGAAAATGGGGTAATAGAAGTATTTTACAGCAGCAGCGCCGCAGAATCCGGGGTTGATTTTTATAAAATAGGGAGTGATGGATTTACTCCTGAAAAAATAGCTTCTTTTGCTGTGGTTGCCCATCTTGAAGGGGATGCGCCCGTATTTGACTATTTGCAGAATGGCAATGAAATAACAGAGGATGAATATAATTCCAACATGCAAAGTTATGAAATTGCCCTCGCAAAAGGATTGCATTGGATACAGATTCAGTAAAAAGTTTTATTCGACTCCAACATCTTTTTTATAGAAATAATTTTTCTTTTGGAAAAATTATATTAATGGTCGTACCATTTTCCAAACTGCTTGCCGCGGAAATTTCCATATTCATTTTCCTACACAATTTGCGGCTTAAATATAAGCCGATGCCTGTTGACTTTTTATGACTGCGCCCATTTCCCCCGGTGAAACCTTTCTCAAAAATCCGTGGAATATCTTCTTCGGATATTCCAATCCCATTATCAGAGATAGAAAGACAGCACCCGTTATCAGAAGTTGTTCCTGCAAAAGTCAGAACCAGATTTTCTTTCGCGTATTTTACAGAATTGGCTATAATCTGTCCGATGATAAAGACGCACCATTTACAATCCGCCAATACCGGAATCTCTAAATTCTCAAATACAGGCTTTCCGCCAGCCGCGATGATTTGTTTGGAATAACTTTTCAAGGCTTCCTGTACCAATTCTTTCATCGTTGTTTGTTCTATCTTAAAATCTTTTTCCAAAGCAGTGCTTCTTGCATAAAAAAGAGCCTGTTCCACATAATGGTCGATTTTGTTTAATTCATCGTCTATGCGGATAGTAGAAATATTCTTATCGTTTTCCACTATCAGATGCGCAGAAGTAATAGGCGTCTTAATTTCATGTACCCAGGTTTCCACATATTCCCGGTATTCCTGATTCGCCGCATAGCTCTCTGCTAACTTATCATTCATGTACTTATTGGATAGACGCAGCGTCTGAAACAGTATTTTTCCATCCAGAAAACCCGGTTTTTCCAGAAGCTCCGCCAATAAAGTTTTATCATCCAGCCTATCCGCCAGAGCCATAAGCTCACGGTAATAGTTCCTTTTTCTTGTATAATCCCAAATGAAAACAAGCAGAAAAGAAAGCAGAAAGAGCAATGCGATATAAACGATAAATTCCCCCCGCAGCTCCATCAGCCAGAGAAGTCCCATAGAAAACGCAACAGTAGTTAAAAACACTACGATAGAAAAAATCCTGTCGGTCAGATAATCCCTTACATTCATACTAAGTACCCCAATCCACGCTTTGTTTTCAAATAATCAGGTACGCCAAGCTCCGCCAGTTTCTTGCGCAGTCGGACAATATTCACGTTAAGCGTATTTTCATCTATAAATTCGTCGCTTTGCCATAATTCGTCGATGATAGCATCCCGCGGTATCACATTGCCCTTGTTCACGATAAGCAGCCGCAAGATGCCAAGCTCGTTTTTGGTCAAATTCACTTCTTTTTCTCCATAAGCAGCGCTTGCCTTTAACAGATTAACCGTCACGCCTTTATGCACCAAAACCGCATTTGCCCTCGCTTCATAAGTCCGTTTCAACAGCTTCTGGATACGCGCTATCAACACTTGTGCATGGTAGGGCTTGGCTATAAAATCATCCGCACCGATATGAAGGCTCATCAGCTCGTCCAAATCCGTGTTTCTGCTTGTCAAAACGATAATCGGAACATCAGATTGTTTTCTGATTTCACGGCATATCACATAACCGTCCTGATAAGGTAAATTGATATCCAACAAAACAAGGTCTGCTTCCGCTTTCAAAATATGCTCCGTAATATGTGCAAAATCGGTACTGCTCTCAGTGATATAGCCATATTTCTGTAAAAGAGCAGAAAGTTCCCTGCAAATTTCCGCTTCATCTTCAACGATAAATATTTTCACGCGCTGTTATCCTTCTTTCCGTATTGTTTTCATATAGTCCTGCATTTCTTCCTCGGCAGAAAAACCTGCTTTCTCTGCTTCTCCGGCAAAAGCATCTTCTACCCTTTTAAATGCCAGCATCGCTGAATTTTCAAAATAAAATCTTCCGTCTTCCTCTAAAATAACAATTTTATCCCCGGCTTTCAGATTTAGCTTATTTCGCACAGATATGGGAATGGTAATCTGCCCTTTGCTGGAAATTTTTGCTACTTCCATATTTCATCATCCTTTCCTAATCACTTTGTTTTCTTTACTTTCTTTGTTTTCTTTACCTTTCATTATATGCAATAAAACACATTATATCAATATTTTTTAGAAATTACTTCTCTATTTCTTTTATATCCTTAAAGGTTTAATTTTCTTGTGTGATTTGTCCGGGCAGGCATAAGAGTGTCTGCCCATTGCCGTTTGGCAAATCTTACATTTTGGTAAGATAAATGTAATCTGATTTGATGGCATACTTTAGCCGTTTATTATAAAATGTGAAATACAGAGCTGCCAAGTAATTTTAAGATTGCAACGAGGATGCAACGAAATTATAACGAAATTACATGGAAATTGCAAGGAAAGAAAATGTATGGCATTTTCTGAAAATCTGACTCGACACAAGGAGGCGTAAATCGATGAATACCCCGATATTAGAGGTTTCTGACATTCAAAAATACTATGGAAACAGAGGAAACATCACGAAAGCGCTCAATCATATTTCCCTAACGGTGAATCAGGGAGAATTTGTCGGTATTATGGGGGCGTCTGGCTCTGGAAAGACTACATTGTTAAACTGCATTTCTACAATCGATACAATAAGCAGTGGGAGAATCCAGATTGAGGGAAAAGATATCACTACGTTGCACGGAAAGCAGTTATCGGCTTTCCGGCGCGAGAAGCTGGGTTTTATCTTTCAGGATTTTAATCTGCTGGATACCCTGACTGCATATGAGAATATTTCGCTTGCCCTATCCATTTCCGGCATCAAGGCAAATGAAATTGATAAGAGGGTACAAGAAATTGCAGAGGCGTTAACGATTACAGAAGTTTTAGGAAAATATCCTTATCAAATGTCCGGCGGACAGCAGCAGCGCGTCGCCGCTGCCCGTGCGATGGTGACAAATCCGGCGCTTGTTCTGGCGGACGAACCGACGGGGGCGCTAGATTCCCACTCTTCCCATATGCTTTTGGATATGCTGGAAGAATTGAATCAGAAACTTTCGGCAACGATTCTGATGGTGACACACGATTCCTTTACGGCAAGCTATTGCCGCCGGATTCTATTTATCAAGGACGGGAGTATCTTCAATGAAATTCGCCGTGGGGCAAAGGATCGGAAAGAATTTTTTGAAGAAATTATCGGAGTGGTTTCTGTGTTGGGAGGTGAAAAGGTTGAATAGGATTCGCATGGGGAAATTGGTTTTTCGGAATGTGCAGAAAAACTTGCAGGATTATAGAATTTATTTTCTGACGCTGATGATTTCCGTCAGTATGTTTTATGCGTTTAATTCGATTCAGTCGCAGCCGGCGTTACATGATTTAGATGCGACCAAACAGTTACTCTCTGACCAATTAGGGATATTGCTTTCGGCATTATCTGTGGTAGTGGCGGTTGTGCTTGCTTTTTTGATGTTGTATGCCAATCGGTTTTTATTAAAGCGCAGGAAGAAGGAGTTAGGCATTTATACATTGTTGGGCATGGAAAAAGGAAAAATATCGCGGATTTTTGCAGGGGAAACCTTATGTGTGGGGCTGTTGTCTCTTGTATCCGGTCTGCTGTTTGGGGTGCTTCTGTCGCAGGGATTGTCCATCGTTTCCTTGCGCCTGTTTGCGGTAGATATGAGTGATTTTCAGATGGTCTTTTCCCTGAGCGCATTAAAAAAGACAGTCGGATGTTTTGTGCTGATTTTTCTAATTGTCATGATTTTTAATGTGCGGACGGTTTCTTCTGTCAAATTGATTGATTTGCTGACTGCGAGCCGGAAAAATGAAGACAGGCACCTGGAAAACAAAACGCTGCAGATAGGGCTGGTGCTGCTTTCCATTATCTGTATCGTCTCTTGCGGCGCGCTGATTCAGCATTACGGCATACTCCCCAATCGGGAAAATTCATGGTTTCAAATTGCACTGTTTTTGTTAGCAGTCGGTACGGCTCTATTTTTCTTTTCGATATCGGCAGTATTGCTTACGGCAATGCAGGCAAATAAAAATCTTTATCTGAAAGGATTGAATGCCTTTTTGTGCAGACAGCTTGGAAGTAAAATACAGACGAATTTTCTGACGATGAGTGTTGTATGCGGTCTGCTGACGGTTTCTATCTGTGGGTTATCCGTAGGAATCAGTTCTGCATTGACTATGAATGAAACGTCTAAAGCGGCGCTTCCTTATGATTTGAATGTTGTTTCTGATGTTGATATTGCGGGAGAGACGGATATTGCATCTTATCTAAAAGCAAGGGACGTCAATTTAGATATGTATGCTGGAAACGCAGCACAGATTAGTCTTTATGAAGCGGAAATGACCTATGGTAGTCTATTTGAGGGGCAGGAAGTGAATTTATGGCATATTGACAGTGAAATTCCTGACACGGGTGTCAGTGTAATCTCTGTTTCCGATTTTAACAAGGCTTTGGCAATGCAGGGGAAAGCGCCTGTAGAACTTGCCGGGAATGAATTTCTTTTAAATTGTAATTACAAAGGCACACTGCAATATATCGAGGCATTCCTGCAATCCGGGAAAGAAATTGTAATGTGTGGGACAGTTTTGCGGCCGGGCGGGGATAAACCGCTTACGGAAACGTATCTGATGACGTCGGTTGGAAATAATGACAGGGGAACTTTTATTGTTCCCGATGAGATAGCCGTTTCCCTAAAGAAAGACGCCAATATTTTACTGATACAGTATCAACCTGGCACAAACACGGATGAAGTTTTACAGAAAATGATACCGATTGGACTGGAGTGGGAAACGGAAGGATACCGTTATACAGAAAAAAATATGTTGAGCGGTATGTATTATGGTTCCTGCGCGCTGCTGGTGTTTTTATGCTGCTACATCGGTCTGGTGTTTCTGCTGATATGCGCCGCTTTGTTATCCTTAAAGCAATTGACGGAAACTGCGGATAATCGTTATCGGTACGGACTGCTGCAAAAGCTGGGCGTTGATGAGAAGATGCTTTCAGGGGCATTATTTAAGCAGGTTGCAATCTTTTTTGCCGCGCCACTTTTACCTGCCGGAATCTTTTCCGCCTTTGGAATCTCGAAAGTCACGGCGGTTGTAGAAGAATTTCTGAATATGCATATCGCTACGAATATTGACGTTACTGTTGGAATGTACCTCATCGTATATGGCGGATATTTTATTGCTACTTACTTCTCTTGTAAATATATGGTTATGGAAAAATAAATGTGTCTGGAACGGCGCGGTTTTTGGTTTGAGTAGATATTAGGCGAAGCTATACAAAATTACACAGGCGTCTTCGCCCGGCATTCTTTCCGGTACTCATTTGGGGTCTTCCCGTATTTTTCCTTAAATAATGTATAGAAATGCGTCCGGTTGGAAAAGCACAGCTTCGTGGCAATGTCCGAGATGGAGCAGTCCGTTTCTGTAAGATAGTGCGCCGCTTTTTCCAGACAAAAAGTCATGCCATAATCGAACAGACACATGCCGGTGTATTTGTTTGAGATGCGGTTGAGGTAATTGCCGCTGTAATTCAATGACCGCTCCAACTCGGTCCGACTGACACGACCGTCATTTTCTTCCAGCAGATGCGTGATGCGGGCAAAAAGCAAAAAGTCGTTGTCGCGGTTTAATTCTACGCAGGTACAGTGATAGTTGGAAGGCGTAGACAGGTACTGCAGCAGGTGGCAAATGATTGCCCTAAATTGATAGGAAGAGCCAAACCCTGGAAAAAGAATCGTGTTAATCAATTCTTCCGTCATGTGGTGCAGGTTGGAGCTGTTGGACTGGTTCTGCCATGCGGGAATAAAATCCAGATAGGATTTCCGGCCAGGCGAGTCGATGTCCGACATGATGAAACGGTATAGCTCACTGTCGATGATTTCTTTTTCCCTGCCAAAATAGGCGGATTGGCAGGATTCAAAAAGCTCTTTGATAAACTCCACGGACAGCCCGATAAACAATATCTTGGAGGCGGAATTGAAGGTCTCTATATGGCACAGACTGCGGTTAATCAGGCAGCAGGAACCCGTGTTGTAGAGATAATCTTTATCCTCGATGCGCTGTAACACCGTACCTTCTAAGACGAGCATGATTTCAAAATAGTCATGGAAGTGGGGTGCATGTTTCATGAAGCGGTAGTTGTGGAACATCATGGTTTCCTGTGAAAAATAGGAATCGCTGCCGGAGAGCGTAAAGGTGTTGAGATAATCCTGTTTTGTCGTGCCGCTGCAGAATTGATATGTCACCTGGAAAGGCGCATTTAACTGAAAAAAGGAGCTGAACCGGCTGCGGGCGTTACGGATATCGATTGGTGAACTGGCATTATCTTCGTAATAGTAATTGTCGGAAGCGAGCTTCTTGTCTGATATTAAATCTTTATATTGTTGTTCCATAAAAATCCCCTGTTCTTATGTAATCTGCGAATTTGTGCAACGCAGCAGGCGCTTTTTTGATATGATAAGAAATTTCTTATTCATAGGAAACAGCCTCTTATAAGAAAAAGTGTAATGCACGAATATGATACAAATTAAGCGTACTAAAACCCATTGCGACATTGTACATATTGGACAATAAGAATACACTTATTACATACAAACAAGTCAATTATAACTATAATTACAGGAAACGTAAAGGGAAAAGGAGGAAAACGTGAAAGAAAAAATAGTATTGGGCGTGGATTTGGGCTGGGTCAGCCAGTTAGAATCGCGTGGAATCAGGTGGGTTGATGACGATGGAAACCAGATTGACCCGCTGCAGGCAGTCAAAAATATGGGAGCAAACACGGTGCGGCTTCGCGTGTTTGTGAATCCGCCAAAAGAAGCATTCTGGCAGAAAAAAGACGGCTCCGTGTGTATGCTGGGATTTGCGGACAAGGAAAGCGTTCTGGAAATGGCAAAAAGAGTAAAAGACATGGATATGGATTTGATGATAGACTTTCATTACAGTGACCATTTTGCAGACCCGCAGTATCAGGATATTCCTGACGCATGGAAGGCGGACGACGCCGAAGGGCTGAAAGAAAGAGTCTATTCGCATACGAAAGAAGTGCTGACTTTACTTGGGGAAAATGGGATATATCCAGTCTGGGTACAAGTCGGGAATGAGATTAATCCGGGTATCCTGCACCCCTATGGGAGCTTGAAGGAAAATCCGGAGACATTGGTGAAATTCCTGAATGCGGGTTATGAGGCAGCCAAAGAATGCTGTCCAGACTGCAAAGTAATTACCCATATCACCGGCGTGTACAGATCGAATTGGTGCGACCCATTTCTGGAAAATTTCTTTAAGAATGGCGGCAAAACGGATGTGCTCGGATTTTCCCATTATCCGTATTGGTTTAAAGTAGAACAGAGTGCGGAATTTCTGCTGGGACATCTGATGCGCTACGAGGAGCAGTATCATATGCCGATTATGATTTGCGAGGTCGGTGGACCGGAAGAAGATGCAGAGCTGACATACAATCTGATTGTCAATACGATTAAGGCGTTGGAGAGTCTGCCAGAGGATGAAGGACTCGGCGTAGTCTATTGGGAGCCGGAAGTAGGGGCGGTGCTTTTGCCGGATAAGTATCCGCTGGGTGCGGCGAGGCTGCTCGATGAACATACCTTGCAGTTTACGAACGCATTAAAGGCATATCAGGATTACAGGTAGTGGAAATAAAGATAGCAGAAATAGAGATAACAGGGATAGAGATAACAGGGGATAGAGATAACAGCAATAATGATAACAGAAATAGATAACAGAAATAGATAACAAGAATTATAACGGAAATAGATAACAAGAATTATAACAGAAATAAAAAGAATGCAAGAATGGAGGAAAAACAAATGAAGAGAAAATTAATGGCATTACTTTTGTGTGGCGTACTTACGGCATCGCTTCTGACCGGGTGCGGCGGGACGGATGATGGTCAGAATGCATCGCAGGGAGCATCGTCTGACGGACAAGGAGACAGTGCACAGGAAGATGGTGCACAAACTGACGATGGCGGACAAGAGGCAGGAACGTCTGATGGTGCAGCAGAAGGCGGCGAGACCTTATCGGTGTGGTGCTGGGATCCGGCTTACAACATCAACGCCCTTAGGATTGCAGAATCCATTTATCAGGAAGACCATCCCGATTTTAAACTGGATATCATAGAGACCAACGCGGAAGATATTTCCACCAAGATGGCGACGGCGACGACGTCCGGGGAATACGGCGTACTGCCGGATATTCTGCTGTTTGATGATGGGACGTTTCAGGTAAATGTAACAAGCTATCCAGATGTTTTTCTGGACTTGACGGATTATGGTTTCAATTATGATGAGTTTTCACCGGGTAAAGTCGGCTTTTCTGCGGTGGATGGTAAACATTATGGAATCCCTTTTGACAGCGGTACGGCGATTGCATGTTACCGGACGGATATCCTGGAGCAGGCGGGCTATACCATCGACGACTTCACGGACGTTACATGGAGCGAGTGGATTGAAAAGGCAAAAGTCGTGCTGGACAAGACAGGGTGTCCGCTCTTAAACGGTTTGAGTTCCTATAACCAGATTACGGTGATGTTACAGTCTGCAGGCGGCTCCTTCTTCAATGAAAATGGAGAGCCGGATATTGCATCGAATGAAATTGTCCGGGCAGTGGTAGAGACGTATGCGGAGATGGTAAAGAGCGGCGTATACACGGAAGAAACAGGCTGGGATACTTATATCGGCGGCATGAATACTGGAAGAATCGCGGGCGCGATGAACGGCTGCTGGATTATGGCGTCCATACAGGCGGCGGAGGATCAGAGCGGACTCTGGGAAATTACGAATCTTCCGAAATTGGACGGTATCGCATCGGCGACCAATTATTCCAGTCAGGGCGGTTCAAGCTGGGCAATTACGTCTAAGTGCGCAAATCCTGAGCTTGCAGTGGATTTCTTTAAAACGACTTTCGGCGGCAGTACGCAGTTGTATGATGAGATTCTTGCTACAGGCGCAATATCCACATGGCTGCCCGCGGCGGATAGCGAGAAGTATGCAGAACCCGTTGCATTTTACAACAATCAGCCGGTATTTTCCATTATCACCAAGTATTCGGCGTCTGTCCCGGAATGTTATGTAGGCGTTTATTTCCAGAATGCACGAAACGATGTGGTCAATGCAATAACAAATGTTATTTATTCTAGCGGCGATATTGACACGGAATTACAGGCGGCTGAGGAAACATTGAGATTTGAGATGGAACAATAGAGGTATCATATGGGGGTATCCTATGAATAAATTAAGTGTAAAACAAAGACAGAACCTGACGGGCTGGGCATTTCTCACCCCAGCCGTCATTCTCTTAATTGTATTGAATTTTGTACCGTTGATTCAGGCTTTTTTCCTCTCACTGCAGACCGGGCGGGGGAGCGCGATGGAATTTACGGGATTCAGCAACTATGTCAGAATGTTCCGTGACCCGAATTTTCTTCAGACGGTGAAGACGACTTTGCTGTATATGATAGTGACGGTGCCGGTCATGATTATTTTGGGAATTGTGCTTGCGGTGCTGCTCAATGATCCGCAGCTGAAACTCAAGGGAATCTACCGGACATGCATTTTCCTGCCGGCGGCGGTTTCGCTGGTTGCATCAGCGATTATCTTTCGCTCGCTTTTTGCGATGGATGGTTTTGTCAATTCGATTCTGTTGAAGTTTGGTATCATTCAGACAAGTTTTAACTTTCTGGGGCATCCAGACAGCGCCAAAGTGATTCTGATTATCATGCGGATTTGGCGCTGGGTGGGGTATCAGATGATTTTCTTTCTGGCGGGTCTGCAAAATATCGACGATTCACTCTATGAGGCGGCGCGTATCGATGGGGCGACCTCGTTCCAGTGTTTTCGCAAGATTACTTTGCCGCTGCTGAAACCAATGGTAGTGTTTACCACTGTTATGTGCTTAAACAGCGCGTTGCAGGTCTATGATGAGTCGGTCAACTTAACAGGCGGCGGACCGGGAACTTCCACGATGGCGCTGGCGCATTATATTTATAATACTTCCTTTGTCAATGTGCCGAACTTCGGTTATTCCTGTGCAATGTCCATGATGATTCTGATTTTTGTAGCGGTTATGACCTTTATACAAATGAAAGCAGGTGATGCGCGTGAATAGGAAAACAGTAAAACTTTTAAAAAGACTGCCTAAAAATATCCTGTTGTCACTGATTTCCCTGATTTGCGTATTTCCGCTCTTCTGGGTAATCATTGCGGCGACCAATAAGAGTGTGGACGTGTTGAAAGGAACGCTCGTTCCCGGAACGTATCTGGCGGAGAACTGGAAGACGCTTGTCACGACTTATAACATAGCGCCGGCGTTAATCAATTCCGTCAAATATTCGGTGGTGACGACATTGGCGTCATTGGTGGTATCGTCGATTGCGGGATACGGATTTGAGGTGTACCATGACCGGGGAAAAGATTCGCTTTTCAAGGTGTTGATGTTAACGATGATGATTCCCTTTACGGCAACCATGATTCCGCTTTATCGCATGTATTCCAAGATGCATCTTCTGGACACGACGCTCGGATTTATCCTGCCGTCTGTATCGGCGGTATTTCTGATTATGCTTTTCAGGCAGAACAGCAGGGCATTCCCGATGGAAATTATTGAGGCGGCGCGCATCGATGGGGAAAGCGAGCTGGGGATTTTCTTCAAGATGTATGTGCCGACCATGCGTCCGACGTATGCGGCGGGCATGACGATTACTTTTATGAACGCGTGGAATAATTTCATGTGGGCGAAGTTAATTATGTCCAATGACAGGACCCAGACGTTTCCGATGCTGATATCCAATATGACGTCGGGACATTACACGGATTACGGCGAGTTGATGCTGGCGGTACTCATATCCACACTGCCGACGATTATCGTATTCTTTGCCTTGCAGAAGAGTTTCGTGCAGGGAATGACGGGGGCTGTGAAAGGGTAGATGAAAGGCTCTTTTCGCTAATATAAAAACTGCAATCCATACCCTAAAAAGTGCAAAGTATGCCGAAGCGCTTGTTATTGTAAATATATTTGATATATTTTATTTAAAATGGAAAGCGCTTTCATCGACAGCGGCTGTGATCCGTGCGGGCTGGTTCCTCCTCACCACCGGCTGGCACGGAATCCGGTTTGCTGATTTGAATACCCTCTGGGTAGCAGGTTTTGCGATTATGGCGGCCGCGGCCGCCTGCGCAGCCTCTGGGCAGAAGGAAGTGGCGGAAGAAGAAAAAGGCTGACGAATCATCTTGACAACAGCAATTTCGTAATACTATAATAAGCTCAGAAAATAAGTTTAGAAAAAGCAAAGACGTTGAAGAAGACAGTAGCCGATTTTTAAAAGTCGCAGCGAGCCGGTGGCGGTGTAAGACCGGTATGAGTAGGAAATCGGGGAAAATCCCTTCTGAGTTTCAGACCGAACCTCTAAGGAAAAGCAGATTGCCAGAACGAAGAGCAGTAGAATCTGACGGTGTATCCGCCGTTATTTGGAAACCGTATGAATGATAGATAATTCGTACGCTGTAACAGGTGGTAAACGAGCATGGAAAGCCTCGTCCTTTTACGGGATGAGGTTTTTTTAATTGCGGAGCGATTTTCTTATTAACAAGAAAGGAGAACATGATGTATCAGAAAGTTGATAACAGCTTAAATTTTGTAGACAGAGAGAAAGAAGTTTGTCAATTTTGGAAAGAGCATGATATTTTCCAAAAAAGCATGGATTCCCGGAAAGGTGGAGAAACGTATACTTTTTATGACGGACCGCCGACGGCAAACGGGAAGCCGCATATCGGACATGTGCTGACGCGTGTCATCAAAGATATGATTCCGAGATATCGGACGATGAAAGGTTATATGGTTCCGCGTAAGGCGGGCTGGGATACCCACGGGCTTCCGGTAGAGCTGGAGGTGGAAAAACTGCTGGGGCTGGACGGCAAAGAGCAGATTGAAGAGTATGGTCTGGATCCGTTTATCAGCAAATGCAAGGAATCTGTATGGAAATATAAAGGAATGTGGGAGGATTTCTCCGGTACGGTAGGTTTCTGGGCGGATATGGACGATCCATATGTTACCTATCATGATGATTTTATCGAGTCTGAATGGTGGGCGCTCAAACAAATCTGGGATAAAGGGCTTTTATATAAAGGCTTTAAAATCGTGCCTTACTGCCCCCGCTGCGAGACGCCGCTTTCTTCCCATGAAGTGGCACAGGGATATAAGGCGGTCAAGGAACGTTCCGCAGTCGTTCGTTTTAAAGTGGTTGGTGAGGACGCCTATTTCCTTGCCTGGACGACGACGCCCTGGACGCTGCCTTCTAACGTGGCGCTCTGCGTGAATCCGGATGAGGCTTATGTGAAAGTAAAAGCGGCGGACGGCTTCACCTATTATATGGCCGAGGCGCTTTTAGACACAGTGCTTGGAAAGCTTGCGGAAGATGGAAAACCCGCCTATGAAATCTTGGAAACTTATGTCGGCACGGATTTGGAATACAAAGAATATGAACCTCTATTTGCCTGCGCAGGGGAAGCAGCGGCAAAACAGCATAAGAAAGGGCACTATGTAACTTGTGACACTTATGTCACAATGACAGACGGTACGGGTATCGTCCATATTGCCCCGGCATTCGGTGAAGACGACGCCCAGGTGGGACGCAAATATGATTTGCCTTTCGTGCAGTTTGTCAATGGAAAAGGTGAAATGACCCAGGAGACGGCTTATGCGGGACTTTTTGTCAAGAAAGCCGACCCGGAAATTTTAAAGGATTTAGATAAGGAAGGAAAATTATTTGACGCGCCGAAATTTGAGCATGATTATCCTTTCTGCTGGCGGTGTGATACGCCGTTGATTTACTATGCGAGAGAATCCTGGTTTATCAAAATGACAGCCGTCCGGGATGAACTGGTGCGCAATAATAAAACGGTCAACTGGATTCCCACGTCCATCGGGGAAGGACGTTTCGGAAACTGGCTTGAGAATATTCAGGATTGGGGCATTTCCCGCAACCGTTACTGGGGAACGCCATTAAATGTGTGGGAGTGCGAAGGCTGCGGTTATATGGAAGCCATCGGTTCCCGTGAAGAGTTGGAAAAGAAAAGCGGCAATCTGGTCGCGCAGACGGTGGAATTGCACCGCCCATATATTGATGAAATTACGATAACCTGTCCGGACTGTGGGAAGACGATGAAACGTGTCCCGGAAGTGATTGATTGCTGGTTCGATTCTGGCGCTATGCCGTTTGCACAGCATCATTATCCTTTTGAAAATAAGGAATTGTTTGAACAGCAGTTTCCGGCGCAATTTATTTCAGAGGCAGTGGATCAGACCCGCGGCTGGTTCTACTCGCTGATGGCGGAATCAACGCTGCTGTTTGACAGGGCGCCTTTTGAAAATGTTATCGTCTTAGGGCATGTACAGGATGAGAATGGACAGAAAATGTCCAAGTCCAAAGGCAATGCCGTAGACCCCTTCGAGGCGTTGGAAACCTACGGTGCAGACGCAATCCGCTGGTATTTCTTCATTAATTCCGCGCCCTGGCTGCCCAATCGTTTTCATGGCAAGGCGGTGCAGGAAGGGCAGCGCAAATTCCTCGGAACCTTATGGAATACCTATGCCTTTTTCGTACTATATGCCAATATTGACGATTTCGACGCGACGAAATATACGCTGGATTACGAGAAACTTCCGGTTATGGATAAGTGGCTGCTATCCAAACTGAATACGGCGATTAAAGGCGTGGACAGCAATCTCGACGAATATAAGATTCCGGAAGCTGCGCGCGTACTGGATAATTTCGTGGATGAGATGAGCAACTGGTATGTCAGAAGGAGCCGCGAGCGGTTCTGGGCAAAAGGGATGGAGCAGGATAAAATCAATGCATACATGACGCTTTATACCGCGCTTGTCACAATCAGCAAATGCGCCGCGCCCATGATTCCATTTATGGCGGAAGAAATTTATCTGAATCTGGTAAAAAGCATTGATAAAGACGCGCCGGAAAGCATTCATTTATGCGATTTTCCTGTGGCCAACGAGAGCATGATTGATACGCAGTTGGAAGCGGATATGGAAGAGGTTTTGAACATTGTCGTTATGGGACGCGCGGCGCGTAACGAGGCGAAAATCAAGAACCGCCAGCCTATCGGAATGATGTTTGTAAAAGCGGAAAATGCGCTGAGCGATTTTTATCAGGAAATTATCAAAGACGAGCTGAATGTGAAAGAAATCCAGTTTACGGAGGATGTCAGGGCATTTACAAGCTATCGGTTCAAACCGCAGTTGCGTACCGTTGGACCGAAATACGGCAAACAACTGGGCGGTATCCAGAAATATCTAGGCGGCGTGGACGGCAATCAGGCGATGGATGAGTTGAATGAAAAAGGCGTACTGAAATTCGACGTGGACGGTGTGAAAATCGCGCTGGAAAAAGATGATTTGCTTATCGAAATGGCGCAGAAGGAAGGCTATGTGTCCGAGGCGGATAACAATATAACCGTAGTGCTGGATACGAACCTGACGGAAGAATTGATAGAAGAAGGTTTCGTATACGAAGTCATCAGCAAAATCCAGACGATGCGTAAGGACGCGGACTTTGAGGTCATGGACCATATCAAAGTATCTGTCTGCGAAAATGCCAAATTGGCAGAAATCGTGCGCAAAAACCAAACCCTTATTGCGGATAAAGTTCTTGCCGAGGAAATTGTGGAAAACGAGCAGCTTCCGATAACAAAAGAGTGGAATGTTAATGGGGAAAAGGTGATTATCGGGGTTGAAAAGCGTGGGTAAGAGTAATATAATAATTTAGGCGGATGATTGCCGCTAAAATAGAATTGACAAGGCAGCAGTTGGAAGAAAAGCCTGGCTTGGAACAATTCTTTCGCTAGAAATGTAGATGTCATGAGGAGGAATATGAATGCAAAAGAAAACAGCAACATTTGACACGGAACTGTTTAAAAGAAGTGTGCTTTATAATGTAAAGACGCTCTATCGGAAAACGTTGGAAGAAGCGACGGATCAACAGATTTTTCAGGCGGTGTCCTATGCGATAAAAGATGCGATTGTAGACCAATGGCTGGCGACCCAGAAAGAATACGATAAGCAAGATCCGAAGATGGTTTATTATCTGTCAATGGAATTTCTGATGGGGCGCGCGCTTGGCAATAACCTGATTAACTTACAGGCATACGACGTTTTCAAAAAGGCGTTGGCGGAGCTGGGCATCGACTTAAATGTGGTAGAAGACCAGGAGCCGGATGCAGCTTTAGGAAACGGCGGCTTAGGAAGACTGGCAGCATGTTTCTTAGATTCCCTGGCAACTTTAGGCTATGCGGCGTATGGCTGCGGTATCCGTTACCGTTACGGCATGTTTAAACAGGAAATCCGGGACGGTTATCAGGTGGAAGCGCCGGATAACTGGCTAAAGGACGGCAACCCCTTCGAGCTGCGCAGACCGGAATACGCCAAAGAAGTCAAATTCGGCGGCTATGTAAACGTCTATGTGGATGAAAACGGCAGAAGCAATTTCAAACAGGAAGGTTATCAGTCTGTCCGTGCAATTCCTTACGATATTCCGATTGTTGGCTATGGAAACGGCATTGTAAACACCCTTCGTATCTGGGATGCGGAACCGGTAGAATGTTTCCATCTGGATTCTTTTGACAAAGGAGATTATCAGAAAGCGGTAGAACAGGAAAATCTGGCAAGAAATATCGTCGAAGTGCTTTATCCTAACGACAATCACTATGCCGGCAAAGAGCTTCGCTTAAAACAGCAGTATTTCTTCATTTCCGCGTCCGTACAGGAAGCGGTGGAAAAGTATATGCGCAAGCATGACGATATCAGAAAATTCCATGAGAAAGTGACGTTCCAGTTGAACGATACCCATCCGACCGTGGCAATCGCGGAACTGATGCGTATCCTGATGGACGATTACTATCTGACCTGGGATGAAGCATGGGAAGTCACGACGAAGACCTGCGCTTATACCAACCATACCATTATGGCGGAAGCCTTAGAGAAATGGCCCATTGAATTATTTTCCAGACTGCTTCCCCGTGTGTACCAGATTGTAGAAGAAATCAACCGCAGATTTATTATGCGGATTGAACAGCTCTATCCGGGCAATCAGGAAAAGATTCGCAAAATGGCGATTATTTACGATGGACAGGTAAAAATGGCGCATCTTGCTATTGCAGCGGGTTATTCTGTCAACGGCGTTGCCAGACTGCATACGGAAATTTTGAAGAATCAGGAATTAAAAGACTTCTATGAGATGATGCCTGAAAAATTCAATAATAAGACAAACGGCATTACGCAGAGACGTTTCTTATTGCACGGAAATCCGCTCCTTGCAGACTGGGTAACGGCGCATGTGGGCAGCGACTGGATTACGGATTTGCCAAGAATCAGTAAATTGAAAATCTATGCGGATGATGAAAAAGCACAGCAGGAATTTATGAATATCAAGTACCAGAATAAAGTGCGCCTTGCAAATTACATCAGAGAGCACAATGGTATCGAGGTAGACCCCCGCTCCATTTTTGACGTACAGGTCAAGAGACTGCATGAGTACAAACGCCAGTTGATGAATATCCTGCATGTCATGTATTTATACAATGAGTTAAAAGAACACCCGGATATGGATTTCTATCCAAGAACCTTTATTTTTGGCGCAAAAGCAGCAGCAGGTTACCGGAACGCGAAACTTACCATTAAATTAATCAACTCCGTTGCAGACGTTATCAATAATGACGCCAGCATCAATGGAAAGATTAAAGTTGTATTTATCGAAAACTACCGGGTATCCAATGCGGAAATGATTTTTGCGGCGGCGGACGTATCCGAGCAGATTTCCACGGCAAGTAAAGAAGCGTCCGGCACCGGCAATATGAAATTCATGCTTAACGGTGCGTTAACAATCGGTACGATGGACGGCGCCAACGTAGAAATCGTGGAAGAAGTCGGGGAAGAGAATGCCTTCATTTTCGGTTTAAGCTCCGATGAAGTCATCAAGTATGAAAATTACGGCGGCTACAGCCCGATGGATATTTTCAACAACGACCCGGACATCAGAAAAGTCCTGATGCAGTTGATTAACGGCACCTACTCACCCAACGACCCGGAACTGTTCAGAACGTTATACAATTCCTTACTAAATACGCAGAGCACTTCCAAGGCTGATACCTACTTTATCTTAAAAGACTTCAAGCCCTATGCGGAAGCGCAGAAGAAAGTGGAAGCGGCGTATAAAGATGAAAAGGGATGGGCAAAGAGCGCTATCCTAAACGTGGCGTGCGCCGGCAAGTTTACATCCGACAGAACCATCCAGGAGTATGTAGACGATATCTGGAAACTGGATAAGGTGGTTCTGACGAAGAATGCGTTGAAGTAGATTTTGCACCTCAGTTATGATATAATGAGTGTTAGCGAGAAGAGCATGCTTGCATGTTCGGCGAGCGGCGAATGTATATCATGAGTCGTAGATTCATGATATACTGATATTGTAAAAATGCAAACCACAATATAGAAAGCAGGTGGATATATGACTGAAGGTGAAATGTTGAAATTATCAGTTGAAGAATTTTCAAGGGTACAGCGCTATATGTTATTATCTGAAAAAGATTCCGATGCATATAGTGCAATGAAAGAAAGATATGTAGAGTTGAAAGTTATTCTTTCTGCTTCCGGTATTAATATGACAGAATTGGACAGAGTCAAAGAGTAATTGCAGCTATATCATTTGCGCAGCGTGAGGTGTAAAGTCTTTATGGAATGATAAAGGCTTTGCACCTTTTCCTATTATATGTTTTAATAGAACTGGAGGGTTCAGTCTATGGAAAAAGCATTGCTTATTGGCGCAAATTTAAACGACGGTGAAGATTATAAGCTTTCTTTAAACGAACTGGAAGCTTTGGCACAGGCGTGCGATATGGAAGTCGTGGGCGTGATAGAGCAGAATCTGGAACAAGTGCATAAGGCGTTTTATATCGGGACGGGCAAAGTGGAAGAAGTAAAGGAAGCTGCGGAAAGTCTGGATGCAGAGGTAGTTATTTTTGACAATTCCCTCTCGCCGATGCAGCTGCGGAATCTACAGGATAAAATCGGGAAACCGATTCTGGACAGAAGTACGCTGATTCTGGATATTTTTGCGAGGCGCGCCCGGTCGAGGGAAGCGAAGCTTCAGGTAGAAGTGGCAAGGCTTCAGTATATGCTGCCTCGGCTGGTAGGGCTTCATGCGGCGCTTAGCCGTCAGGGCGGCGGCAGCGGTTCCCTGAGCAATAAGGGAGCTGGTGAGAAAAAACTGGAACTGGACAGGAGGGTGCTGGAACACCGTCTGGCGGAGTATCGCAGGGAATTAAAAGAAGTCACCAACCAGAGGAAAACCCAGCGGAAACAACGTGCGGCTTCCGGGATGCCCCGGATAGCCTTAGTTGGCTATACGAATGCGGGGAAGTCCACTTTGATGAATGCGATGTTAGACTTATATGGTGCAGAAGAGGCAGGGGCGGAAGAGAAAAAAGTAATGGAAAAAGACATGCTTTTTGCCACGCTGGATACAACAGTGCGCAGAATTGAGCCGGATAATCATCATGCGTTCCTGTTATCGGATACGGTAGGCTTTATCCATAAACTGCCCCATCACCTGATAGACGCATTCCATTCTACGCTGGAAGAGGCAAAAGAGGCGGATATGCTGCTGCTGATAGTGGATTACAGCGACGAGCATTATAAGGAGCAGATAGCGGTGACAGAGCAGACATTAAAGGAATTGAAAATAAACGATGTACCGATAATATATGTTTATAATAAAGCAGATAAAGTATCTGTGGACGATATCCCGGATATCCCTGGAGCGTTTAGCAGGATGGCAGAAGAAAACATGCCGCATAAAATTCCGGTGGTAACACAGGATAGCATTTATCTGTCCGCCAGGGAAAAAATCGGTATGGAAGAGTTGTTATGCCTGATTGAAAAGAAATTATCGGCGGGCTATAGGGAATGCACCATGCTGATACCTTATACGGACGGAAAGGCGGTCTCTTATCTGAATGAACATGCGGTAGTTTATGAGACGCAGTACCGGGAGGACGGGGTCTGGCTGAGGATGAACTGCAGGGTGGAGGATTATCGGTATTATGAGGGGTATGTGGAAGGATAGTTGGCAACATAGTAAAAATATCTGCGATGTTGTAATTATTCATGCAATAGAATAAAATAACTCTATATAAGTAGGAGGTTTGCGTTATGAGTGATTTGCAGGATATCATTAAGAAAATAATTCCGGGCTTCCAGGATATTTTTGGAAATATATTAGAGCAGATTATTTTATATGGTTCTGTTGCAAGGGGAACCCAAACGGAAGAGTCGGATGTGGATATTGCTTTGATAGTCCGGAAATATACAGAAGAGATGCACGATAGAATGATTAATTTTACAGTTGACCTTGAATTGGAATACAATAAGGTTTTGTCAGTTTTGTTGATTGACTATGATAACTTTAAAGAATGGGAACATGTGCTTCCATTTTATCAGAACATGAAAAAGGATGGGATAATGTTATGGAGCGCAGCGTAGAGGATTTATCTAAGTATCGTCTTGATTGTAGTCATGAAGCGTTGGAAGATGCAAAGATTATGTATGAAGCTAAGCGATACAAGAATGCTTTGAATCGCGCATATTATGCTATTTTTCATGGAGTGCGAGCAGTAAATGCGTTAGATGGATTTGATAGTAGTAAACATAGTGGCGTAATTGCGTATTTCAACCAAAATTATGTCAAAACAGGTATTTTCCCAAAAGAAGCATCAAAAATTATTAGAATGGCTTCAGAAAAAAGAGAAAGCGCTGATTATTTGGATTTCTTTGTAGCTTCACAAGATGAAGCAGATGCGCAGATAAAAAGAGCGGAAATTTTCATGGAATGGATTGAGGAGTATCTAAAAACAGTTTGGCATTAAAAATGTCCACCAAGAGTAATTTTCTGATGGGACGTTTAAAAATATTTCACAAATAGGAGGATTCTACATGATAACATTATGGGATGGCGGCGCATATCTGCTAAACGGTACGGAACTGATAGCGGAGGGAGCCGATGCGGCGGCAAAGATAAAGGACAGGCTTGGGAAAGGGATTTCCAGGGAAGAAGCGGCCCAAAATACGATTGCTTACGGTATTTTGAAGGAACATAATACATCCGGAAATATGGATAAGCTGAAAATCAAGTTTGATAAACTGACTTCCCACGATATCACTTTTGTCGGGATTATCCAGACGGCGAGGGCTTCGGGGCTGACGAAATTCCCGATTCCTTATGTTTTGACGAACTGCCATAATTCTTTATGTGCGGTAGGCGGTACGATTAATGAAGATGATCATATGTTTGGGCTGACTTGCGCGAAACGTTACGGCGGCGTTTATGTCCCTCCGCATCAGGCGGTCATTCATCAGTTTGCGAGGGAAATGCTTGCTGGCGGCGGCAAGATGATTCTGGGTTCGGATTCCCATACCCGCTATGGTGCATTAGGAACGATGGCGATGGGCGAGGGCGGACCGGAGCTTGTAAAACAGCTTCTTTCCCAGACATATGATATCAATATGCCGGGTGTAGTGGGCGTCTACTTAAAAGGCGCGCCCGTGAAGGGCGTGGGTCCGCAGGACGTGGCGCTGGCGATTATCGGCGCGGTATTTGCCAATGGTTATGTGAAAAATAAGGTGATGGAATTTGTAGGACCCGGCGTGCAGAATCTGAGTGCGGATTTCCGCATAGGAATAGACGTAATGACAACTGAAACGACCTGCCTTTCTTCGATTTGGAAGACGGACGAACAGATTCAGGAGTTTTATGAGATTCATGGAAGAAAAGCGGAGTACCGGGAATTAAATCCGGGCGAGGCGGTTTATTATGATGGTATCATTGAGGTGGATTTATCGGCAGTCAGACCGATGATTGCGATGCCGTTCCATCCCAGCAATACTTATACGATAGAGGAGCTGAATGCGAATCTGAAAGATATTCTTCATGACGTGGAGGAAAAAGCGAAAGTCAGCTTAGACGGCGCGGTGCCTTATTCTTTGCAGGATAAAGTGGTAGACGGCAAATTCATGGTAGACCAGGGGATTATCGCAGGCTGCGCGGGCGGCGGTTTTGAGAATATCTGCGCGGCGGCGGATATCTTGAAGGGCGCTTCTATCGGTTCGGACGGCTTTACGTTCAGTGTCTATCCGGCTTCCATGCCTGTCTATATGGAGCTGATTAAAAACGGCTGTGCGGCAGCGATTCTGGAAACCGGCGCAGTGTTGAAGACGGCGTTCTGCGGACCTTGTTTCGGGGCGGGTGATACGCCGGCGAACAATGCGTTCAGTATCCGTCATTCTACCAGAAACTTCCCCAACAGGGAAGGTTCTAAGTTACAGAGCGGTCAGATTTCTTCCGTTGCGCTGATGGACGCGCGTTCGATTGCGGCTACCGCTGCCAATCGGGGTGTACTGACTGCGGCTACGGAATTTGATGGGGAAATCGGAAAATATCAATATCATTTCGATGCGAATATTTATGCCAACCGTGTGTTTGATTCTCATGGAGTGGCGGATGAGAGTGTAGAAATTCAGTTTGGTCCCAATATCAAGGACTGGCCCGCGATGGGTGCGCTGCCAGAGAATCTGGTATTACGCGTTGTTTCGGAAATTCATGACCCGGTGACGACTACGGATGAGTTGATTCCGTCGGGAGAAACTTCTTCCTATCGTTCTAATCCGCTAGGGCTTGCGGAGTTTACCTTATCCAGAAAGGATCCCGAATATGTGGGACGCGCCAAGGATATCCAGAAGGCGGAAAAGGCGAGAATGGCGGGCGAGCATCCTTGTCAGGCACACCCGGACGTGAAGCCGGTTATGAATGTGGTGAAGAAAACCTTTACGGACGCATCTCATGAGAATACCGGTTTTGGCTCTACGATTTTTGCAGTAAAACCGGGGGACGGTTCCGCCAGAGAACAGGCGGCGAGCTGCCAGAAGGTGCTGGGCGGCTGGGCGAATATCGCCAATGAATATGCGACGAAGAGATATCGTTCCAATCTGATTAACTGGGGAATGCTTCCGTTTATCATTGCAGAGGGAGAGCTTCCGTTCCATAACCTGGATTATTTATTTATTCCGGATATCAGAAAGGCAGTGGAGGAAAAATGGGATACGATTCCGGCGTATACCGTGTTGGTAGAACAAGGCGTTTTGCAGGAGTTTTCGTTGACGCTTGGGGAGCTGACGGACGAGGAGCGCCAGATTATCCTGAAAGGCTGTCTGATTAATTATAACAGGGTTGACGGATAGATTCCGCAGCGGAAAATTATCCCGGCAGGAAGGAATCATCTGGAAAAAAATTAAAGAAAAAAGAAAAATGTCCGATATATAAATTACAAGGGATGGCTGTTCTTGGCCAGACGGTCATTCCTTGAATTTTATATCGCCTGACCACGGATGGTATTTTTATGGAAAAAGGAATTTCCTTGAAAGTATCATTTTTTTGTGGGAAAATTCTGCGGAGCGGAAGTTTGACGACGAAACGATGGTGGAAGGGCAAAGAAGGAGGTATGATTGCGAGTTAGTTCCAGTATGATAGGAATGGAATCCGCCAGAAGATATTCTTCTGAGACAGTAAGAGGCGCCCGTTTTTATAAGGGCAGCACCAAAAGTTTGATGAATGGAAAGAGAAACGGATTTCTTGGAAACTTTTGGGGAATGGAAAGAGAGGCAGAAGATACCAATAAGAGTAGGAATGCGCAAACTACTCTGCAAGATGTATCGCTTCATTTTCAGAACCTGTCGAATACCGGCAGGATTACGATGAGTACACAGAATGGGGATGCCAGAGAAAATATCCGACGGCATTGTATGAATTTTCTGGTGTATCTGCTGTTTGGCAGGGATCACAAGAAAGAGCTGGATGAGATGTTGGGTGGGAATGAAAGTAGTAGTTCCTCTTTAGCCCAATCGGGGAATCAGTCAAGTTATGGTATTGAGAATCTGTACTATCATAGCGAGTCGGAAACCACGTCTTTTTCTACCACAGGCGTCGTGAAGACGGCGGATGGCAGGGAAATCAGTTTCGGGCTGGAGCTGGAGATGAGCAGGAGTTTCACCGAATATTATGAGGAAAAGTATGAGCTTGGGACAATCAACTATACGGATCCGCTGGTGATTAATCTGGATGGCAATATTGCGGAGCTTTCGGATCAGAAATTCTATTTTGATTTGGACTGCGACGGTGAGGAAGAGGAAATTTCTTCTTTGCAGGCAGGCAGCGGCTTTCTCGCCTTGGATTTGAATGAAGACGGTGTTATTAATGATGGAAGCGAGCTGTTTGGAACGAAATCCGGCAATGGCTTTTCCGATTTGGCGCAATATGACACAGACGGAAACGGCTGGATAGATGAAGACGACGAGGTCTTCCACAAGCTGTTAATCTGGTCGAAGGATGAGGAAGGAAACGATAAGCTGTATCGTCTGGCGGAAGCGGGCGTAGGAGCGATTTGTCTGCAGAATGCGCGAACAGAGTTTGCCCTCAATTCTATGGAAGATAATCAGAACAACGGTGTGATTAGGAATACTGGTATTTTCTTATATGAGAACGGCGGCGTCGGAACCGTACAGCATCTGGATCTGGCGCGCTAGTGAAAGAATGCCGTAAGAGCAGGTATTCTTCGTGTCACCTCTACATACAATGAAAAGAGGTGTCCTATGAATTTATTTAGAATCGTCCGAAAAAAAGCAAACAGAAGGGAGTATGCAGACAGTCCGCTGCGGATTGCCGGAACCGCCCTTTTGTTTGTTTTTTTACTGCCTTATGTCATAGCCTGTCTATGGGGGCATATCGGGGAAGAAACGGAATCTGTCTTTTCCCATGAGAAAGAAGAAGAGAACCTGGCGGATATGCGCTATCGGGTGCGGATAGCGGCGGATTGGGGGAGCAGGGAAATGTCCATGCAGGAATATCTGATTCGCAAGCTGGAAATCGTGCTTCCCGAAAGCGGGGAAGGAGAGGCGTATGAGATAGAAGCGTTAAAAGCGCAGGCGGTTCTTCTTAGGACAGAGCTTTGGTCGCTTTTGTTATCAGGGGAAGACCCTCTGATACTGGAAGATAATGCACTCTTATATCATACCCTGCAGGAATCCGTGACAGATGCAGAAGAGCGATACGAAGAAGCGGTGTATGAGACGGACGGTATTTTTCTGGCATATGAGGGAGCGCCTGTAAAAGCGGCTTTTTTTCCGGTCAGCAACGGACAGACGAGGACGGCGGCGGAAGTCTGGCAGCAGGATAGTTATCCCTATTTAATCAGCGTTGCCTGTAAGCAGGATATTTTAGCCAAGGATTATCAGAGTCAGGTGATGGTATCAAAGAAGGATTACTGTAAGAAATTAAAGGAATTATTTGGGGAAGAGGAAATAGAGTGGGAGGTGTGGAAAGAACCAACATTTATTTATGACAGTGCAGAATATGTGACAGAAGTGTCATTTTCTGAAAAGTCTTGCAGCGGGGAGGTTTTTCGGAATCTGTTTGGACTTTCGTCCGCCAGTTTCCGGGCGCAGTGGAAGGAGGATTCCGTTATTTTCCAGGTCAGGGGAGTGGGTCACGGTTTTGGCATGAGTCAGTATGGGGCGAACGATAAGGCAGCGGAGGGGGAAAGCTTTGATGAGATTTTAAAGGATTACTTTTTTCAGGCAGAATTACTAAAAATTGAATAATCTGTCAGATTCGGGAAAGACTAACACCACAATACGAATTTCAGGAGGCAAAGTGAAAAGTATGAGTATGAGAAGAAATAGAAACGGTGTGAGTAAAGAACGAATCATTATGTTAGCTTCATCAGCGTTAGTGCTTACTGCACTTACGGTCACGGGCGTGGTTGTCAGAAGCAACCGTCAGGACAATGAGGAAAGTAATGTGGTAGATTTGAGCGCGATCGAAAGCGGCACCTTGGAAGGTGCGGAAAACGTGGCGTCTGACACGGATATCAGCGCTCTTTTCGCCGATGTAGGAACGGATGATCTGGATTATGATCCAAGTTTCCAGGAGGCAAACTCCGATAGGGTGGAGAATGCGGAAACTGGACAGGAAAAGACAGGTCAGGAAAAAACAGAACAAGGCAAGATAGGACAAGAAAAGACGGGTACAGAAAACGGAACGAAAGAATCGGAAGAAAAATCCGACGAAGCAGCGGGGCAGTCCGCCCAGGGAACTGACGAGGGACAAGACGATAGCAAGGAATCTGGAAATCAGGAAACGACTGGCAAAGCAAAAGAGCAGTCCCAGAAAGAATCTGATAAAAAAGAATCCGATAAAAAAGAAGACGAAGGCATGATTGACGAGTCCAAAGAAGCATCGGCGCAGGAACCGGAAGATACGGAAGCGATTGCCACGACCGTGCAGCCCGTTCTGGATTTTACGGATGAAGATGCGCTTGTATGGCCGATTGTGGGTAATATCCTGTTGAATTACAGCATGGATAAAACCATTTATTTTCCAACCCTGCAACAATATAAATACCATCCTGCCATCGTGATTTCAGCATCGGAAGGCGAGACCATTACGGCAGCGGCGGATGGAAGGGTGACTTCTGTAGCATATGATCAGCAGCTTGGAAATATTGTCGTCATGGATTTGGGAAACCAGTATGAGCTGACCTATGGACAGCTGGATAATATTACGGTGAGCGAGGGAAGCTATGTGGCGACGGGCGATATCATCGGCAATGTAGCGGCGCCGACGAAATATTACAGCACGGAGGGCGCGAATGTTTATTTTAAGCTGACGAAAGAGGGACAACCTGTTAATCCGCTGGGGAAATTGAAGGAATAGCATAGGTAATTGCGAAACTATGGTTCGTAGCCGTCCGTTGTGCAGAATATACAATCCAACGCAGGCACGCTCTCGCTACGG
>JAMPFM010000047.1 GCA_023664455.1 Blautia sp.
GAGTTTTAGAGCAATGATAAAAATACTTTTTATTTGCCACGGCAACATCTGCCGCTCCCCTATGGCAGAAAGCCTTATGACCCACCTAATCAAACAAAACCGTTTAGAAGCAGACTTCCAGATTGCTTCCGCCGCCACCAGCCGGGAGGAAATCGGGAACAGTCCGCATTACGGAACGGTTGCGAAACTGCGTTCGGTGAATGTTCCGCTTGTTCCACATAGGGCGGTGCAGATGACGAAGGCGGATTATAAGAAATATGATTATTTAATCGGAATGGACGAGATGAATATCAGGAATATGATGCGGATATTGGGGAGCGACCCGGAGCGAAAGGTACATAGGCTTCTGGAGTTTAGCAGATATCCACGGGATATTGCAGACCCTTGGTATACGGGGAATTTCGATGTCACTTATGAGGATATCTTAGAAGGCTGTGAGGCTTTGCTGGAGTATCTTGTGCAGGATAACAGGAAACAGACGTAGAAATGACTGGCAGACTAGCGGTAGAAAGAAATTGGCAGGGCAAAACAAGTAGCGCAAAACAAGCAAAATATAGAAAAAATAGGAAAAACAAAGCAAAAACAAAGCAAAAACAAAGCAAAAACAAAGCGGACAAGCGTTAATAAAATAACGTCTTACCCGCTTTTTGCATGGAAAAACTAAGGACTCGGCTGAATAACGCCGCAGCCGATTTTAGCGCCGCTGCTGCCGGAGGGCTGCGTCGTGAAATCATCGGGGAGTGCGTGGATGACGACGCTTCGTCCGATGATTTCCGGGAGGGTAAAGGTTTCTGTAAGAAAGGACTGCCATGCGTAGCCGTTACAGTTTATAATCGGCGGCAGATCGCCGCGGTGGCGGGGATGGGGCAGATCGTCCGGGTTATAGTGGTTTCCGGTAAGGTGAAAATCATAGTCTTCGTTTTGGGAGCAGTTTCCGTTTTCGTGAATATGAAATCCTAGAAAGGGGTTAGCGTTTGGCTCCTGTAAAATGGGTAATCCATGAAATTGTGCATTGATAAAAACCCCGCAGGACATCTGGCAGAAGAATACGATGCCGTATAAGTCAGGGTGCAGCTGATTCCCGCGGATGATTGCCTGTGCGTCCGGCATGGCGATATTGGGGAAGTTGTCGAAAGGCATGTTTTACCTCCTAATTTTTTATAGTATATACTATGTGCAAAGTCCGTTTTTGCGTGTCAATATTTTTTAAAATCCCACTGTGATTTTCACGGCGTACAGGTTCTTGTTTCTATCATTTAGCAACTGATATTTAGTAGCACATTTCCATAGACTATTTGAAGCAGCCGTGATAGAATTTTCTAGAAAGTGGTAAAATACACGGAAATCAATTTTCAGTCAGCTCTTTCACATTGAACCGGCAGGACAGATAGAAATCCCACGAAGGTCCTTGAAAAACGCCGGCACTTAGTGAAAAAGGCGCAACGCGGCTTTTGAGCTTAGTACCGCTGCGTTTTTCACGGAGCGAGAGCGTGCCTTCGAGGGATTTCTATCTGCCCTGCCGTCTCAATATTTATATGCTGACTGAAAATTGATTTCCGTAGGTAAAATAAGGCAAAGGACGGCGGAATAAAACATGGATATGCAGATGAAGATTATGCTTGTGGAAGATGATGAGATATTGGTTGAACAGATTGCTCTTTTCTTAAATAAGTGGGGATACGCCACGATGGCGGTGCGGGAGTTTGACGACGTTTTGTCTGCATTCCAGAAGCACTGTCCCCATCTGGTGCTGATGGATGTGAATCTTCCTTTTTATGATGGGTTTTATTGGTGCAGGAAAATCCGTGAGATTTCGCAGGTGCCGGTGATTTATATTAGCAGCAGAAATGACGATAACGATAAGATTATGGGGATTGTGCAGGGCGGCGATGATTATGTGGAAAAGCCCTTTCGGCTAGAAGTTTTGAAAGCGAAGATAGAGGCAATTCTCAGGCGGACGTATCAGTACCGGGTAAAAGAAAGGACGTATATCCGTCCGGATTGTTATTTTGAGCAGGGGGCGGATTCGCTTTTCTTACATGGGCAGGAAATACCGTTAACCAAATCGGAAAAGCGGATTATGGAAAAGTTATTGGAATCCAGACCGGATATTGTGGCAAGGGAAGATTTGATGATGGTGTTATGGGGCATGGATGAATTTGTATCGGATGGGACATTGACTACATTAGTCAGTAGACTTAGAAGCAAGCTTTCATCCTGCTGTGGGGAAGATATCATTAAGACGAAGAAAGGGTACGGGTATTATATCGAATGAGTTATTTCAAAAAACGCTGGGCGGTTATTCTGATGATACTTTTGCCGTCGGTGGCATATAATCTTTATTTTCTGCTTTTACTGCCTGAGGTGCGCCTGTTTTATCTGCTTTATCTGGATTTTTTGATTGTCTTTCTGTTATTGTTTTTTCTGGGAATAGACGTGGTGCGGTATTGGAAAAGAACGCGTAAAAAGAAAGAACTGCTACAGCAGAAATATGTTATTTACCGGGAGTTTGATGGGGAAAACATGGATATTGCGGCGCATGATGCTGCAATATTAGAACAGGAGCTGCAAGAGCAGTTTGCTGCAAACGGTGACTTGCAGGATTATATTGCCAAGTGGTGTCATGAAATCAAACTTCCGCTGACCGCCGCTTTGGTGATGGCGGAAAAAATAGAAGAGCCTTCTTTGAAGCGTTCCATGCAGGAGCAGCTAGAGCGGATGAATTTGCAGCTGCGCTCCGCGCTTCTTGGCGCGAAGGTACAGAGCAGCCTGTTTGATCTGCAGATTCGTGAGACAAGCCTTTTAGCATGTGTGAAAAAGTCGATTCATAACAATCAGTTTTTTCTCATAGGCAGGCATTTCACAATGCAGGTGCAGGTTGAAAATATTTCTATTTATACCGATCCGTCCTGGCTGACTTATGTATTGGACCAGTTGATGAATAATGCCGTCAAATATGCTGGGGAAAATCCGGTGTTACACATCTATAGCCGGAAGGAAAAAGAAAGCATACGGCTGTATGTGGAAGATAATGGATGCGGCATTTTGGAAAGCGATATCCGGCGGATTTTTGAGAAAGGTTATACGGGAAGCAGTTATCATGACGGACAGTACAAGTCTACAGGCATGGGGCTTTATCTGGTGTCTGTTATTTTAGGGCGGTTAGGACATGCTATCGCAGTAGAAAGCGAATATGGAAAGGGAACAAGGTTTATCCTGACCTTCCAGGACAACCGGGACTATTTCTGTAAGTAGCAATCCGCTTTCTGACAAAAATGTAAGATTTGGCGTTGTTTTGTAAGGAAAATGTAAGGACTCCTGTCATTTGGTTTTGTAGAATGGAGTTGTAAGGAGGAATTACAAAATGAATGCGAAAAAAATAGTAGAAATTAGAAACATGACGAAAGATTACGGAACGAAAGGCTTTCGTACCAAGGTGTTAAAAGGGATTGATTTAACCGTTTATGCGGATGATTTTATTGCCATCATGGGTCCTAGTGGTTCGGGAAAGACGACCCTGTTAAATATTTTATCATCCATCGATAAGCCGACGCAGGGATTTGTCCTGTTAGATGGGAAAGATATCACGAAAATATCCAATCAGGAATTGTCCAAAATGCGCAGGGATAAGATTGGTTTTGTCTTTCAGGATTATAATCTGTTGGATACGATGACACTGCAGGACAATATCGCGCTGCCGCTGTCTTTAAACGGGGTGTCCGGGAAGGTCTGCATGGAAAAGACCAAGGAATTTGCGAAAATGTTTGGTCTGATGGAACATTTGGACAAATATCCCTATCAGTTGTCCGGCGGACAGAAGCAGAGAGGGGCGGTCTGCCGTGCATTGATTACGGAGCCGGCGATTCTGTTTGCTGATGAACCGACAGGCGCGCTGGATTCCAAGTCGGGAAGGGATTTGCTGGAATGCTTTAGGGCGGTGAATGAGAGAGGGCAGGCGGCGATTCTGATGGTAACGCACGATGCATTCAGTGCATCTTATGCGAAAGACGTCTATATTTTAAGCGACGGCGTCATGCGCTGTAGGTTAAGCAGGGGCAATGATAGAAAGGAATTTTACGACCGTATCATTGAGACACAGGCTTCTATGGGCGATATTTTGGGAGGTGATTTCTCATGAGTATCGGCGGGCTGGCATTTCACAATTTTAAGAAGAGTTTTCAGAATTATGTATCCATGATTCTGTCCTTGGCGTTTACGGTGCTGATTCTATTTAACTTCGCCAATCTGACCTATGCAGAAACCTTTCAGGCGTTAGGGGAAAGAAATAAAGACTATATCGATATAATTATCCAGGTGATTTCAGTGGTGTTGGTATGTTTTATGTTTTTCTTTATCTGGTATGCCATGAATGTATTTCTGACCAAGCGGAAAAAGGAAATCGGAATCTATATTTTTATGGGTCTGACCAATCAGCGGATTGCCAGACTTTATATGCTGGAAATTGTGATGACGGGGATGGTGTCTCTGTTGCTTGGGCTTTTCCTTGGCATAGTTACGACCCAGCTTTTCCAGATGATTCTGCTGAAAATTTCCGAGGTCAGCGTAGAATTATCGTTTCGGCTTAACTGGCAGCCGATTGTCCTTACTGTCGTGGTATATTCCGTCGTTTATGCAGTTTTTGTGGTGAAGGGCTATGTCAATATCGTAAGAAGCAGCGTCTTAGAGATGATATCCGCAGCAAGAACCGGGGAATATGTGAAAACCAATCAGTTTATCCTGTTTCTGAAAGCTGTGCTTGGCATCGGCGTTTTGTCCTATGGTTATTATCTTTCGGGAAAAGGTGATATTAACGGGCTTTTGCTTACCACGATTCTGGTTATCGCGGGTACTTACCTGATTTTTGGCGGCTTTCTGCCGATTCTGTTTCAACAGCTGGCAAAAAGGAAACGCTTTTTATACAAAAACGAGCGGACACTCTGGATGAATAATGTGATTTTCAGGATGCGGAAAAATTATCGGACGTATGCGATTACCTGTGTGCTGCTGACTTGTTCTGTTGTCGCCATTGCCGCGGCTTTTTCGCAGAAAGCCAGGTATGACAAAATGATCGATTTCATGAATACCTATACATTCCAGATTGTCAGTAACAGGGCGGATTTGGAAGAAGAAGTGACGGCATTGATTGAGAAAGACAATGAGATTGTATACCATACGGTGATTCCGTTCTTCGGCATGGAAGGGAGCTGTTTTTCCAATGGATACGGCTATGGCATCTTAGCTTTTTCAGACGTCCAAAAACTGGCAAAAGAGGCGGGGTTAGAATTTCCCTATGAAAGCCTTGCAGATGACGAGCTGATTGAAGCAAGGAATCTTCCGTTGATGAGTTTTATGCCGGAGGTTACGAATCGGACGGTGGAAATAAACGGAGAGACTTTTCATCTGATAGATGATGTGGGAACGCCCTATCTTGGGTATCTGCAGGACGGTCAGAGCTATTATATCGTCAATGATAAGATTTATGAGAAACTGCTTATGTCGAATCCTGGTGGAATACCTTCGCCCTACTATACGCAGATTTATACCTATAATTATCGAATCAAGGATATCCATCATTATCAGGCGTCTATGGATGAGCTGGACAGTATCGTATACAGCGCAGAAGATAGCTATGTGGCGCGGATTGCGGTGAACCCGGACAGTGAGGAGCTTGCATGGATCAAAGTGGAATATTCCTTATGCGTGTTCGTCTTTCTGGTATTCGTGCTGGCAAGCGGAAGCATCTTGTTTATGAAGCTGTATAACGATGCTTTTGAGGAAAAAGAGCGTTATATCATCTTAAAGAAAATGGGCGTTTCTGAGAAAAGGCTGGGGAAGGCTGCTGCCAGGGAAATCGGAATCGCTTATGGGATGCCGTTTGTATTGATGATGCTTTCCGCCTATTTTGCAGTGCATGCCCTGGAAAAAATAATGTCTTCAAAGTTATTATCAGTTTATATTGTCAGCGTGTTAATTATTCTGGGAATCCTGCTATTGTTTTATAGTTTGTCGGTTGCTTTTTATCGAAAAAATGCAAATGCGGCATAATTCTATTGACGACAGCGCCATTTGCAAAATGAAAACGCCTTTATCAGACAGAAAAGTCGGATTGCCATCGACTGCTCCGGTTTCCCTCATTAGATACAAGAAACGCTCATGACAAAAAAAGTGCGTTTCATGGTATGGCATTAAGCATTTTTCGTGAATGACCCGATAATAATAACAGATACCGGACAATGGATTTTGAAAGTAATCGACCACGGAGGGGCAGGAAGGAAAGACTGATAAGTAGGTATGAAGATTGCAATCTGTGATGACGAGGACAGAGTCAGGGAAAGCATAAAAATGGTATTGGAAAGCGCTTTTTCCACGGTCTCGCTTAGGGAATTTGCATCTGGGCAGGAGCTGCTTCATGCGGTGGAACAGGCATATTTGCCGGATATCGTCCTGATGGATATTATGATGGATGGGATGGATGGCATGGAGACGGCGAAAAAACTGCGGAAGTATTCTGATATGATTCTCATCTTTGTAACAGGCATGAAGGAGCAGGTTTTCCAGGCGTTTGATGTTGGAGCGTTTCATTATTTATTAAAGCCTGTGGAAGAAGAGAAGCTGATTTCTGTGGTGTCCAAAGCCATTTTAGAGGTGAAGAAAAATAAGGCGTCCGAAAAACATATGCTGATTAAGGCGGCGGGCGTCTATCGAAATATCAATGTGGCTGATATTTTGTATGCGGAAAGTGACGGCAGAAAAGTGATTCTGCATATGAAGACGGAAGTATTGGAATTTTATGAGAAGATGGAGGAGCTGGAGCAGAAACTAGGCGAAGGGTTTTACCGCTGCCACCGCAGTTATCTGGTGGCGTTGTCAAAAATCAGGGGATATGACAGTACAAGCATTGTTTTAAGCAATGGGGAGCGCATTTATCTGGCGAAAAGAAAGTACAGCGAATTTGTGCGTATCTATTGCAGTTTCTTACAGGAACCTGTCTAAAAGGAAGCGGTTATGATGCAGTTGCTCGATATTCTGGAGTATGGGATAAGAGGCGGCCTTTTCCTGTATTTATGTGAGGATGCGGTTGTCTTGAAGAAAAAATATGCAAAGCAGGGAAAATACTTATTTTTCCTGCTCTTTGTCATTGGAGAATTTTGGCTGAGTCATTCTAAGTGGCTTTCCCTGGTTCTGTATGGGGATGATTTTGCACCGCAGAGAAGCAGTACGAGCATTTTCAAATTGTTGCTGCTGGTGGGCTGGTATTTTTTATTGATGCATCTTTTTTATGAAGGCAGCAGACTGCTGCAATCTTATCTGGTACTGTTATTTGTGACGCTCATGGAGCTGGCGCGGTTTGGCGTGCATGGATTCTGGAGTATGGGGCTGGGAGCGTATGTGGACTGGCTGACCGGGCGGGTAATAGAAGAAAGGATATCCTTGGAGCATTTTGAGAGTTTCCTAAGAAGTATGGAGTATGTCTGGGTTTTTAGCCTGACGCTTTTCTATACCGGTATTGTGTGGCTGATGATTCGCAGGATTCGCAAATGCTGGCGGACAATCGGGGATATCGGCAGGGAAGGCATCAGTTTTTTGATGCTTTCGCCGGCAGTGGGAATCGCCTTTGATTTGTTCTTGCGATGCCTTTTTTTCACAAGGACGGGACAGCAGATTGATTATATTTATGACAGACACCGGGGAATGTACGCTTTAATCCCGGCGATGTCGCTTCTTTGCCTGTTGTCGATTCTATACAGTGTCCAAATCTATGAGGAACTGATGCGGGCGCAGGAGGAAAAAAACAGTCTTCTTTTCTATAAACAGCAGCTCTCGGATATGGCGGGGCATGTGGTGGATATGGAAAGGCTCTATGACAGTATCCGTGGTATGCGGCATGATTTGAATAATTCGATTGCGGATATGGAGCAGCTCTTTCGCATCAGCACGCGGCAGGGAACGCTGAATGGCGCGGTGGAGGCGGAGGCAAAGGACTACCTGCATCATATGAAAGAAGCGCTGGAAGAGTTAACGATGCGCTATAGTACGGGCAATCCGGTCATGGATGTGATTATCAACCGGAAGTGGCAGGAGTGTGAAAAGGCGGGCATCGGCTTTATAAGCGACTTTCTCTATCCTGAGGGGATGGGTGTGGAAGCTTTTGATTTGGGGATTTTAATGAATAACGCATTAGATAATGCGATTGAGGCATGCAAGAAGTGTAAGGAAACAAGAGATGCCAAGATTCGTGTGCATAGCTACCGGAAGCAGGGAATGTTTTTTATTCAGATTGAAAATGATTGTGATAGCGATACGATACTCTATACAGAAGAGGAAGGATTGAAGACGACGAAAGAGGATAGCTGGATGCACGGCATCGGTCTTAACAATATGAAAAATGTGGTGGAGCGTTACTTCGGGACGATGCGCTACGGCGTCAGGGAAGATACTTTTTATGTGCTTATCATGTTACAGGGAACGGGGACTGCGGACAATTCATAACAGAAACGAGACGGTTGGTGACACATCTCTTTATTAAAAAAAGGCGCTTCCGATATACTAAGTAAGAACATCGTAGAATGTCTGGCAGACATCTCATGAAAAACGGGAATGGAGGAGTGGATGGTATGAGAGTGACACGCAATTATATGAACGCTTTGCTTGCTGCGAACAAAAAAACGAGCAGAAAGAGCAGCACAAGGGGCCGGTCTCAGATAAACAGGCAGAATCCTTTTGCAAGTGTAGTGAATACCAAGCAGAGCAGTAAAGTAAACAGTGCGCAGACCAATTATCAGAACATGAAAAACAGCGCAGGGGAAGTGCAGAGCAGCGTTTCTAAGCTGACAGATACCGGAGATAATTCTGTTTATGCAAGGGCAGAAGAGAGCGGCGATAAGACCATTGTCACGAAGCAGGTAAAAGAGTTTGTAGAGGATTATAACAGCATGGTGCGCAGCTTAAAAACCAGTGGCAGCAGGGTTGATAACAGCTACTTAAATCAGTTGAATGCCTATGCGGTAATGCATCATAATGCACTGCAGGCGACAGGCGTTACAAAAAGGGCGGACGGTACATTGTCGGTGGATGAGAGTACGTTAAATGCAGCAAGCTTAGAACAGCTGCGCTCCACCTGGGGCAGCAGCTCCGGTTTTGCGGCAAAGGCGGGAACAATAGCCGGGAGCGTGCAGACAACCGCGGTTTCCGGAATGAATAGTCTGTTAGCCAATTCCTATAGCAATATATTGAGAAATTTTGGCTCCAGTGGCAGCTTCTTTAATTTCTGGGGATAAAGGGAATAGAAGAGATAGAAGAAAAAGAAGGAAAACAATCAGGGTATGTTTAGAAGTTTTTGGAACTTGTAACATACCCTGTTTGTGTATTGTTATTGTGTTTACATCCCTAGTGGTTATTCACCTTATCATAGACCGTCAGTACTTCTTTAGAAGGCGCAGCAGTCAGCAGGGAAACAATGACGTTGACCAGCATTGCAAGTAGGAAGGCGGGGAGCAGTTCGTAGATGGCAAAAACGCCGCCTAGTCTGGCAATCCCGTATTTCCAGATGAAAATCATCGCACCGCCGGTAATCATACCGCAGAGGGCGCCCCATTTATTGGAACGTTTCCAGAACAGCGCGCATAGGACAATCGGACCAAAAGCAGCGCCGAAGCCCGCCCATGCGAAAGAAACGATTTCAAATACGGAGCTGTCCGGGTTGGAAGCAAGTACCACGGAAATTAACGAAATAACGATTACTGTGATACGCGCAATTTTAACGGACGTATTGGTATCAATTTTTTTCTTACCGAAATCCTGTAACAGATTCTGCGAGATGCTGGACGCAGCAGCAAGTAATTGGGAGTCCGCTGTGGACATGGTAGCGGCGAGAATACCGGCCAGAATGAGACCTGCAAGCAGGGCAGTAAGGATATTATGCTGGCTCAGGACGGAAGCAATCTGTACGATGATGGTTTCTGAATTGCTGCCTTCCAGAGTGGGAATTACGGAAGCTTTTGACATACTATAACCGATGATACCGATGAATACGGCGATTGCCATAGAAATTACCACCCAGATACTTGCGATTCTTCTGGAAAGTCCCAGCTTTTCTTCATTTTCAATCGCCATAAAGCGAAGCAGGATATGGGGCATACCGAAGTAGCCAAGTCCCCAGGCTAGCAGAGAGGCGATGGATAGAGCACTGTAGGGCGTAGAAGAACCCGTTGTAGGAACGTAGGACTTAACCATGCTTAAATAGCCGGGCAGAGCCTGTGCATTGGCGATTACCTGATGAAAACCGCCGGCGCTAAAGACGCCGAAACAAATAACAATAATCAAAGCAATGGACATGGTAACGCCCTGGATTAAATCCGTCGTGCTGACTGCCAGGAAACCGCCTAATGTACAGTAAAGTACGATGATAGCAGCGGAAAGAATCAGCGCTGCAATATAGTTTAAACCAAACAGCGTATTAAATAACTTGGCACATGCGGCAAACCCGGAAGCCGTATAAGGGATGAAAAAGATAATAATGATGATTGCTGACACGCATGTCAGAATATTTTTATCATCCCCGTACCGTTTGGAAAAGAAATCAGGAATCGTCAGCGCATGAAGCTCGCTCGTATAACGGCGGATTCTTTTGGAAACAATCAGCCAGTTTACATACGTTCCAAGCGCAAGGCCAATCGCCGTCCAGCCGGCTTCCGCAATACCGGAAAGATAAGCCACGCCGGGCAGCCCCATTAAAAGCCAGCTACTCATGTCCGACGCTTCGGCGCTCATCGCTGTTACGACAGGCCCAAGCTTGCGGCCGCCCAGATAGAAAGCGTCGATGCTGGTGTTGGTTTTAGAGTAAGAAATGCCTACATAAACCATGATGGAGATATAGGCGATAATTGCAATAATAATGCAGATTTGTGAGATTGACATGATAATTTCCTCCATCCAGAAGCAGTCTATAAAGTCTTTTTCAGAGTCTTTTTCTAAAGACGCTTTTGCTTCTGTTCCTTTGTTTGATTTTCTGTTCTCAATTTACACACGAATTATATTATACAGAGTTTGCCCCTATCACGCAAGCAAAACTGAGAAAAACGCACGGAAAGCAATTTTCAGTCAGCATGTAGATATTGCGGCGGCAGGGCAGATAGAAATCCCGCGAAGGCACGCTCTCGCTCCGTGAAAAACGCAGCGGTACTAAGTTCAAAAGCCGCGTTGCGCCTTTTTCACTAAGTGCCGGCGTTTTTCAAGGACCTTCGTGGGATTTCTATCTACCCTGCCTATTCAACATTAACGAGCTGACTGAAAATTGCTTTCCGTGAGAAAAACGGCAGAGAGCGGCAGAGACGCCTTTGGATATCAAAGAAAAGAAGAAAAGCGTACAAAACTATGGAAAAGAGAAAAAAATCTTGCTATAATAACCGCAAAAGACAAATGAGAGAGGCATTATGGGAGAAAAAGAGGAAACCGGGGAAAAGAAAACCGTTTTACCGCAGGCGTTTGAAGAGCGGATGCAGAAGATGTTAGGCGGGGAATATGCTGAGTTTCTGGCGGCATATGAGAAAGAAAGATTGTATGGACTGCGTTTTAATCCGCTAAAGGCGGCGCGGGAAGATTTTTTAAAACGTGCGCCGTTTTCCTTAGAGCCGGTAGTGTGGTGCAGCGATGGATTTTATTATCAGCCGGAAGAACAGCCGGGAAAACATATTTTGCACGAGGCGGGCGCGTACTATATCCAGGAGCCAAGCGCGATGTCGGCAGCAGAAGTCCTTGCCCCCCAGGCGGGGGATAAAGTTCTTGACTTATGCGCCGCACCCGGCGGGAAAAGCACGCAGATAGCGGGTAAGATGCAGGGAAAGGGACTGCTTGTCTCAAATGAAATCATACCGGGCAGGGCGAAAATATTATCCCAGAATATCGAGCGGATGGGCATAGCGAATGCAGTGGTCTGTAAGGAAGAACCGGAAAGACTGGCAACCCTTTTTCCAGCCTTTTTTGATAAAATTCTAGTGGACGCCCCCTGTTCCGGCGAGGGGATGTTTCGGAAGGATGAGACGGCTGTCCGGGAATGGAGTCCGGGGCATGTTAAAATGTGTGCGGACAGACAGAGGTATCTCTTAGAGCAGGCGGCTAAGATGTTAAAGCCGGGCGGCGTTTTAGTCTACTCTACCTGTACTTTTTCCGCAGAAGAAAATGAAAGCGTTATCAGCAGTTTCGTACATAAACACCGGGAATTTTCCATTGGGAAGGCAAGTCAGGCGTCTTTTTTTGAGCCGGGGCGGAAAGAATGGGTAGAAGAACCGGCGGAAGATATAGAGGATACCATGCGGTTATGGCCGCACAAAATAAAAGGGGAAGGGCATTTTATCGCAAAACTGCAAAAAGAGGCGGGCAGTGTTTGTGGAAAGCCTCTGCGGACGGTGGAAGAAGCGGCAGGAAAAAAGGGGATAGATAAGAATCGTGAAGAAATTGCAAAATCCTGCCTTTGTTTTCTGAGAGAGGAGCTGGGCGTATCTGGGAAGACATTGGATGAGCTTCTGGAAAATGGCATCATCCTGCCTTTTGGCGAACATATCTATTGTATTCCCAGACAGATGCGGACGCTGGAAGGTCTGAAAATCATCCGGCCGGGACTGCATCTATGCACGCGGAAGAAAAACCGTTTCGAGCCGTCCCATGCGCTTGCGCTGTATCTGTCGGGACAGACGATGGGGCAATATTATGAAATGACGAAGGAACAGGCAAAAAGTTACCTGCGGGGCGAAACCTTTGTTTGTGATGGAAAATTAAAAGGGTGGACGCTTTTGACGATGGACGGTTATTCCCTGGGGTTTGGCAAGGCTGTCGGTGGACAGATGAAGAATAATTATCCCAAGGGTCTGCGTAAACAATTATAAGGAAAAGGAGTGAAAACAGTATGCCACAATGGGTAAAAGATGCAGTATTTTATGAGATTTATCCGCAGTCTTTTAAAGATTCCAACGGGGATGGAATCGGAGATTTTAACGGGATTATCGAGAAACTGGATTACATTAAGGGATTAGGATGTAATGCAATCTGGATGAATCCCTGCTATGATTCCCCTTTTCGGGACGCCGGATACGATGTGCGGGATTATAAGGCGACGGCGGGAAGGTATGGAACCATTGAAGAACTGTGCCATCTCTTTGATGAGGTGCATAAAAGAGACATGCATATCCTGTTAGACCTGGTGCCGGGCCATACTTCTGAGGAGCATTCCTGGTTTCTGGAAAGCTGTAAAACCGATTATAATGAATATTCAGACCGCTATATCTGGACGGACGATTGGTTCCATTCACCGGAAGGTCTGAATTATGTAGCGGGGGAATGCGAGCGCAACGGCGTTTATGTATTGAACTTCTTCAAATGCCAGCCGGCGCTTAATTACGGTTTCCTGCATCCGGACAAGCCCTGGCAGAAAGACATCAATGACCCTGCCTGCATTGCCACCAGGGAAGCATTAAAAGATGTCATGCGCTTCTGGCTGGATCAAGGCTGCGATGGCTTCCGAGTGGATATGGCGGATTCCCTTGTGAAGCTGGATGATGAAAAGAAGAGCGGCACCAGTATGGTCTGGAAGGATATCCGTAAAATGCTGGATAAATCCTACCCGGAAGCGGCGCTTGTATCCGAATGGAATAACCCACAGCTTGCGATTCCTGCGGGTTTCCATATGGATTTCTGCTTAGATTGGGTGGGCAACTGCTATAATATTCTGATGCGGAATATGGTGGATGGAAAGAACAACAGTTTCTTCCATAGAGACAGCGATAGAAGCATTCTGGACTTCTTTGACGAATATATGGAAAAATATAAGGACATCAAGCAGCTTGGGCAGTATTGCCTGATTACGGGCAATCATGATACGATTCGCGCTTCCTACTATCTGGAAGAACGGGAATTGAAACTGGCATATGCCTTTCTGCTGACCATGCCGGGGAATCCCTTCCTTTATTATGGGGATGAAATCGGCATGCGTTACCTTCCGCTGGCAACCAAAGAAGGCGGTTATACGAGAACCGGCTCCCGCACGCCGATGCAGTGGGATGATACAGAAAACTATGGATTTTCTACGGCGTCCGCGGATAGGCTTTACCTGCCCATCGATACGACGCCGGATGCCCCCACAGTGGCAAATCAGGAAAAAGACAAAGATTCTTTATTAAATGTCGTAAAAACAGTGCTGGCAATCCGAAACGACGATGAGTCGTTAAAAGAACATGCCAACTTAGAGATTGCATATGCAAAGAAGGACGAGAGAAGTTTTGCTTACCGGAGAGGAAATCTGTTGATGCTGTGCAATCCGTCGGGACAAAAAGCTCATCTCAAAGGGGAAAAAGCGCTGCCTGTTGCCAAAGAAAAAATTTTTGAAATCGGACAGACAGAGTATTCAGGCGGAAAGTATTGCCTGGAAGAACAGTCCTTTGCAATATACAGGCTGTAAATTCCTAAAAAGTAACCGCCTAAAAAGAAATCTTATAAATTAAATGAGGTAATGCTTGTAAATTGACTCTACCTGGAATATACTATATCTAGAGCAAAAGATACAGGGAGCTAATAGATATGCTATTTTCCAGTGTAGAGTTTTTATTTCGGTTTTTACCGGTATTTATGCTAATTTATCTGTCAGTTCCCGGAAAATACCGCAATTTTGTGTTACTTTCGGGAAGTTTATTATTTTATGGAGTAGGAGAACCTTACAATGTTCTGCTGCTTATTTTTTCCATTCTGGTAAATTACCTGGCTGGCAGGTTGATGATAGAGAAGAAAAAAAAGAAAAAACGGGATAAAAAAGCGGGCAAGGGCATTTTGACGCTGGCTTTGGTTTTTAATTTTGCGATTCTGTTTGTTTTTAAATATTGGGATTTTACGGCGGAAAATATCAACAAACTGTCTACGGGCAGCATTGTGCCGCTATTGCATCTTGCGCTGCCCTTGGGCATTAGTTTTTATACATTTCAGATTGTGTCCTATTTATTGGACTGCTATCGACAGGATTTTTACCGGGGAAGAAAGAAAAAAGACGCTTCTTTCATGGAATTTGCGACTTATGTCAGCATGTTTCCCCAGTTGATAGCAGGACCGATTGTAAAATATGAGGAAGTGGAAGAGCAGCTCAAAGAACGGAAGATATCCGTGCGGGCGATTGAGAATGGACTCAAGCTTTTTAGTCTCGGACTTGGTTTTAAAGTATTGCTGGCGAATCAGATTGGGACGCTTTGGAATACCATTATGACGGCGGGTCCCGGCAATTTGTCGGCGGCAGCGGCATGGATGGGGGCATTTGCCTACTCCTTCCAGATTTATTTCGACTTCTGGGGGTATTCGCTGATGGCGAAAGGGCTGGGCAAAATGCTTGGGTTTAAGATTCCGACGAATTTTCAGAATCCCTATGTTTCCAAATCCATATCGGAATTTTGGCGGCGGTGGCATATTACCCTGGGCAGATGGTTCAAGGAATACTTATATATTCCGCTTGGCGGAAACCGCAAAGGCTTCTTTAGGACAGCGGTGAATTTGTTTATCGTGTGGGCATTTACCGGACTATGGCACGGCGCCAGTTGGAATTTCGTGTTGTGGGGGCTTTTGTTCTTCCTGATGGTGTCGCTTGAAAAGACCGGGCTTGGAAAATGGCTGGAGAAAAAAGCAGTCCTGGGTCATTTGTATGTGATTGTAATCATACCGGTAACATGGGTTATATTTGCAATCAGCGATATAAAACAACTGTTATTGTATTTGCAGAATATGATTGGCATCCATGCGGGCGGCGTAATCGTCGGAAGCGTGCAGATTTTACGGTATTTGAAAGAATATGGAGTGTTATTTCTTTTCTGTATTCTCTTTGCCACCCCATATCCGATGCGGCTTTATAGCCAGTATAAGAATAAATGGTATGTGATAGTGGCAATCGTAATGATATTCTGGTTTTCTGTCTATGAGATTATGATAGGAAGCAACAACCCATTTTTGTATTTTAGGTTTTAGGGGGAGTAGATTTGAAACGGCGTTTGAAAAAAATAATGCAGAATTGCCCGTATCTGCTTGCATTGCTGATTACATGGCTTTTTATGACGGCGGGCGGTATCGTGCTGGTGATATACCGGGATTATGGAAATCTTGACTGGAAATCCTTCTGGTCGAATCCTTTCTTTGCAGTGATTATGGAAGAGGAAATGCATCAGAATAGTCATGGAAATGAAATACGGAATCCTTCAAAAATAACAACTGTTATGGCTAAAGCGGCAAACGATTCTATTCTAGAAAAAACAGCGCTGGAAATCGGTAATATCACGAGAAAACTGCAAGAGGAGTATCTGGAAAAAGAGAAGGAAAAAGAAAAAGAGGCGCCAAAAGAAGACCCCGTCATGGGCAAAACAGATTTTGTCACCTATACACCGGTGGAAACGGATTCCATTTACTATTATGACGTGGGAAAGATTGCGTTGACGACAGCGTATCCTTACCAGAAAGTCGGGGAAGAATATTTTAATGACGCCGCATTTTTCGGAGATTCCAGAACGCTTGGCATATCGGATTATGCGGGACTAAATGCCGATTTTTATTGTGAAAACGGGATGACGATTTATAAGCTGCTCGATGCCAAAGGCGTTATTTATCAGAAAAGCGGCGAACGTGTGAATCTGAACGAAGTCCTGCAGCAGAAGCAATATGGAAAAATCTACATCATGCTGGGCATGAATGAGTTAGGATATGGAGATACCGAGTACTTCCAGGAACAGTACCGCACTGTGCTGGAGCAGATTCGGCAGTGGCAGCCTGATGCCGTGATTTATCTTCTGGCGAATCTGCATGTCAGCCTGGAAAAGAATAATGCGGAAACAGAGTTTAATAATATTAACATCAATGCGAAAAATGTAGCGGCGGCAAGCCTTGCTAATGGGGTAGATACATTTTATCTCGATGTAAATCCCTTGTTTACGGATGAAAACGGCTATTTGAAAAGCGATTTGACTTTTGATGGGGTGCATCTTTATGCGGGGAGTTATGCGGAGTGGAAAGAGTTTTTGATGGAGCATGGAGTGAGTTAAATAATTGCGAAACTAGGATTTTGGTAGCGTCCGTTGTGCAGAAGATATAATCCAACGCAGGCACGCTCTCGCTACGGTTCAAACGCAGCGGTACATAAGATGCCAAAATACGGCATCTAAGTACCGGCGTTTTCACAGTACCTGCTTATGGATTGTATCTTCTGCACAACTACACATTTTTAAACTTTAGTTTTGCAATTAATGAAATGAACAAAGGAAAGTGACAGGATAGAAGGGAATGGACAAGCAGGAAATTACGCCAATCAGATTAAATAAGTATCTGGCACAGTGCGGCGTCTGTTCTAGGCGGGATGCGGATAAACTGATAGAACAGTCCGCCGTGACGATAGATGGACAGACGGCGGCGCCTGGCATGAAAGTAAGTGGGACTGAGGATATCATGGTTCATGGAAAACCCATTGGCGCGCGCGAAAAAAAGGTAGCGATTGCCTATTATAAGCCACGGGGCGTTGTCTGCACGCAGCGGGATGAACATGCAGAAGTAAAGATTCTGGATAAGCTGCAATATCCCATCCGCCTGACCTATGCCGGCAGACTGGATAAAGACTCGGAAGGGCTTCTTATCATGACGAACGACGGAGCGCTGATTGACGCTATGATGCGGGGGGCGAACCGACACGAGAAAGAATATCTTGTGAAAGTGGATAAACCATTAAAAAAGGAAGCGCTTGCAAGTATGCGCGCCGGCATTTATCTGGAAGAGCTTGCCCTGACTACACGGGCATGTGAAATCAGGCAGCTTGCGCCGGATAAAATGAAAATGATTCTGACGCAGGGCGTGAACCGGCAGATAAAAAGGATGTGCCGCGCCGTAGGATATCATGTGAGAACATTAAAAAGAACACGCGTTATGAATATAGAACTGGCGGATCTGAAACCGGGGGAGTATCGGGAACTGACAGAAGAGGAACTGCGGGTTTTGTACCGGGACTGCGGGCTGCAGCGGTTGGATTGAAGGAATAAGTGGAAAAGGAGCATGACTGGCGATATGAAAAAGGATAAGGTGAATCGGATAAAAGAGCTGGTTTCGGTTTTGAATCGTGCTTCCGAGGCGTATTATGCGCAGGATAAAGAGTTGATGAGCAATTATGAATACGATTGTCTCTATGATGAACTGACTGCGCTGGAAGAAGAAACAGGTGTTATATTGGCGAATAGCCCTACGGTTCAGGTAGGCTATGAAGCAGTGGATGAGCTGCCCAAGGAACGGCATGAAAAGCAGATGTTATCTTTGGGGAAAACGAAAAACAGGGAAGAGTTGCGCGACTGGCTGAATGGAAATGAAGCGCTTCTTTCATGGAAACTGGATGGATTGACCATTGTTTTGACATTTTTTGCAGGAAAACTTGCAAAAGCTGTCACAAGAGGGAATGGGGAAGTCGGAGAAGTGATTACCAATAATGCAAAGGTATTCAAAAACCTTCCGTTATCCATTCCTTTTCAGGGGGAATTGATTTTAAGAGGCGAAGCGGTTATCACGTATTCCGATTTTGAGAAAATCAACCGCCAGATTGAAGATACGGAGGCAAAGTATAAAAATCCGAGAAATCTTTGCAGCGGTTCTGTGCGCCAGTTGAATAACGAAATTACCGCCAGCCGCAACGTCATGTTCTATGCATTCAGTCTGGTGAAGGCAGACGGGGTGGATTTTGAAAATTCCAGGGAAAAGCAGTTTGTATTTCTGGCGGAGCAGGGTTTTGATGTGGTGGAATATCATAAGGTGAATCCTGATACGATTCTGGAAGAGATTCAATATTTTGAGAAAAAAATTGAGCATTTTGATATTCCTTCCGATGGGCTTGTGCTCGTCTATGAAGATATTGCCTATGGAAACTCCCTTGGGACGACCGCTAAGTTCCCGCGGGATTCCATCGCATTTAAATGGGCGGATGAGCTTAGGGAAACCCACCTGATAGAAATAGAATGGAGTCCGAGCCGCACCGGATTAATCAACCCTATTGCAGTCTTTGAACCGGTAGAACTGGAAGGGACGACGGTCAGCCGTGCGTCCTTACACAATATCAGCATTATGCGGGGGCTAAAACTTGGCATTGGGGATCTCATTACGGTCTATAAGGCTAATATGATTATTCCCCAGATTGCAGAAAACCTGACGGGAAGCGATACGGCGGAAATTCCTGCCCTATGTCCGGTATGCGGCAAACCGACGCAGTTAAAAAATCTCAATGACGTGCAGACGCTTTATTGCACCAATCCTGCCTGTGAAGCGAAGAAAATCAAATCCTTTACCCTTTTTGTCAGCCGGGACGCCATGAATATCGACGGGCTTTTCGAGGCGACGCTGGAAAAGTTTATCGGCAGGGGCTTTATTCATGAATATGCAGATATTTTCAAATTGTCCCGCTATGAGACGGAAATCACGCAAATGGAAGGATTTGGGGAAAAATCCTACCGGAATCTGATAGAGAGCATTGGGCGCGCCAGACAGACCACGCTGCCCAGACTCATTTATGCGCTGGGAATTGCCAATATCGGACTGTCCAATGCCAAAATGATATGTCGGTACTATCAGTATGATTTGGAAGCGATGCAGCAAGCGCAGGTAGAAGAACTAAGCGAGATAGAAGGAGTCGGAGGTGTAATCGCGGGCGCTTTTTATGAATATTTCCAGGATGCAGAAAATAAAGAACGACTAGAGCATCTTTTAAATGAAATAACGATTGTTACCGAAAGCAGAGAGGAGCCGCAGACGCTTGCAGGACTTAGTTTTGTCATTACAGGAAGCCTCATTCACTATGAGAACAGACAGGCATTGAAAGATGTTATCGAGGAAAAAGGAGGAAAAGTGACTGGCAGCGTTACCGCCAGGACAGCATGTCTGATTAATAACGACGTCACTTCCGCTTCTTCTAAGAATAAGAAGGCGAAAGAGCTGGGCGTTCGTATTTTGTCGGAGGAGGAGTTTATGGGGGAGTATTTGTGATGGGAGAAAGCGTAATATCCTATGATTGTTTAAGAAGACTAAAACTGATAGAAAATATCCCATACTCGTTGTAAGAAATGACATCTTGTAAAGTTTGGGGGAAATGATATAATGCGTTTGTGGATAACGCTTCTTGTACATTGTGGAGATGTACATATGTACTTGTGGAAAGTACATTAAATTTTATTGGAGGGAAAATATATCATGAAAATTTGCTTAAAATGTAAACAACTTTGCAATGATGATACATTAACAAAATGTCCTAAATGTAATGGTGAGTTGATTCAATATAGCGAAGAAAAATATAAATACTATTTAAACAATCAAAAACAAGAGAATAGCAAATATACTTCAAAGGAAGACAGAATGTATCAAGATATTCATACTATAAAAAACATCTTGGTTTTGTTTGCAATACTGGCTATTATTACGTTTGTGGTAAATTTCTTTATAATGATGGGCTGATTAATTAGTTCAATGTAATCACATCCTTCCTTTATGTTTTCGTATAAAAATAAGACTACTGCATAAATCATACTAACCAAAATTGTTAATATGATTTATGCAGTAGTCTTATTTTATAAACTCATGTTCTCTCTACCAAAATCTGTCATATTGTGATAAAATATTCTTATCATTTGTTTCAGGAGGAACCGACATGAATATATCATCATTAATTGATTTTTGTAAACAAAATTATCCAGAAAGAACAATTGATTTATGCGAAGCATTGGACTTAATAATTGATACGCTAACTAATTTAAAATCAGATTTAGGAAAATCAATGCCTACACTAATTGATAATGATGATTATGATGCTATTGATGAATATAAAAATCATGCCAAAACAGTAGCGCAAATTATTCAAAATCTCAATAATATTTCTAATGACATTACAATTGATAACTTAGAAGATGATGAACAAATAGTAGAAGCATTAGAACCAAACAACATTGATATAAATTATAATGATAAATCTTTTAATGCAGATAGCAACATACCGCATACACTTTATGAAGACTTTACTTATACTAAACCAGCAGGGATTGAAATTGAAAACACATATCTTGAAGCAAATGAATGGAGAGATGTTTTTAATAAGTGCTGCCAGTATCTTTTAAATAAAGATGCAGATATATTTTCAAGTTTTCTTAGCGATACAACTATGCAAGGTCGTAAATGTAAATACTTTTCTTATGATTCAAGCGAACTAAGAGAAGGTGTGCGTGTAAAAGGTTCAAAAATTTATATTGAGTATAATGTAAATGCAACTTTTGTAAGGAATATTATCATTAAAATGCTTGAAAAATACGAAATCCCAAAGCGTAGTTGTCATATTTTTATTAGAAGAGATTTAACTTCTTTACATAGTGATAATGCAAAATTACAAGAAGCAGCACAAAAATTAGAAGAGTCCAATAATGAAATAAAAATTGGTCAATATGCTAAAGAATATTTTGTATCATATTTTCAGTCTCATACATCAGAAAGTGATATTAATAAGTTCACTGATAAAAAGTGGTGTCATGATACATTTGGCATATGCTATCCAATATTAAAGCAAGTAGATATAAAACTTCCAATAAACGAACAAGTTAATTATAATAATCAGTATAGAAGATATTATTCTAGCCCCGTGTTAAAAATAAATGAAAAGAATTACATTATTTGTAGTCAATGGTTTGCACAGTTCAAACCCAAATTAATAAATTGGATTAATTCTAATTCAGTTTCAATAGAAATAAATAAAAATAACGGCATATTAGAAATTGGAGATAAACTGAAATTTAATAAAAATTTCAATAGTATTTCTATACCCAAAATTCTATTTGTTGATATCCTTAAATCTATCAGTGATTATGGCAATAGACCTTTTGAAACAGGATATTTAGCTGAAAGATTTAGTGTTCGCATATTAAGAGAAAGCGGTTATGAAAAACCCCATCATATTATAAATAATATAAGAAAATACTTAGAATCCGAAAATTGTATATCTTTATATGCTGATTCAAAGAAAGGTAAATATATTGTTTCTGATTCTGATAAATTACAGTCAATAATTCAAAAATACAGTACAGAAGATAACATTGTAGAAAATAATATATCTGTCAAACAAGAAGTTATTGTTTATAGTTATCATGATAAAAAACAAATTGTAAGTGATCTTAATAATCCGAATGACGAGTATTCTTTTTTACATAATTATTGCACCAATAAAAAGGCGGGGTATAGATTTTCGGTGAATTCTAAAGAGTATGTGATTGTCAGTTTTAAGAAAAAGCAACGAGTAAAAATTGATTCTGAAGGATAATTACTTATGTTACGGCCGAATCAATAAGATGATAAACGAAGCAATTAACCAAGGAGGCAATGCACTAATAGGAGTTTCTTTTGATTATATTACCTTTATATCTAATATGATTGGCGTGGTTGCTAATGGTACTGTGGTTGAAATTGTTAAGCAAAATGAGCAGGAGCGTAATAACTAAATCAATTTAACCACTTCCTTTCATAATAATACAATTTTAGTGCTTTTAGTTTTATACGAAAATATGTTCTGGATATCAATATTTTGCAAATCATGTTAAAGTTGTAATATACAACACATAAAGGATTTATGATATGAGTACAACGTTTAATTTACATGAATGTCCATTTTGTAATATAGAGCTTATTAACAGCACGGTACATTGTCCTAATAATAAAAAATATCCTTGTTTAGAATGCTAAAAATGCCATTCGTATTTTTTTACTAAAAGCAATTACAAGATATTATATAATCTTGCAGAAAAAGAAGGACAAAAATTAAGTGATAAAGTACATTATTATGATACAGAAACATCTATATGGCGCGAAAAATCAACCTATAAACTCAAAATTAAAAATAATAAGAAAAATGGAAACACATCTGTAAAACGGAAAAAGAATAATGCAGCTATTAAACATAATGGTAAAACAATTCAAGAAATTCCGTATGAAAAAGTTAAGAAACAAAAAACAATTATATATACTAAAGCTATTAAAAATTGTTTGTATTTTAGCAATAATATTTGCACCTATTTTAATGATACATGTAATCCTCGCTCATTTAAATGTAAAAACCCTAATATACTATTGACAAAAGACAAACACTTGTCTCAACAAATAGGTAGTCAACAACAGGAACACAAAATAGCAGAAACGCAATTATTTGAAAATCCTCAATATGTAAAAGCCATTGTACTTTCACACAACAGAAAATGTGTTTTTGAAGAACATCGTCTTACATCTGTAACAGCAATAATAAGAGTTTTAACAACAAATAACAATAAAGTAATTGATATTAAAGTCCCTGCGGCTTATTGTAAGGAATGCAACCAATACATAATCTTGAAAACAGACTTTAAATCTATTAAACAAAAAGGTACTTTATTGTGTCATGTAATAGATGAAACACCAGAATATATTGCAAAACATAAAAATTCTTCATATTCTGGGACAGAATCAAAGGTACATTGGCTCGGGTACAATGTCATTAAACAGCATGGATATACTTTTGCCCAGAGAAAAATCATATTGGCTAATATCATTGAAAACTATGGAATTACACAACATGAAATTCTCTCAATGCTTGATGCAAACATTGCAAGAAAAGTAAATTTACCCAATTATGAAGAAGCAGTTGAAAAATGGAAACAGGATCGTGAGTTTGTATCTAATTATAAAACCGGTGATGTACCAGAAGTTGTTGTTGATGAAGTAGTTATTGGCAAACGTAAATAAGCCAATAGTAGAACGCCCTTACTGCCATAGAACTAATACTGAAAAGATTACTATTACTTCTATAGCTGTTCATACTGCTGTATTTTGTTTATTTAGTATGGGTAGAAATAGTAAACAGTGGCATTGTAATAAGTGTGGTAGTGATTTCTGAATAGATCACTTTAAAGACTTTATATAGAAATACAGAAAAAGAGCAGGTGTGTACATCACCTGCTCATGAATGCTGATACAAACTGGTCGAAATAAGTTTGCACGATTCATAGGAAAAACTCCTTTATAATAGCGAAGACAAGCATTTCATGCTTCTTGATTATATAATCAAGAAGCAACGGCTTCTCTCCTATATTTTTATATTATACACATTTTATTATCGTGTGTCAATATTATTCTCAAATTTTCTTAATTTCATACTTAAGGTATTATTTTCCTGTTTTAAACGACTAATTAATTCTTTTTGTTCAGAAATTTGTTTTTCATATTTTTTTAGCTTTTTTTCTTGATTATAATATTTTTGAAATAATTCTGGAAACTCAATACTAAATAATTGTTCCTGTATTTGTTTCAAAATATCATCATTGATAGAAACAGTCTCTTTATCAATTCTTCCTGGCGAAATAAATTTTGCGTCATTTAGTTTTAGTACACAATTTTTTTCAAAACCCTCAGAAAATAATGCTTGTCTATATTTTTTATTGGCAGTAGGATTATTGATAGGATGGTAACAGGTTGAAAAATATTTAGTTCCAGAAGTCATAGGTACAATAAGTATTTTTCCTTCCTTTTTTCCAACGCATAATCCATGGTGAAAGTATGCTAATTCGTCAGAAAATGTATTTCCAAAATCAAGGTAGTATATGGTTCCAATTCTGACATCAACCTTATTACCTTGTTCATCTAAAAAGTCACTTTTTCTGTTATTGCGTATCCAATTTGCATCACTCAGTATTATTGACGATGCATCGAAGGCACTTAAACTTTTAATTCCCTTAATATAATTTTCCATTAATTGTACAGCAGCTAAAATAATTGAAGCAATCTTTCTGGATTTTTTATTTTTGTTATCTTCTGTATTTTCACTATAATACTTAATATTATGCATTTCACTCCAAATCATATTGGTGCTTTCTTTTATCATCCCATATTCCCCACGATCGTATATAATATACCTACCATTATATACCATAAATCGACATAATGCCATTCAAAACATTTGTTCTGATTTCCCTTTAAATCACCGTTTAATGTTTTGAATATCGTACTATAAATTTTCTGCATGTGGAGTGCAGAGAGTGGTGTTATGGAGACAGTATTTTTGTAACTTGTGGAGAGTTACATCTAAGGTTGTGGACACCTTATATTTTGTGTGATAAAATAAACATTAATAATTTAGTAATAAGGGAGGTTTCTATGGCTGAAAAATGTATTTGTTGTGGTAAAAAGGTTGGATTATTAAACGGTTCGCATTTAAACAATCAGGTTTGTGATAATTGTTATTTTCCCGTTGGTGGTTATATAACAGTAATTGAAGAAAATAATGATTTAAAATTAATTAATGAAAATCGTGAGAAGTTAATCAATAAAATACAAACTTTACCATACGCATCTATTGGTAAAGAATATATTATAAATTATACTGATTCAATTATAAATAAAAAGAAAAATGTTTTTGAAACTAAAGAAAAATATAATCAATTAGTTAAAAACTTAAAGATTACTACAACTAATTCTATAAAAGGATTTGATATAAAAAATTATCTTGGAATAATTTCTAAAAGTACCTTTTTAGGAATAGGAGTTTTTGAGTTTGGAGATATAGGTCAAAGCGTTTTACATGGTAT
>JAMPFM010000048.1 GCA_023664455.1 Blautia sp.
ATATTAAAAAGAAAGGAAGTTATGGTGTTTTTGCTTCTATAAACATCATACAAGATATTATGATGAATGGGGATATACAAGAACATCGCAAGATGATTATGAGCGATATAAATTACATATTGGAGATATTATTATAGCAAGGACTGGAAATACAATAGGTGTTAATAAGTTTATAGACCGGGAAGTCGAATCAGTATATAATAATGGATTGATACGAATTAAAGTTGATGAAAAGAAAGTTATGCCAAAATATTTTTATTACATAGTTCGGGGAAAGGAATGTCAAAATTATATTCAATCTATTGCATATGGTACATCTACACAGCCTAACATGAAAATTAAAGATTTTCTGAATTTTGAGGCAGAGATTCTTGAAAAAAGTAGACAAAAGAAAGTAGTGGAAATAATAGATGCGCTAGAAAGAAAAATGATTTTAAATAATGAAATAAATGATAATTTGCTTGAGCAGGCACAAATTCTATACAAGAAGTTTTTTCCGTATGGTATTTTTGATGAGCTGCCGAATGGTTGGCGTATTGGTACTATTGGAGAAATTATTGAAATTCACGATTCAAAGCGTATTCCTCTTTCAGGTGCCGCGAGAATGAAAATGAAGAAAAAAATTTATCCATATTATGGTGCGGCTTCGCTTATGGATTATGTGGATAATTTTATTTTTGAGGGTAAATATTTACTCCTTGGTGAAGATGGTACAGTTATTAATGATTCTGGTTATCCTATCTTGCAATATGTATGGGGACAATTTTGGGTAAATAACCATGCCCACATACTTACTGGAAAGCTTGGATTCAATGTTGAAAGTTTGTATATGTTGCTCAGACAAACATCGGTGAAGTCGATTGTTACTGGAGCTGTACAACCTAAAATCAGCCAAGCAAATCTGCGTTCTGTTCAGGTAGTTATTCCTCCTGAAAAGATACTTTTAAGTTATAATGATCAAGTAGGGAATCTGTTTACAATGATTCGAGCAAATGAGGAAGAAAATGAGTTGTTATCTGTTATAAGAGATGTACTCTTACCTAAATTGATGTCTGGAGAGATTGATCTCTTTGGCGTTAATCTCTAAACTACTAATTATTTTTTTCATCCGTAGTCTATAAATTTTGGAAAATAGATAACTGTTAAGAAAAGGTGCTTATTATAATGAAAAATGTGGTTAAAAGATTTATAAATTGGATAAAACTCCGTATTTACGAAGTATTGTATATTGCATTATTGATAATTCTTTCGGCCTATATTTTGATTAATTGGGAAGTATGCGTTACGATGACTTTTTTTGATCAATTTGATGGAAATAATATTTTATTCCTTATTTGGATTGTGTTGCTTATATTACCATTTTATGATGTAGAGGCAAAAGGATGGAAATTTCGTAAAAAAGGGATAGAAGATACAAGAAAACAATATGAAACTGCGGAGTCTAATTTTATGCAAAATCAAATAAATAATATAATAGATAGTATGCAATCTCAAAATTCAGAGGAAACGAATGGAGGTAGTGGCAATAATGAATAATCAAAGTAAACAAATAGTTATTGATGCCTTGATTAAGGCAATTAATGCGGCACCTACATTATATTTTCAAAGAAACTATATGTATCCAACTGTAAACCAAAACGTCGATGTGTCTATGCAGGAATTTAATACGTGGATGGATTATGCGAATCAAATACTTGATATTTCATATAATCATATAGGGCTTAACGCTATTCTCTCAACTAAAATGGCAATGTGTCAGATTGCTTCCCAATATGAAATATCCAATATACAACGTATCGATCAAATCAAGCAAGAACTTATTAAGCTGACACAGATAATTGTGAAATATTAATTAGTATTGTGAGATGCTTTTATATGATTATTATGGTAGAGGAAATTCTTGTTTGAGAGGGAAAATATAGGATGTACTATTTAGATAGTGAAAAATCTATAATATCAAGTTTTCAATCAGTAAATAATGCATCTGTATATTTTCCGATTGAAAATGCAAAAGTTATAAATGTTTTTGAATCAATTCATAATCAAGATAATTGGAAATTATGGACTGAAAGTGCGGGAAAGTCCGATCCGCCACCAGATTTCTATTCGGACAAATATAAATGTATGATGGAAGTAATGAGAGTGGATGACCATTCATATAAAAACAAAAAGGGAAAAGTAGTAAATCCGACCAATATCCATATTCGAGATGTTGAAAAGGAAATAGTACAGTCTGGAATTATGGATATGTTTCCGAACGCAGAGCTTATGATAAATGCATTTACAGATTTACCTACTAACCAAGATCACAATTATACATTTTATTATAAAAGTTTTATAAGAACGGTAAAACATCATATAGAAAAAATACCCTTGTATAAGAAAAATCATCCCAATTATGATATGGTGTTTTTTGTAATGGATGAATCATCAGCATATTTTGAGGCTAACGATTCTTGTGATGCTGAAAGAGAGAAGAAGATTGGAAAAATGATATCAGGATATCCACATTTTCATTTTATGGATAGGAAATTTGTCAGTGTATTTGAAGAAACAAAAGTTGATTATTTAGTTTGGTACACTCCATTTAAATTTATAAAAACTTCTATTGGAAAATTAGATTTGCCTGAAGTTTGTGTATTAGATATTAAAAGACATACATTGCAATATAAAGACTACAATGATAAATACATGATTAGTGCAGAAATATAACCATGAAAGGATATCATATCATGCTAATCAACGAAAATACATTAGAACAGGTTATCATATCAGAACTACAGGGAAAAGGATACGAGTATCTCTATGGACCAGACATTGACAGAGATTACCATGAAGTGATTCTCAAAGATTACTTTGATGCCTCTATGTTAAAAATTAATCATGGCATTACAATGGAAATTATAGAAGAAACTTATAAGACAATAAAAAATCTCGGATTGCTTAAGCTAGAAGATATGAATGGTGCTTTCCATAAATATTTGATTGAAGGTGTACCAATTCCTTATCGTGTAAATGATGAATCGGCAACTTTTACAGTGCATTTAATTGATTTTGAAAATCCGGAAGCAAATGATTTTAAGGTTATCAATCAGTATACTGTTATAGAATACAAGAACAAAAGACCGGATGTACTCATTTTTATTAATGGTATTCCGATGGTGCTCTTTGAATTAAAAAATATGGTAAATGCGGATACTACGATAGAGGATGCCTATAAGCAGATAAAAAATTATCAACTGGATATTCCCACACTGTTTCATTACAACGCATTTAGTGTCATTAGTGATGGCTTGGATACAAGAGTGGGAACAATAACTTCTGATTTTACAAGGTACATGACATGGAAATCAGAAAATGGCGAAAGACCTAAAGAAGCAGGGGTAAATTATTTTACAATGCTTATTAACGGAGTATTTCCGAAGGAAAGGATACTGGACATTCTCCGTAATTTTATTGTGTTCCAAGACATCAAAGGTAAGACAATAAAAATTATGGCGGGATATCATCAGTATTTTGCAGTCAGAAAAGCGGTTGAACGCACCAAGAAATCATTGGATGAAAACAGTCGGAAGGTTGGTGTAGTATGGCATACACAAGGGAGCGGAAAAAGTCTGTCTATGGTGTTTTATACAGGATGCATTGTTAGCGATCCTGAGTTTAACAATCCAACCATCGTTGTTCTCACAGACCGTAATGATTTGGATAATCAGCTTTTTGGTACGTTCTGTGCCAGTTCAAAATTACTGTTGCGACAGATACCCAAACAAGCCCAGAACCGAGAAAATTTGAAAGATTTGTTGCGGGTTAATGCGGGTGGAATTATATTTACTACGATTCAGAAGTTTGAAGAAAGCAGTGAAGTTTTAAGCGAGCGAAGCAATATTATCTTTATGGCTGACGAGGCACATAGGTCACAGTACGGACTTGAGGGTAAGTTGGACAGAGATACTGGTGAGTGGAAGTATGGAATGGCAAAGTATATGCGTGATTCACTTCCCAATGCCACTTTCATAGGATTTACCGGAACGCCTATTGATTTTGATGATAAATCTACAGTTGAGGTTTTTGGCGATTACATAGATATTTACGATATGACACAAGCCGTTGAGGATGGTGCAACTGTGCCTATTTATTATGAAAATCGTACCGCAAAGCTCAAGTTGAATGCAGACCTGTTAAAGAAAATAGATGCAGAATATGATAAGCTGGCAGCGGAGGCATCTGAGATTGCAATAGAAAAATCTAAATCTGATTTGTCATCCATAGAAGCAATTATTGGTTCAAAGGAGCGATTGAGCCTGTTGGCAGATGACATTATTGCACATTATGAGGATAGACAGTATGTTCTTACGGGAAAGGCAATGATTGTATGCATGACTCGTAGGATTGCTATCAATTTGTATAAAATCATTTTGAAAAAACGCCCTGAATGGAAAAATAAAATTAAGGTTGTTTTGACTTCCAGTAATAAAGATGAAGAAGACTGGCATGATATTATTGGAAATAAGGCATACCGTGACCAGCTGATGGTTGAATTTAAGGATGAAAAGAGCGAATTCAAAATTGCTATAGTAGTGGATATGTGGCTGACTGGTTTTGATGTTCCATCAATGGCAACCATGTATATTGATAAGCCGATGAAAGGTCACAATCTGATGCAGGCTATTGCGCGCGTAAACAGAGTGTATAAGGATAAAGAAGCTGGACTGATTGTTGATTATATCGGTATGGCGGCAGAGCTAAAGAGTGCGTTGAGCCAGTATACTAAGAGGGACCAGGATAAGATTCCTGACTTGGGACAAGCTTATTCGATTGCATTTGGAAAACTTGAAGTTATGAGAGATTTCTTTTATGGATTTGACTATTCAGCGTTCTTTGGAGATTCAGATACAGAACGATTGGCTGTTATTGCTGATGGTGTAAATTTTGCCCTTGAATTTGAAGAAGATGAAAAGAAAGAGTATATCAAAGAAACTACCGCACTCAGTCAGGCAGAAACGTTATGCCGGAGTTTACTTGATTCACCAACAAAGCAGGAAATTGAATTTTTTAAGAGCGTTAAGGCTGGACTCTGTAAATATGGAGGACGAGTAGGAATTACCTCGAATGAAATAAATGCGAGAATAATGACAATGCTTGAACAGGCAATAGAACAGGACGGTGTGTATAATATATTTGCACAGGCTGGTAAAAAGAATCCTGAAATCTCAATTTTGTCTGATGAATACATGGACAAAATCCGCAAGATGAAGCATAAAAATATAGCGGCAGAAATGCTGCGTAAATTGTTGGAGGACAACATTCGTGTATTTGCAAGGACTGGTGTTGTAAAATCACAGTTTTTTTCGGAGAAGATGCAGAAATTATTAAAAATGTACAATAACAGATTGATTACCAGCGCAGAGGTAATAGAAGAATTATTGAATCTGTCAAAGGAAATGGCAGAAGCTTATAAGGCTGGGAATGAAAAGGGGTTGTCAGTGGAGGAACTGGCATTTTATGATGCGCTGGCAGCAGATCCCGAAGTCCTTAAAAAGATGCAGGATAAGGTTTTAGTGGAAATGGCACAAGAATTGACGGAGTTGATTCGCAGGAGCAGGACAGTTGATTGGGATAAGAAAGAATCTGCCCGCGCTTATATGAGAACACAGGTAAAGCATCTTTTGAGAAAGTATAAGTACCCGCCGGAGAAAGCGAAAGGAGCTATTGACATCGTGATTAAGCAGGCAGAGCTGATGAGCAGTAATATTGAGCCTGAATCAGTAGTTTATGATTTTCAACCAAGGACAAAACCTTTGATGGTGGCAGAGGATTCAGTATATGGCATGAATGAAAAAAATAATGTGTGATTTGTCAGACAGTGTCTGACAAATTTAGAGAGGAAATGCTATGGATGAATTGGTAAAAAATTCGGGTTTTGAAAAAATGATTTCGGACATTGAAGCATTGGTAAATGCATCAAAAAATGAATTAGCGACATCAATAAATAAAGTGATGACGGTGACTTACTGGAGCATTGGAAAATACATTGTTGAATTTGAGCAGGATGGCAATGCGAAAGCAGAGTATGGAAAAAATTTGCTTTCCAGAATATCAAAGGAGTTGACATTACGTTTGGGAAAAGGATATAGTCGTCCAAACTTAAATAATATGAGAAAGTTTTATTTAAAATATTCAAATTGTCAGACAGTGTCTGACAAATTATCATGGTCTCATATATGTGAATTGATAAAAATAGACGATGAACTCGAACGCAATTTTTATGAGAAAGAATGTGTTGTAGAAAACTGGAATGTCAGAACATTGCGAAGACAGATGGATTCTGCATTGTTTTTGAGATTGGCTTCCAGCAGGGATAAAGAAGGAATTTTAAAGTTAGCCCAAAATGGCATCGAATGTCAAAGTCCGGAAGATATTGTAAAGAGCACATATACGCTGGAATTTTTAGATATTCCAGAGCAGGAAAAATATAGTGAAAATGATTTGGAACAAAAAATTATAGACAATTTACAAAAGTTTTTGTTGGAATTGGGAAAAGGATTTACATTTGTTAAGCGGCAGTATCCTTTAACGATCAATAATGTGCATTACCACGTGGATTTAGTATTTTATCATAGAATTTTGAAATGTTTTGTTTTGATAGATTTAAAGAAAAACTCTGTTCAACATGAGGATATTGGGCAAATGAACATGTATATGGGTTATTTTGCAATAGAGGAAAATATGCCGGATGATAATCCGCCTATTGGAATCATATTAAGCAAAAACAAGGATGAATTGTTGGTGGAATATGCAACGTATGGAATGGACAGTAATTTATTTGTGTCTAAGTATGAGTTATACTTACCAAATCGAAAAGAACTTGAAAAATTAGTCAAAGATATTTTAGATGATAAGGAAACTTAAGAACAAATTTAGGAAGAATGTTTTAATGGCAAGGTGCTGAGCGAATATTTTGGTGAATTGAGTGATTTGAATAGCACGACATTTGAGGGCATAATTTAACTTTCGCTAACTTTCATATTCATAAAATTCGGCATCAATTTCATCTGGAACATTCAAGATATTTATTTTTATACGCCAGAGCCTGTTCCGGTTTCTGCCATCGTGAATATAGGTTATTCAGGTACAAATAAACAGTTTTGGCATAATCGTTATCGGTTCCCATGACTTCCGAAATAATATTCTCCGCAGATAAAAGATGAAGTTCGGTTCTTTAGCATTGCCCTCAGAAAGCGCAATCGCACCATACATCATCTGGCAGACTCCGTTATCTAAAGTTTGTGTTCCTTCATTTCCCAAAACGAGATTCTCATAGGTGGAAAGAACCTGTTTTAGTTCTTTGACGGATTTATTATGCGGAATTAAAAAGATTGTGGAAGGGGATGAAGTGATGCAGCAGAGAATAGACAACAGAAATGCAGATTATATTCCATTTGAGGATAAGGCATTATTGAGTGTGAAAGAGATGTGTGTATATCTTAGTATCGGACAGACAAAATGCAGGGAGCTTTTGACCGATCCGGCAAACGGTTTTACCGTAAGGATAGGCAACCGTCTTTATGCACACCGCAAAAACCTTGATAACTGGCTGAAAAACCAGATATATTAAATGGATTAAAAAAGCAAAAATGAATGCGAGAAAAATTTAACATTTTTTCAGAATCCGATTGAAGGTAAGCAGTCAATTTGGTAGAATATCAGTATCAGATAATTCTTTCCAACAAATGATTTGCTTTCCTGTGTGGAAAGGAAGCGTGACATGGGAAAATCATTGGCAGGAAAAGAATTAGGGCAGGGCATAACGCAGCGTAAGGATGGACGTTATCAGGCGAGGTTTACGAACCGTTTCGGGAAGCGGCAGACTATTTATACAAAGACGCTGAATGAAATCCGGCAGAAACTCCGCAACGAGCAGTATGAGGATGAAAAGAAGCTGAATGTTGTATCTTCGGATATGACATTGGATGAAAGGTTTGATGTCTGGATGGATACCTGTAAGAAGAATTGCAGGAATACCACCAGAGCCAACTATACACACTCGTATAACCGTATCAGGGAAAGTCTTGGATGGCGGAAACTGAATAACATCAATCTTATTATTATGCAGCAGGCTTTTAATGAACTGAAAACGGATATGTTCAGAAAAGACACACGGCGTATTCTCATTGATATGTACAACAAGGCAATAGATGCGGATCTCGTGCTGAAAAATATACCAATGCAGGTGAATACGGTTGTGAATAAGGACAGCAATTCGGAAGAACCGAGAGTGCTGACGCTTGATAAAACGGATATATTTTTGGAAGCGGCACAGTATTACAGGTACTTCAATACGTTCAGCCTTGCTCTTGAAACTGGTATGCGCATCGGAGAAATTTTAGGATTGAAATGGTCAGACATTGATTTTGAAAATCAGACAATCTATGTTAATCGTACACTGGTCTATGTGACCTGCAAGGATGAAACAAGTCCGAAGTACGGAAAGGAAATCAATGAATTTCACGAGCCAAAGACAGAAAAGGGAAAACGTAAAATCCCGATGATCTTAAAAGCGTATCGGATTCTGAAAAGACAAAAACGTTGGAAAGCCGAAATAGAAGCCAAAAGCAAGAAGAAAGCGCCAGAGGTATTTGAAGACTTGGTATTTGTTACTACAAGGAATGTTCCCGTCAGTCAGAATGACACGGATCTGGCCATGAAGGTTATTTCGGATCGGATAGTTAAAGAACACGAAAAATTCAAACCATTAACACCGCATACGCTCAGACACACATTTGCGACCAGATGCATTGAGCGTGGCATGAACCTTAAAACGGTACAGGTTATCTTAGGACATTCGAGTGTCAATATCACAATGAATCTGTATTGCCATGTGACGGAAGATATACTTATATCTGAGATGAGTAAATTTGAAGTAGAAGAACTTGAAAAAGGTGTCAATCGTCAAATTGGTAGTCAAAAATCTTTACACCAAGTGGTGTAAAGATGGTGTAATTTCTAAAAATCAACTCAATAAATCCTTATTTTTCAAGGAAAATTTCCCACAATTAACATTTCCGCAACAAATCTTAAACAATTCCCAAACAATTTCTGTCTATGATATAATCTAAAAACAGCCTGTTTTTTCAGGAAAGGGTGATATGATTGCAGCGTTTTTTCCAAAAAGTGTGGAATAAATTCTATCATATGTCCGGCTGGTGGTTAGCGGGATTGAGCGTATTGGCGGCGGTATTGCTTGTTATCATACTGGGGGCGGGGTTTGAGGAATCGCCGCTGGCGTATGTGGTATATCCATTTTCAGCGGTGCTGCTTGTTTTATTGATTTTGCGGGCGCCGGGATATGTAAGGGGACTAAGAAGCAAGTTTCTTGGTCAGAAGTATGTAGTGAAAATCATAGGGCTGCCCATTGTATCACATTTTTTGGAAGATATGAGATTTCGCGGAGCGGTATCCATTTATCAGGGGTTTGGGATGAATCTGCTATATGCGATGTTTAGGGGGATTACAGCGTTTCTTTATTCGTCTGTATGGTTCGGCGTGATTGCAATTTATTATCTGATGCTCTGCGCATTCAGGGGGCTTTTGGCGCAGGGTGTTTACAAAGTGGGAAAGATGGACAATCCTTTTGTAAGGGAAGTAAAGGAATATAGAATCTACCGGATGTGCGGTTTTTTAATGTTTTTGTTAAACAGCGGCATGGCAGGAATGGCGGTATTGATGGTGCGTGACAATAGGTATTTTACTTATCCTGGCTATGTTATTTACTTATCGGCGGCTTATACATTTTATATAGTAATTATAGCCGTCATCAATATGGTAAAATTCCGGAAATTAAAAAGTCCTGTTCTTTCTGCTTCCAAAGCGCTGACTTTTGCGGGGGCGCTGATGTCAGTGCTGGCGTTGCAGACTTCTATGATTGCGCAGTTTGGCGGGGATGGTTCTTTTCAGAAAAGGATGAATTTCATTACAAGCATTGTCGTATGTTCAGGGGTAATCGTTATAGCAGTTTATATGATATGGAATGCGAACAGGCATTTAAAAAGATTGGAGGGGGATTATGATACACATTTTAGTGATTGATGATGATAAAGAACTAAATCAGGTAGTTTGCCGTTATCTGAATGACTGTGGTTTTGAAACCAAGGGAGTACCGGGGGCAAAAGCAGCCTATGAGGAAATGTATCATAATCTGTACGATTTGATTATATCGGACATTATGATGCCGGAAATTGACGGATTTGAGTTTGCAAAGACAGTGCGGAAGGTAAACGGTCAGATTCCGATTCTATTTATGTCGGCAAAAGATGATCTTATGGCAAAACAAAAGGGATTCCAGATTGGTATTGATGATTATATGGTAAAGCCTGTGGAATTGGCGGAATTGGAAATGCGTGTCCGGGCGCTTCTCAGACGGGCGCATATTGAAATGGAAAGGAAACTGGCGATAGGCAACCTTTGTCTTGATGCGGACGCTATGACGGCGGCAATAGACGGTGTAGAAATACCGACGACAACGCGGGAATTTAATATCATGTATAAATTGTTGTCCTATCCCAATAAGACTTTTACGAGGGCGCAGCTTATGGACGAATTTTGGGATATGGATACGGATGCCAGTCTGAGGGCTGTGGATGTATATATTACTAAATTGCGGGATAAATTTTCAGACTGTGAGGGGTTTGAAATTAAAACGGTCAGAGGACTTGGATATAAGGCGGTGTTAAGTTGAAAAAAGGGAACTCCTATACATTTAAGAAATTTGTTTCTACGGGGAAATCGCGGTTTCCGTATTCTTTGTTTCTGGTATACTGGATGGTAATACAGTTGATGTCAGGGATGCATATTGGCGTGGTTATCCTGATTACAAGGGCAGACCTGCCGGATTTCTGGAAAGTAAATATTCCTATGATTTATTGGGCATTGGTGGCGCTTGGCTTAACGCTGTTTACCAAAAAGCGAATGCAGCAGGTCTATGAGATTCCGTTGCAGCATTTGGCAAAAGCAGCCCAAGAGGTTGCAAACGGTGATTTTTCTGTCTATGTGCCGCCTGTTCATACGGCGGATAAAGCGGATTATCTCGACATCATGATAGAGGATTTTAATAAAATGGTGGAGGAACTTGGCAGCATAGAAACACTGAAAACAGATTTTTTTGCCAATGTGTCCCATGAGATAAAGACGCCCCTGTCTATTATTCAGAATAATGCGGAATTATTGTGCAGGGAACGGCTGCCCGAAAAACAAAAAATATGTGCGGAAACCATCCATTTGACTACACAAAGATTGTCGGATTTGATAAGCAATATTCTGAAATTGAATAAACTTGAGAAACAGTCTATTTTACCTGATATCGAGGTTTATGACCTTTGTACCCAGTTAGCGGAGTGCGCCGTTGGTTTCGAGGATATCTGGGAACGACAGGGACTTTCTTTTGAAGCAGATTTGGAAGATTGTGCGCCGATTAATGCGGATGGCGATTTGATGGCGCTTGTGTGGAATAATTTATTATCGAATGCAATTAAATTTACGGAAAGCGGAGGAATGATTTTCCTGAAAGAAGAATCAGGCGCCGATTATGTAAAAGTTTCTGTACAGGATACCGGCTGTGGCATGTCAGAAGAGACAATGAAGCATATTTTTGAAAAATTCTATCAAGGCGATACGTCTCATTCCGTGGCAGGAAATGGGCTGGGGCTTGCGCTTGCGCTCAGGGTGCTGCAACTGCATCATTTTGAAATTGAAGTTTCCAGTGGGAATGGCAAAGGAAGCGTTTTTACCGTCACCATGCCAAAAGGCAGATTGGAGGCGTAATGTATGGCAGAAAATAGAAAGAGTGATTTTAATACTTATGATTATTTGAAAGTTACAGTTTTGGAAGATAAGACGTCAGTTTATATGGATGGATATGAGAATTTTGGATGGAAGCTGGATGAGAATATGCCGCCCGTGAGAAATATGGGCAAGGTCACGCTGCATTTTAAACGGAGCAGGCAGATTGTGAATAAGGTAGAACTTACGAGGCTGCAAAGGCATTTTGAATCGTGCATGAGTGAGATTACGGCATTGGAAGAGTCAGTGCAGTCTACAGCGGCTATCGTGAGTATTTCCTGCGGACTGTCAGGCTGCGTTTTTATGGCATGTTCGGTGTTTGCAGTAACTGCGCTTCCGCCGAGGGTTGTGTTGTGCGCAGTGCTTGCCGTTCCAGGATTCTTTTTATGGTTTATGTCCTGGCACGGTTATCGGATTGCAAAAGCGAGACGCAAAAAGAAAGTCGTCCCATTAGTGGAAACGAAGTATGACGAAGTGGATGAAGTGCTTGAGAAAGCGCAGAAACTATTGTAAAGAGAAGCTGTATGAAAAATTCATGATTAATTTTAATAATTTAGAAACATGATGGAAGCAAAACGGCAACATTGCTGCTGTAGGATAATCACATAAATAAAAATAGAAAGAGAGTGTGATATCATGAAAAAAAGTAATTTTGTGGCATTGATTTTAGGAACAATCGGCGGCGTATGTTTTGCACTTGGTATGTGTATGGCGCTAATCCCCGAATGGGATATGCGCACGCAGGGGATTATTTGTGGGGTAATCGGTTTTGTGATTTTGCTGGCGACGGTTGGTATCTGGAGGAAAATGGAAGGAAAAGAACCAATTAAGCCAAGTGGAAAAACCATCGGCGGAATCTTGGTCAGCGTATTCGGTGCATTGTTGCTTGGTGTGGGAATGTGCCTGTGTATGGTGTTTAATCAGATGATGATAGGAATTGTCGTAGGACTTATCGGAATAGTTGTGTTGCTTATGTTGATTCCGATATTGAAAGGTTTAAAATAGAGTGTCGTTGTATGAAGTCCCCTCAGCGTTGAGGGGATTTTTTTGAAAACCTTAAAAAATACATCAAAAATTGTATAATAAAATTACAGAAAGGGGAAAGAATCGCATGGAACAGCGTTAGGCGTTATAGGAAAGATTAAGCCATATGAGAGAAAGTAACTGCGCGGCGGCAGCAGGTAGTGTACTAAGGGAAAGGAATATGTATAAGATAGCAATTTGTGAAGGCGATACAGAGTATACGGAATATCTGAAAAGGCTTATTACTACGACGAATCTTGTAGATGCAGGCAGTATGACTTTTTTGGAGTTTGTTTCCGGGGAACAGATTTGTATGAACGCTGGTCTTGATTTTGATTTGGTAATTATGGACATGCAAATGGCAGAGATGGACGGCTGCCAGGCGGCGATGAAATTGCGGGAAAAGGACCGCAATTTCCTACTCGTATTCTGTTCCGGCGTCAGAAAACCGGTTCCATTATCTTTTAAGGCAAATCCCTTCCGTTATCTATTAAAAGAGTGTCCGGAAGAAGAAATGTTAAGTGAAATAGCGGAAATCATTCATGAGATGAAGTCCAAGAAAAAGGAACCCTATATTATATGCCAGACGAAATCCAAGGAACGGATTAAGGTGTATGCCGAATCTGTTATGTACGTTTCTAAGCAGAGGGGCTTTTGTGAAGAGCATATTACAGGCAGGCTGGCGGAAGCTTATCCGGGAGAAAACTTGAGGATCGCCATGAAGCTGGATGAAATTCATACTATTTATCATGAGGGATGCGGCTTTGTGAGGGCGCATGACAGTTATATTGTCAACATGGCATATATCGCTTCTTTGGATTTACATGGAATTTCCCTGACGAATGGGGAAAACCTTACTTATTCAAGAGCCAGGGCAAAAGAGTTTAAATAGGCGTTTGCGCGTTTTGTAGCAGCGAAGTATTGAGGGAGCGGGTATGGATTTTTTGTTTGAACTGGTACAGATTTCCATATGTATTCTGGATGCTTATCTTATTATTGATTTCTTCCGGGCTTTTTTCAGGCTGAGACCATCATTGGAAAAGAAATATGCCGAAACAGGGATGATATGCATGACGGCGTTGAGCGTTAAGTTGCTGGAGCTTGTTCTGTTCAGTATAGTAAAAAGGGTTATGGAGCGTTCAGGAGAGCGCAGGGTAGGTTTGGGAATTACCTTATCATACTCCATCATGCCAATTTCACTCATAGGTATTATGGTTGCCATTACGCGGTTTAATATCGACTTTTCTGCCTTAAAATATCCGCAGACATTGTTATTAATAAGCTGCATTATGGCATTGATAGGAAATGTGGTGATTTTTTATGTATTCGACCGTTATTCCCACTCTATCTGGCAGTTACAGCAACAGGAACTGATGATTACGAAACTGGAAATGGAAGAAAAACATTATGCGCAGATAGAACAGGTGAACCAGGAGCATGCGGCATTTCTGCATGATGTACGGCACTATATGAAGGCGATTGGCGAGATGGCGGCGGAGCATCATGACGAGCCAATCTTAAACATTGTATCGGAATTACAGATTAAGGTTACAGACACAGAAACAGTCATGTTTTGCCCTAATTCCTTATTGAATGCGATTCTGAATGAAAAGAAGAAAGATGCTGAAAAGCAGAAGATTCAGTTTAAAATTGTCGTAGAACCGACATTTTCCATTGACTAGGTGTCGGATGCCGATTTGATTACGATTCTGGGGAATTTGCTGGACAATGCGATGGAAGCGGCGGGGAAATGCCGGGAAGGTTCCATCGGGCTATATCTTTTTACGCAGAATGAAAATCATTTCTCGGTTATTAAAGTCGTGAATAATTATGTCGGTAAAATCGATTCCGAAGAGAACCGGCTGTTGACGGGCAAAGCGGATAAGGTACGGCATGGTTTTGGCGTGCAGAATGTCAGCGCCGCCGCCCGGAAATATGACGGCTACTTACAGTATTTTTATCAAAACGGCGAGTTTACTTCTATCGTTATCTTGCCGGCGCATGCGGCGCTGGAAGAAAATATTCTATATGATAGGCAAAATTTATAATGGAAAATCCGGTGGATTTTATTTAGCGATGGGAAGGTGAGCAAAATGGATAGTACTATGGAAATTGATTTACGCCAGCATATATCCTAATCAGAGGGGGCGCAGGCGGTTATCATGCCGAGACAAGCCTTGCATGTTTTTGCATATCAGGCGGTATGCTGATTGGCGTTATCCTCGCGGTACAATGGGTTGCAGGGCTGGAGTTTGCCGCAGCAATGTGTCTGCAATGGCTGGGACAGACCACCTGTGCGCTGGCGATTTTAGCGGTTCATGCGATTATATTTATCATGGTAATTATTTACACCATACGCAGTGCGAAGGCTGCGCAGACTGTGTCATGACAGTTTGCGCAGTTTTTCATTTACTAGGAAATTGCCCGATAACGCGGAAGAATGCGCTTTTCCGTTGTATAAGTGTGTGGTTTGTGATAAGATTGGTATATGGGAAAAACATGTTTTTCATAGAATCGTCTGCCCGCATGATATAGAAACAACAAGTGGAAATAAGTAAGTCTGCCTTGTCAACTTGGTTGTTAACAGGTGGCTTATAACTTATTTACTGAGAATAAATATAAAGTTAATTTGTGAAGAAAGGAAGGCGCAATCATGGCGATACCAACAAATATAAAAACGTTATTATCTGGCGATGTAGTCGAATGGGCAAGGATTGAATTTAAAGAGACGTGGGATTCGGCGGCTTCCTTGAAAACAGTTTGTGCATTTGCTAATGATATTGATAATTGGGGTGGCGGATATATTGTTATTGGTGTAGAAGAAGATAACGGGAGGCCTGTTTATCCCCTAAAAGGTGTCCCGGTGGAAAAAGTCGATGCTTGCCAGAAGAGTATTTTAGCAAAGTGTAAGCTTATCAGACCTGCATATATGCCGGTTATTGAAGTAGTTAATTATCAAGATAAGAAGTTTATTGTACTTTGGTGTCCAGGTGGTGAAATTCGTCCATATTCTTCACCAAAGACAATGGGAAAAGAGAATAAGGAACGCATTCACTATATTCGCAAGGGAGCTAATTCCATAGAACCGTCTAATGAGGAGGAAAAGGATTTATTTAGTCTAGCAAATAGAATACCATTTGATGACCGTATCAATCATCAGGCTGAAATGTCAGATTTGAATATTACTCTTATTCAAAATTATTTAAAAGAAGTTGGCAGTTCCCTATATGAGAAGTCAAAAACGGGAAATTTTATTGAAGTATGTCAAGATATGAATATTATTAGCAATCTGCCGGAATACATTAAACCTAAGAATGTGGGATTAATGTTTTTTAGCATGGCGCCAGACAAGTTTTTTCCCTATACGCAGATAGATGTGGTTCAGTTTCCAAGTGGTCTGGGCGGAGATGATATCATTGAGAAAACATTTAAGGGACCAATCCAGCAACAACTCAGAGACGCGTTGCAATATATCCATAATGTAATTATTACGGAAAAGGTTGTAAAGTATCCTGACAGGGCAGAAGCTGACCGTTTTTCTAATTTTCCATATGCGGCTGTAGAGGAGGCCTTGTCAAATGCTGTTTATCACCGTGCCTATGACGAGCGGGAACCAATTGAAGTTCGAGTGGAAAATGATAGAATTGAAATTGTAAGTTTTCCAGGACCAGATAGGTCTGTAACTATTGAGGGATTAAAAAGTTATCGTGTATCAAATCGGCGTTATAGAAATCGTCGAATCGGTGATTTTTTAAAAGAATTACATTTAACAGAAGGTAGAAATACCAGTTTCAAAAAAATTTTAAATGCTTTGTTAGCTAATGGTTCACCAAAGCCAGAATTTGAGACAGATAATGAAAGAAGTTATTTTATAACACGTCTATTTGTGCATGAAGGGTTTAATGCGGATTCTAATGATGAGCCGAAAAGGAGCCAAAAAGGAGCTAGAAAGGAGCCAAAAAAGATCCGAAAAGGAGCCGAAAGAAAACAAGCAATATTTGATATTTTAGCAAAAAATCCAACAATTACTCAGGTTCAGCTTATGGAAGCATTGAATTTAACTAGAAAACAGGTACAAAAAGATATAAAGGAGTTGCAAGAAGAAGGTGTGCTTATAAGGGAAGGTAATAATCGTAAGGGGCGTTGGGTGGTTAACAATATTGTAAGTTAAGATGCAGTATATTTACAAGGGAACAAGTCTTTTAACGCAATTTCAAAATATTGTCCTGGAGCTGAATGATTATGAATAAAGATTTTTTAGATTTCCTTATGGAAAGATTTAAGATAGAAAGAGAAAAGTTTGATAGATCGGGCGTATATGCATATACGCAGCGTTTACTTGCTTACAATTCCAATAAAATCGAAGGAAGCACACTTACTAAAGAGCAAACGGCATCTTTATTTGATAACGGTATTTTACCAAAATCAGATGATTATTATAGGGCAAAAGATGTTGAGGAAATGAATGGACATTTCCTGATGTTCAATAAAATGTTGGATACGATAGATGAGCCATTAACAGGGGAATTAATTAAGCAATTTCATTATGAGCTGAAATCGGGCGTGTTTGAGGATCGTGCTAATGGATATGCTATTGGTGATTATAAGAAGCGTCCCAATATGATTGGTATGTATCAGACGATAAAACCAGAGAATGTGGAACAGGAAATGTTTCTATTGATGGATTGGTATAGCAATCAGAGAGTAGATATTTCTATATTGGCTGAATTTCATGCAAGATATGAAAGTATCCATCCGTTCCAGGATGGCAATGGCAGGACTGGCAGATTGATTCTTTTCAGAGAATGTTTAAAGAATAGAATCGTACCGGTTATAATAGAGGACGCCAATAGAAATGAGTATCTGGAATCTTTAAAGGAATATGGAGAAGAGAAAAAACTGGATAAGATGATTGGATTATTTGAAAAAGAACAACAGTTCTATTTAGAGAAGTGTGGATATTTTATGTGAGATTGCTATACGAAAATGCACAAAAGACAAATATTGCCAACAAAAATAAGCTATGCTATACTAAAAAACGATATGGCAATGATAATAAGGGCATGATTTGTAGCTATGCTGTCGTTATGAATGATGGAGGAAACCTATGTTAAAAGATAAAACGATTCTGATTACCGGAGGGACAGGCTCTTTCGGAAAAAGCTTTACGAAATATGTGTTGACGCATTATGAGCCGAGGAAGATTATCATTTATTCCAGGGACGAGTTCAAACAGTGGCTGATGGCAAATGAGTTTCAGGAGTATGGCGACAGGCTCCGCTTCTTTATCGGGGATGTCAGGGATTTGGAGCGGTTAAAGAGAGCCTGTGAAGGCGTGGATTATATCATTCATGCGGCGGCGTTAAAGCAGGTGCCTGTCTGCGAATATAATCCGAACGAGGCGATTAAGACCAATATCCACGGGGCGATGAATGTCATTGATGCAGCACTGGATTGCGGGGTTCGTAAAGTGGTGGCGCTGTCTACGGATAAGGCGGTCAATCCCGTAAATCTTTACGGCGGTACGAAGCTGGTGTCCGATAAACTTTTCGTGGCGGCAAATGCCTATGTGGGAAATAAAGACGTGAATTTTTCCATCGTTCGTTACGGCAATGTGGCGGGAAGCCGGGGGTCGATTATTCCGTTGTTCCGCAGCCTGATAGAGGAGGGCAAAACGGAGCTGCCGATTACCGATTTCAGGATGACGCGTTTCTGGATTAGTCTGTCGCAGGGCGTGGAATTGGTGATTAAGGCATTGACGGAGGCAAAAGGCGGGGAAACATTTATCAGTAAAATTCCTTCTTTTAAGGTGACGGATTTGGCGGAAGCGATGCTGCCGGGCTGTAAAATGAAAGAAATTGGCATTCGTCCGGGGGAAAAGCTGCATGAGATTATGGTGACGCCGGAAGACTCCATGACGACTTACGAATATGAGAAACATTTTATCGTCTATCCGCAGATGACATGGAACGATAAGCAGCAGCCCGATTTGAGCGGTAAAAAGGTGGAAGAAGGATTTTCCTACAGCTCCGGGAATAATACAGATTGGCTGTCGGTAGAGGATATCAGAGAATTGCTGAAAAAGGACATGTAGGAATGCATGTCCTTCCTCATGGTTATGAAATTAAGGAAGGAGCATGACTATTTTATGGATAAACCGGCAATAGAGGGCGGGACGCCCGTCAGGAAAGAGAAAATTCATTATGGGCATCAGTATATTGATGAGGCGGATATTCAGGCAGTGGTAGATGTGCTGCAAAGCGACTTCTTGACCTGTGGACCGAAAATCGGCGAGCTGGAACAGAAGCTTTGTGAGATAACGGGGGCGAAATATGCGGTAGTGTGCAGTAACGGTACGGCAGCGCTGCATATTGCCTGTCTGGCGGCGGGCGTGAGCGAAGGCGACGAGGTGATTACGACGCCGATTACTTTTGCAGCGTCGGCGAATTGCGCGTTATATTGCGGTGCGCGTCCGGTCTTTGCAGATATCCGCCCGGATACTTATAATATAAATCCAGATTGTGTGAAACAATGTATTAGTGACAAGAGTAAAGCCGTCGTCGCGGTGGATTTTACCGGACAGTCGGTGGAGCTTGCGCCATTGCTTAATATCTGTAGGGAAAAGAATCTGGTATTGATAGAGGACGGCGCCCATGTCATCGGGACGAAATATAAGGGGCAGGCGAACGGTTCGCTGGCGGATATGACGACGTTTAGTTTTCATCCGGTGAAGACGGTAACGGGCGGCGAGGGCGGCGCGGTGTTGACCAATAGCGAAGAGTATTATCAGAAGCTTTTATTATACCGTTCTCATGGGATTACGAGAAATGGCGCACTCTTAGAGCATCCCTCGGACGGTCCCTGGTATTATGAGCAGATTGCGCTGGGCTATAATTACCGGATGACGGATATGCAGGCGGCTTTGATTATCAGTCAGCTGGATAAGCTGGAACGGTTTGCCGCAAGAAGAAAAGAAATCGTCAGGCACTATGATGAGGCGTTTTCCAAGCTTCCGGGGATTTTTATACAAAAAGAAATTCCAGAGTCGGATACGGTCAGACATCTCTATATTCTGCGGCTTGTGCCAGAGGAGCTTCGCATCGATAGAAAGCGTTTCTTTGAAGCGTTAGAAGCGGAGAATATATGTTGTAACGTGCATTATATTCCGACTTATTATTTTCCGTATTATGAGAAAATGGGGTATCATAAGGGACTTTGTCCGAATGCGGAGAAACTGTATGAGGAAATCATCAGTCTGCCACTTTATTATGCGATGACGGATGAAGATGTGGAAAGCGTCATTAAGGCGGTATCCAGGATTGCAGAGTATTATGCGAATAGGTAATTGCGAAACTAAGATTTTGTAGCCGCCCGTTGTGCAGAATATACAATCCAACGCAGGCACGCTCTCGCTACGGTTCAAACGCAACGGTACATAAGATGCCAAAATACGGCATCTAAGTACCGGCGTTTTCACAGTACCTGCTTTTGGATTTGTATATTCTGTACAACTACACATTTTTATACTTTGGTTTCGCAATCGCCTAATTATGCGAAATAAGGAAGGAGCATGGTTATTTTCATGAAATTATCAATCATCGTTCCGGTTTACAATATGGCGGCGGATGGTAAGCTGCGGTATTGTCTGGATTCTTTAATACATCAGACGATGGAGGATTATGAGATTATCGCGGTGGACGACTGTTCTACCGATTCTTCCATGAATATTTTATCGGCATATGAGAGAGACTACCCGGAAAAATTCCGTGCGATTCATTCGGAGGTCAACAGAAAACAGGGCGGAGCCAAAAACATCGGTCTGAGTCTGGCGCAAGGGGAATGGATTGGGTTTATTGACAGTGACGACTGGGTCACATCGGATTTTTATGAGAAATTAATCCGTAAGGGGGAAGAAACCGGAGCGGATATCGTAGGTTGTGATTATCATCTGACGAAAGAGCACAGCATGAAAGTCGGGCAGGTCGTACACAATAACAAAAAGGAGCAGACCGGCATTCTGGACGAGGCGAAATACAAATCCCTTTTACTGGACAGCGGTAGTCTGGTGGTGAAAGTTTACCGTCGGGAAATCATTATTGACCATCCGAGTCGATTTCCGGAAGGCATTTTTTATGAAGACAATGCGCTTGGAAATTCCTGGTTTTTACGCGCGAAGCGATTTGAATATATTGAGGAGCCTTTATATTATTATTATCAGCACGATACGTCAACTGTCCATACGATTTCTAAGAAGCGGTGCGAGGATAGGATGGAAGCTGGCAGGATAATGTTGAAAGAAGCGCGGGAATATGATTATCTGGATAAGTATTATGCGGAGCTGGAATTTAATTTTACGATTCTTTTTTATGTGAATACGCTTTTTACCTACATGCAGGGAGTCAGACCTGTAAAGTATGGATTTGTCAGACAGTTAGGGGATGAGATGAAAGCGTGTTTTCCGAATTTTCAGGATAATGTTTATTATCGGGAGCGGGTGCATGAAGAGGAAAAGAAGCTGGTGGGTATGCAGATGAAATCTACGTTATGGTTTCTGGTGTATTATAAACTGCTTTGGGCATATCGCAATCTGAGAAGGAAGGTGGGCGGCGGCGTATGAAAGCGACGGATAGAACGAAAATACTTTATCTGCTCTGCGTAGGAATCATCGTGTTTTTGATGTGGCTTGGAAACGAGGGCGCGAATCCGCTTGCCTATAAAGGCTCCCAATTGCAATATTCCGTGGGAGCGCTGGATTCGGATTACGGTCTCTTAATCAGGGAATCGGTGGCAAGGTCGGGAATTATTGCGAGTACGCCGGAGCTTGTCATGAACCGTGGAAAGTACCGGGTGGATTTCAAATTCGAGACGGATAGGGAAGGCAATGTGCTGGAGCTTTGGGAACAGGGCAGTAAAGTTGCCGGGTGGACACTGGCGCCGGACGAGAATCTGTTTTCTACAGAGTTTACCTTGTCAAAGGACGCAAAGCAGTTGGCGTTTAAAATGAATTATGGGGGAAACGGCACGTTTACGGTGAAGGAAATCATTCTGACGCCGGATACACTGTTTTATACGGATACTTATTTTATGATTGCCCTGTTTCTTCTGTGTGCACTGGCGGGATATTTGCTGTATCAGCGGCATCTGGAAAACCCGCTTGCGCAGGATAAGCTGATAGACGCCTGTATTATCGCGGGAGTTGCGCTGCTTGCTACGTCACCGATGTTTTCCACTTATCTGTATAACGGGGATGATTTGTGTTATCACCTGGCGCGGATAGAGGGGATAAAAGACGGTATCTTAGATGGACAGATACCGGTGATTATCATGCCGGATGGTTTGAAGGGCAACGGCTATCTGAATGCAATGTATCCGTATCTGTTTTTATACATAGGGGCTTTTTTGCGGATATGCAGGGTTTCTATCGGTTTATCCTATAAGATGATTATTTTCTTAGCCAATCTCGGTTCGGCAGTATGCGCGTACTATGCGTTTCGTTCCATGTCCAAATCCCGCCGGACGGTGATTCTTGCAGTGGTTTTATATACGCTGATGCCGTATCGGTTTACCAATATTTTTTCCAGAGGAGATCTGGGGGAAACGCTGGCGCTGACGTTCTGGCCGCTTGTGATAGCGGGAATGTACCATGTCCTTATGGGAAACCGGGAAAAATGGTATTATCTGACGCTGGGATTCAGCGGCATTTTGCAGAGCCATATTTTAAGCGTCATGTTTGTAATGGGTTTCTGCGTGATATCCGCCCTCGTTTTTGCGGGAGATATCCTGAAGGAAAAGCGGTATCTGGAAATTGGGAAAGCTGCGGGTGTGACGGTTTTGCTGAATCTGTGGTTTGTGGTTCCTTTCCTGTATTATTATTTTCAGCAAAATCTGGGAACGGATATTCTGCGGTGGAGCGGTTATTTCGAGCAGTCTATCAATCCGTCCAATCTGACACAGACGCTCAGTCTCTATAATAAGCAGTATTTTTCGCTGGGGCTGCCTTTGTTGGGCTGTGCGGGTATCGGCGTTTTGCATTTGATATGTGATAAAAAGAAGAATTGGGGCAGACGGGATTGTTATCTGCTTTATCTGTTTGTATTGGGCTGTATTCTGACGTATATGATTACGGGATATTTCCCAAGCATGAAAATGCGGGAAAGCGCGTTTCTCAATTCCATTATGACGATGCTGCAGTTCCCGTGGAGATTTTTAGGTCCTGCCTGTGCCTGTTTTCTATTTGTGGGGGCGATATGGCTTTCTGAATCGGAAATCTTAAAGCCTTATAAAAATCTTGTGTTTGCCCTGTTTATCGGACTGAATCTGCTGACCATCCTGTCGGTTCCGACGGATAATACGCATATGCCCTATGAGGATGTGGGCGCTACGGCATCGAAAGGGCATGACAGCAAGATGGCGGCGAATATCGGGATTTTTTATCCCCATGAGTGGCGGCTAAGTGGGATTGAGGACGAACAGCTGACGACGAGTGTGATTGCTTCCGATTTAAACAATGTGCAGGTCTTGGGATACCGTAAGGAAGGGACGAAGGTACAGACCAAGTATCTTGCAAGTCAGGCAGGTGAATATATAGAGCTGCCCGTTTTAAATTATGCCGGATACCGCGCATATGATGAGAATGGGAAAAAGCTGGAAATCATAGAAGGAAATCAGCAGAGAATCCGAATCATGTTAACGGGCGATGGCAGGGAACACATGATTTATCTAAGGTTTGGTCCGGTAGCAGGATTTCTAATCGCAGATATTCTCTCAGCACTGACGATAGCCGGATGGATTTACCTGCGGCGCAGACCCATTTTGCTAAGACGAAATCAAGGAAAGTAATGCGGCTGCGATTCTGGAAGAACCTTTGCCGTCTACGAAAGCTCTCATAGTATGGGAGCTTTCTTTGCGTTTGGAATAACTGCCGTTTTCTGAAAGGAAACGGAGGATGGCGCCTATTGTCTGGTCTGGGGAGATGCGGACATCTCCCGCATAGGGAAGTCCTGCCTGTGTCATAAAGGTATGGACGGCGTGCAGTTGGTTATCCGCTGTGGCAAAACTGATGGCGGGCACGCCCACGGCGCATAGTTCATAAAGTGTCGTTCCCCCGGCGGAAACGGCTAAATCACACTGACACATCAAGGAAGCCATATCCTGTACCTGTTCGTGGATATGGACATTAGGGTGCAGGGCGGAAAAACGCTCCAGTTCTGTAAAATGCTCATTTAACCGGCTGGTGATAATATGATAGTGGAAACTTTGCAGAGTGGAAGTTTCGATTGTATCATTTGTGACATTCGTGTCATTTGTGCGCGCAGAAGAGGAATCATATATTTTCTCAAGAAGCATTCCCGCGACAGAAAAAGTGTCGGTTCCGCCGGTAGAAAGCAGAACATGGTGCACCTTAGGACGCACCTCATAAGAGACTTCGCTAAACTGTTTTCTAAGCGGCGTATAGGTGGCTCCTAGAAGCGCATGTGCGGCCTGCTGGTAACAGTCGGGTCTTTCGGTGATATCATAATTGATAATCATATCGACAGGGTAGTCAAAGGCAAGTATATCGTCCAGATAGGCAGTCCGGGCATATGCTTTTAGCTCTTCCAGATAAGTTTTGGTCACAAAATAAGAATCCAGGAAAAGAAGCGACGTTTCCGAGGAAGCGCCTTGCAAAATGCCCAGCAGCGCGGGCAGCTCCAAGTCCGGTTTCCGGTAATCGCTGTTTAGGCAGCGGATGGGAAATTCATCTGGGACAAGGAAACGCTCTTGTAAAAGTATCTGGCTTGTCTGGTCGGAAACAAGGAAGATGATGTCCGCCTGCAGTGTGGCACAGGCTCTGGCAATGGAAAGACAGCGCATAAGGTGTCCGGTTGCAATTTCCTTATTTCCGTCGGTTCTGAAATAGATGGTGGGCATGGTGGAATCCTTTCTGGGGGGGGGCTTTTTGATTATGCAATTTGAGAAGCGGCGTTGTTTGCTTGGTTTAGATATACTTACTTGCCTCTTTTATACTTAAACTATCCATTTTATCATTGTATTTATGAACAAAATCTTTTACCCATTCAGGATTAGTTTTAGAATAATCTCTTAAAGCCCACCCAATTGCTTTGTTTATAAAAAACTCATCACTGCCAAAACAATTTACAATGATTTGTTCTAATAATTTTGTATCCGTTTTTTCTTTTAAGCATAATTGATGCTCTATGGCTGTTCTTTTAATCCAAATATTATCGCTTATAGACCAATCGAGCATCAAATCCTTTACTCGTTTATCTTTTAACCCAATAAACCCTATTACCTTACATAAAAAGTCTATTGTATCCCACCAGGATTTTGTAACAATAAAATTTTTAATTTTAGTAATATCATCATAGGTTAAGTATTGTTTCATTGCCAATAAATAATCATAAACCAGGTATTGAAATTCCCTATGATTATCAAGATAGCATTTATCCAAAAACTCCCAGTCAATCATTTTATTTTTCTTTTCATCTTTTAAAAAATTACTATAAACTTCTCTTCTTTTTGGAGTTGGAAGTCCATAAAAGTCAAACATATCTCGCATATACTTTGACATTTTAATAGCATTTTCTGAATCTGCGCTTCCCTCGAATGCTATTTTTATTACCTCATATTTATTCACAATATTTTTCCTCACATATTAAGATTTGTCTAGGCGTTTGCGAAACGCCAGAACCCGCTTAAATACGGGATTCTTTTTGCTACAA
>JAMPFM010000049.1 GCA_023664455.1 Blautia sp.
AAGTTAGTTTGTCAATCAGTTTTTGATGGAATTGAAAATATATTTTAACGGATTTAAGGCGAATTATCTTGCATGTGAAAAATAAAGTGAAAGGTAAGTACTATTGGTGTTCGGCATAATTTTGGAATCTGTCGGTATTGTAGTGACGGTTATCAGCATCATCGTTACGGTAATCAGTATCCGGCAGACCGGAAAAAATGAAAAGCATCAAAAAAGCAACCGCCCTGACCAAAGTTAGGTTGCTTTTTTGATAACCAATAACTGAGGCGAACCGTTGCTTTACGGTAACACCCTTTTCGTAGATATCTTAGCACTTATCAGTCCTTCCGTCAACAAAATTTTCCCGCGGCGGAATCAGCGGCGGAATCATTTGCCGGAATCATCGGTATCCTATCATAGAAAGAATTTGTAATAAGAATCTACTCCTCAAACCGAAACCTGCAAAGTATACCGAAAAAAATGCATTCTATACTGAACTTCTGGTATTTTTATTTTTCTTTGATATTCTATATGAGGAAGACCAAAGAGCAGAAAACCGTCATGCAAAACGAACGGTTTTTTGATGAAGGGAGATAACGGAAGGATGGATGAACAACTTGCATGGATAAAATCAAACAGGAAAAGGCGTCTGCGTGCCGTGGCGGTTTTGCTTTGCCTATGTCTGCTATTTACGGCTTATCCGAATATACTTGAAACATTGTCCATTTTTGCAGAAGAATCACAGGGAAAGAAGGATGTGCTGCATGTATCCGGTTTTGCGGAATTACCGGAGGATATTAGGGAACAGGATGTTCCGGTGGGAACGGAAGCAGAAGGACTGTTGCTGCCAGATACGCTGGAAGTGGCGGTGATTATGCCGGAAAGCGGAGAAACGCAGGAGGAATCTTCTGATGAAGAGGAAACTGGCGATGACAGCGTAACGGAAAATACAGGAGAAAACACCGATACAGAAAATATAGAAGACACAGAAGAAAGCACCGATACGGAAAATATAGAAGACACAGAAAAAAATACTGATACGGGAAATATAGAAGATACAGAAGAAAATACCGATGTGGGAAATATAGAAGACACAGAAGAAAACACCGATACAGGAAATGGGGATGGGCAGGATACCTGGCCGGAGGAAATTGTAGAGGAAGCGGCGCAGGAAACATATACCATTACTATGCAGGAATATTATGCGGAAAATGTAATTACAGTGGAAACTTTGGAAAATACGCAGGCAGCGGAAGAGCCGCCGGAAACGGTCATTGTAATAGAAGGCGTTACATGGAGCTGCGAGCCGGAGTATGACGGAAACACAGAGGGAGCTTATTTGTTTACCGCTGTTTTGCCGGAAAATTATGTGCCCAAAGATGGCGTTGGGCTGCCGCAGATTACGGTCATCGTGGAAAGCGTATTGGATAATGGCACAGAAAGGATAGAGGCGGATAAACTGGAAGCGGAGCCGCAGAGTCAGGATGAAGCGATGTGGCAGTCCCGGTCTGGCGGGGAATGGCAGAGAGGAACTTTGCTGGAAGCAATCGGGAATGTCTATGCCGGCGGGACGGTCGTGCTGTTGTCAGATGTTTCGCTGACAGAGGGGATAACAGTTTCCAAAGCCGGGTATATAATAGTCACTTCTTATAATGCAGAGAATCCTTATACCATAAAAAATATGACACCGGATACGAACGATGGCAAGAACCTTGGCAGGATTTTTACCGTTACGAAAGGTGAGCTGAGATTGCAGGATATTATTCTGGACGGCGGAAGAAATGAGGGCGTTGCCGCGTACCATCCGCTGGTCTGCGTGACGCAGGGCGGCATTTTAAGAATGTTTGACGGTGTGGTATTGCAGAATGCAGAAAATCTGTCGCAGAGCCTATGCGGCGGCGGAATCAACATCAGGAGGGGCGCTGCCTTTATTCATGGGGATTCCAGGATTAGCCGCTGTAAGGCATGGCATGGTGGCGGCGTTGAGGTTAATTGTGATACGACGCCGTATTCACGGGCGCAGTTTGGAATGGCGGGCGGCAGCATTGAGAATTGCGAGGCTGTCGATGGCGGCGGCATCTATGTGAATATCGGGATGGTGGCGTTACAGGGCGGCGAAATTACCGGAAACCGCGCGACAGGCGAAAATGCCGGAAGCAGTGCGTCAGGCGAAAGCGCCGGGGAACAGCGTGCCGGGGCACACCGCACCGGCGGGGGCGGCGTCTATATAGCCGGAAAGTCTGGTAGTGCGCAGACAGCCGCGGTTCTTTTGCAGGGCTGCAGAATTGCGGGGAATACGGCGGGAAACGGCGGCGGCATTCTGGTACTGGGAGAAGGAGCTTCGCTGCTACAGATGGTGAGCGGTACGATTGAAGGGAATGCTGCGGAAAATGGCGGCGGCGTTTCCATCCTCCGCGGGAATCTGAAACTTTTTGGCGGTACGGTTACGGGCAATACGGCAAGCTCCTATGGCGGCGGCATTCTGGGAAATCCGCAGAGTCTCATAGAATTACAGGGCAATCCCAGGGTGTTCGGCAATACAGCCGGGAATACGACGGATCGGTTTGATAATCTGTATCTGGACGGAGAGGAAGATAGCGTGGGCAAAGACGCGACGGTCCCGATTCACTTAATAGGAAAATTGACGGAAGGCGTGGAGCTGGGTTTGTCCCGCTGGCTCCGCCCCGATGAAGACGCGCACCCTTACAGGGATATGATTATATCCGGCGGGAGTTATCAGATTGCGCAGAGTGATTTAGACAGACTGTGCGGCGACAGGTTGGAAGAGGATAAAGAGCTTTATGCCGATAATATGGAAAAATATGCGCTGATTTCCTATGAGAACAAAATCGTCATGGTACGGGCGGTGGATGTGAGCCTTAACCGGAATAAACTTACGCTGAAAAGCACGGGTGAGACGGATAAACTGATAGAAACGGTGACGCCTGTCAACGCGCCGGTAAAAGAGGTTGTATGGACTTCGTCTGATGAGACAGTGGCAGTGGTGGACGCAGATGGGTTAGTAACTGCCACAGGGGAGGGAAAGGCGCTTATTACGGCGACGACCGTATCGCCTTATCACGCGGCGGCTTCCTGTACGGTGAAGGTGGGCGTTTTCCGCTTTCAATTAACCACCAGGGCGGAGCATGGGGAAATCATTTATACGCCCGCGGTGTCTGACGGACTATTTGAAGAAGATACGCAGATTACCCTGCAGCCTGTTCCCGACAAAGGGTACCGGCTGAAAGCGGATTCTTTCAAAGCGTGGCGGACGGATGATGTGTCAGAGCAGGTGAAGATTGAGGAAAATACGCTTGTCATGCCGGATTATGACGTGACCGTAGAAGCAGTGTTTGAGCCGGATTCTATCGAAAAACCCACTGACCCGGAGCCGCCCCGGACACCCGACAAGCCGGGAAATATAGAAAATCCCCCTTCTGACAGCCCGAAAAACGAAGCGGGCGGGACAGCGGAGCAGACCAATCCAGACGAATACCTGGAATCATATGTAGAGAATGGGCAGACAGGTCAGGAGTTTCAGACAGTCCAGGATTCCCACATGATCCAGAATCCCCGGACGGGCAGCCCGATTCCCTGGATGTATGCAGCGGCGGTTTTGTCAGCGCTTTCCATGCTGATTCTGACAGTTGTGTGGGTGAAAAAGAAGAACAGGGGCGGCAGACATGGTTACAATAATGGGAATTAGGATGAAGACTGCTTACATCGCTTCCATGATAATTTGTCTGGGAATCTTTCTTTTTTCGGTGACGATGATTTCCTTCTATCAGCGGGATATCGAGGTAAATGAAAAGGAAAACGAAGAAGTCATCCGCTATGTCATGCAGGACGATGGAAAAGCTGAACAGGAAGCCGATGAAAAAGCTGAACAGGAAGCCGATGAAAAAGCTGAACAGAAAAGCAATGGAAAAGCCAGACAGAAAACCGATGGGAAAGATGAAGAGGAAGACAACGGAAAACCCGGACAGGCAGCCGGCGCCGGAACAGACAGGGTGCAGATTGATTTTGGGAAATTGCAGGAATTTAACCCGGACGCTGTCGGATGGATTCTGTTTAATCATCAGTGCGTAAATTATCCGCTCGTGCAGACGGGAGATAATGCTTACTATCTGGATCATTCATTCCGGCGGGAAAAAAATACGGCGGGCTGTATTTTTATGGATTGCCGCAATCAGTCTTTTGCAGACCAAAATGTGGTAATCTATGGTCATAGTATGCTCAATCGTACCATGTTCGGTTCCCTGAAAGACGTATTTGGGGAAGATTTCTGGGAGGAAGCGGATCAGGATATGATTCTGATAGCCGGGACGGATCATTATCTGCGCAAGTATGAGATTTTCAGTTACTATGTCGTCGAAGAAGAGGATTACTATATTACGACTTCTTTTCCTGACGAGGATAATTATGCAGAGTTTCTGGATGTGATACAGGCGCGGAGCTTTCGGGAACTGGATACCACAGCCTGTACGGACGATAATATCCTGACGCTTTCTACCTGCGCCGGACCGTCCGGGACAGGGAAAAGAAGGGTTGTCCATGCGAAACTGGTGGAAATAACCCCGCTTTCCTGCTCAGGCTTGTGATAGCGTTTCTTTGCTTCCACAACATAGGAGCGTGAAATGGGAATCAACGTTTCATCAATATAAAAATCTTCCCGCATCAGCCTGTGCCATATCTGACATAAAATATCCGTTGCGGCGTTTATCTTTCCATCATCTGCTTTTTAAAGTTTTCATATTCACTGACCGTTATCTGCAAGGCTCTGCAGGCGTCTGGCAGACTGAGCTTAAAACTTCTCATCAGGGACTCTATGGATTTGACCAGAGTTTCTTCCTGCCCCGCTTGTCTGCCAGCTTCAATGCCCTCCTGTCTGCCAGCTTTCAATCTTTCTTCCCGTCCGATTTCAATGCCCTTGTTTTTCCATTCTTCCCGCTCCATATCGATATGCTTCTCCTGGTCATATTCAAATATACACACGTCTATCGCCTCCGCCCGATTCTGTGATAAAAAGTCTGAGAGTATGAATTTTCTAAAACTTAGAAATAAAGATAAATGAATCTGATTTATTACCGTTAAAAAACATGCTTTTTATCATTATAACATAAAATTAATGGAATTGCAAATATATTTTATCATTTTTAAGATTTTTAAGATTTGGCATTTATAAGATTTGCGCAGGAATTCATTTTTATGATTTTACGAATGATATTGAAACAGGGAATAGTAGGAAAATCATGACAACAAAGAACTGAATGCAGAAAAGTGGAACGATCCCTATAATGTTTTAGCAAGCCGCATACAGGGGCTTTGACACTATCCCCCGCAGCGGCTTCCCATCAATAGAAAACATACGCAAATTTTAAAGCTTCTCCGGCTCTGGATATTCCGCCCCGAAAGTCTCAACGGTGACACTCTGCATTATCTGATCTTCCAGCGGTCTGTCGTTATAATCCGTTGCCGTTTCCGCAATTTTATTTACCGCGTCCATCCCCTCGATCACCTTCTCAAACGCCGCATACGCGCCATCCAGATGGGGCGAAGTCTTGTGCATGATGAAGAACTGGCTGCCCGCGGAATCAGGATGCATACTCCTTGCCATAGAAAGAACGCCGGCGGTGTGTTTTAGGTCATTTGGATGACCATTCTGGGCAAATTCGCCGCGGATGGAATAACCGGGACCGCCCATGCCGGTGCCTTCCGGGTCGCCGCCCTGAATCATGAAGCCTTTGATGACGCGGTGAAAAATAAGACCGTCATAAAAATTTTTCTGAATCAGGCTGATAAAGTTATTGACCGATACCGGCGCGATATCGGGGTATAATTCGGCTTTGATGACGTCGCCGTTTTTCATGGTAAATGTAACAATTGGATTTTGTGCCATTATTTTGTTTCCTTTCAGTTTTTTTTCTATCGTTTTTTTAGTATAATAAATAATAAACAGGCTGGACAGATTGGACGCCGTCCTGCCGCGTAGTTCTATTTTATAGGAAGTGGGGGGAAAAGTAAAGAGGTATTGAATGGCGCGCGGAAAGCGGAAGATGGATTTCTGTGCGGGGCAACGGAAGGTATTGGCTAAAGAAAACGAGGGGTGCGGAATGCTGAAAAGGGTTGTTTTTATCCTGAAAAAGGAAAATGCCCGCGCTGAGATGGGGCAGTTGCTGGAGGATATTGCCAGGCATGGCGTAGAAGCGGATTGGCGCAGCGTATGCGGCGGGAACGTTTCCGGAAAAGAACCGGGGAAAACGGAGATATCCGCCAGAGAAGCGGGACAGACGCAGAATGGGCAGGACGTCGAAATAGCAAAGCCGCCGGCGACGCTTTATGTCACGGATATGGCGGATTGCCAGAGCGCTTTGCAGAAAAGGAAGCTTCCGGTAGTGCTTTATTTCCATGAGGGAAACCGGGATGAAAAGTTTTCACTGGTGGGTTATGCGATAGAAAAAATAGAAGAAGTAGAGTATGAATCGCTGGAGCTGGCGTATCTGAGGCTGATAGGACAGCCGTGGACGATTCTGGAAACTGACAGGTGTGTCATAAGAGAGACGACAGTGAACGATGTGGATAGTTTTTATGAGATTTACAAGGAACCTGCGATTACGGAGTATATGGAAGATTTGTATGCGGATAGGGGTGAGGAAATCGCGTATATCCAGGATTATATCAGGAATGTGTACGGTTTTTACGGCTATGGCATGTGGACGGTGTTAGAAAAGGCAGGCGGACAGGTGATTGGCAGGGCGGGGGTCAGCTGGCGGGAAGGCTATGACGTTCCCGAACTGGGGTTTCTGATAGCCGTCCCGTATCAGCGGCAGGGTTACGCTTATGAAGTGTGCCGGGCGATTCTTGCCTATGCCGGAGAAGAGCTTGGATTTGCCAGATTGCAGGCTGTCATTATGGAAGGGAACGAAAAATCGAAAGCGTTGTGTGAAAAGCTGGGATTTTCCTACGAGGATAAGCTGGAAATAGGCGGTGTGAGATATGAGAGGATGCTGTTGTCAGCGCATTCCGGGGGATAATGCCAAATATATCTGCTGTAAAAAGACTTTGCAGCCGTCATAATACCGAATGTTTTTTTGCATGAAAGCCAAATAATCGTCATATTGCCGATATTGCTTGCCAAAGGCGCCGCGAATTTGTATAATAGAAACAAATGCGGCACAATGGAAATGACGAAGCGTGGTAAATATACCATAGGTAATTAAGGAGGACGAGTATGAGGAAAGCAAAAAGCAGAGCATTTCGGCGGATTATGGCGGCTGTTTTGTCGCTTGTCATGGTGCTTGCCAATGTACAGACCGTGCCGGGTCTGGCATTGACTGCGTTGGCGGCCGAAAGCGGACCGGAAATATCCGGCAGTGAGGAAAATGGTAAAATTGCCGATTCCAATACAACGGAACCGGGAACCCTGACGCCAGAAAACGGCGGAGCGGATACAGGAACGCCGGAAGGCAGCGGGGCGAATACAGGGACGCCGGAAGGCAGCGGGGCGGATACAGGAACGCCCGGAACGCCGGAAGGCGGCGGGGCGGATACAGGAATGCCGGAAGGCAGCGGGATGGATACAGGAACGCCCGGAACGTCGGGCGAGGACGGCATAACGGAACCGGAAACGCCCGGAAAGACGACAGATGGGGAAGCGGAGCCGGCAGAACCCGAAAAGTCAGAAAACAGTACCACGGATGCGGCGGGTACGGCGACGGTGAAGATACATTTTAAGAATACGGCGGGATGGGATGAGGTCTGTGCGCATTACTGGAATCCTGAGGATCCTTCACAGACTACAGCATGGCCGGGAATAAAGCTTAGCCCGGATGCAGATAACCCGGCAAATTATACATTAGTCGTGGAAAATAGAGATGTCTCAAGCGGATTTGCCTGTATCTTTAATAATAACAACAACGGCGCGCAGACCGCGGATTTGAAATTTTCAGCAGACTTATTTACAGACACTACTTTTGAGCGCTGGGTAATCTGGGGCGGTGCGCAAGGTAGTGAAGTAATTATTAAGGAAGCTCCGAAAGCCTGGAATGTTTCCATTACAAGCCCCGAAGTAAATGACAGACAGGTAACGTTCCGTTTTTACAGCCCGGTATTTGTAACGGGAGAAATGAATGGATGGAGCACAACGGCATGGGAAATGACCGAGGGGGGGGATGGTATTTATTCCTATACGGCCACCACCGAACCCCGTCTGCTGGGGAAATATCAATATAAATTTTTCAGTGAGGGAAACTATTTCCTCGACCCCAGCAATCCCAGGACAGAACCCGATGATAGCGGCAGCCCGAACAGTCTGCTGATTGTGCCCGGACTAAAGGATCAGGAAATCGAAGTGCAAAAAGGTGTGGAAACGACGCTTCCAGACGCCCTGCCCAGATTGATGGAAGATGGGGAAACGGAAGAAGATGTAGCAATAAGCGGGTATGCGCTCAAGGATAATACCATTCAGGGCATAACGCTTGTTGATGGGAAAATAACGATACCGGATAGCTATGCGGGTACAAGTCTGGAGCTTACAGCGACGACCGGGGCAGAAGGAAAGACAGAAACCGCCACGGTTACTCTGAAAATTGTGGATAAGGTACTGACAAGCCCGGAAGTGGACGGCACAAGCGTGACATTCCGCTATCAGGATGCGGACGCAGCCAGCGTGTCTTTGCTATGCAGCGCGGATGAGAACAGTCCGGTTGCCATGACCAAAGACCCGGAAGCCGGCGAAAATGTATTTACCTGCACAGTTACCTGGAAACCGGGGAAATATCTGTATCAGTTTTCTGTGGTAAAGAGCGGTAAAACGACAGTGATTAGGGATCCTAAAAATATCCATACACAAGATGGTAAGAGCGTAGTCTGCGTGGCAGGGCTTGTTGCGCCTAAATGCAACGTTGCCAGCAAGAAAACGACGACATTGCCAAAACTGACATTCCTGTCAGAAAATGGAACGGAGACGGCGGTAGAAAACGCTGTTTATACGGTAAAAGATGAGAATGATAAGGTATCCCTTGACGCTGACGGCAAGAAAATAATCGTAGGCGATTATACAGGAAAAATAGTCCTGACTGCGACTGCGACGGTAGACGGAGAGGAATATAAGTCGGACATCACAATCAACGCGGTGGAAGATACCAATAAGATAACCGTGAAACTGCACTATGAAAGAACGGACGGAGATTATACAGGCTGGAATATCTGGGGCTGGAGAGTCGGAGCCTCAGGCGTCCAGTATGATTTTGCAGATGAAAATGGGGAAAAAGTGGCTACGATAGAACTGGAAGACGCCCGTGCGAACCATGCCCTGAATTACATTATCCGCAAGAGTACCGCGAGTAATGAGTGGGATAAGCAGACGGCGGATTTGCAGATAGACCTTTCGGATGTGCTCTGCGGGACGGTGCATTTCTATGCGAAGAATCTGGAAAGCGGCGGAACGAGGGAGCTTGGCGATGATGCGCTGACCGGCGTTAAGATTATCTCGGCGGCATATGACAGCAACAATGGACACATCATCGTGAAGACCGGATTGCCGATGGAAGAAGAGGTTAACGGCGCTTTTACGCTGAAAGCTTCCGGCAAGGAAATGGCAATCCAGTCAGTGACCGATCAGGGTACTAATACTTACGAAATTGTGGCGGTAGACGACATGACTTCGATAGAGGCGAAATCGAAAACTTATTATATCGTCTATGATGGCTATGACTATAAAGTCAGTATGCCCAGCGTATACTCTACAGAGGAATTTGAGAATCTGTATACATACGACGGGAGCGACCTTGGCGCGACATGGACGGCGGAAAAGACGACCTTTAAAGTGTGGGCGCCTACGGCGGACAAGGTACAGGTATATTTATACACGTCTGGAACAGCAGGAATCGACGACCGCATTGCAGAGCTGGATATGGTGCAGGGCGATAGGGGCGTATGGTCTGCGGAAAAAACAGGGGACTTAAACGGGACCTATTATACTTATTGTGTAACGACAGGGGAAACAAGCGTGGAGGCATGCGACCCTTATGCAAGAACCACGGGCGTAAACGGAAACCGCGCTATGGTTGTGAATCTGGACGCCACGAATCCTGACGGCTGGGCGGAGGATATCAGCCCGAATCAGGGCATGGGACATACGGATTCCATTATCTATGAGATGCATATCCGGGATTTCTCTATCGACGCTTCTTCCGGCGTTACCACAGCGAATAGGGGGAAATTCCTGGGCGTGACGGAGACAGGGACGCACAATGCGACCGGGCAGACGACGGGGCTGGATTATCTGGTGGATTTAGGCGTGACCCATGTGCACCTTCTGCCTTCTTATGACTATGGCTCGGTGGATGAGACCGCACTGAATACGCCGCAGTATAACTGGGGCTATGACCCGGTGAACTATAATGTACCCGAAGGCTCTTATTCTACTGACCCTTACAAGGGGGAAGTCCGGGTAAAAGAAATGAAACAGATGGTGAAAACCCTGCATGATAACGGCATCAACGTCGTTATGGACGTGGTATATAACCATGTATATGACGCAGATACATTCTGTTTCAATCAGATAGTGCCGCAGTATTTCTCCAGGGTGAATCCGGACGGCAGTTACTCCAACGGCTCCGGCTGCGGTAACGATACGGCTTCCGAACGCTCGATGGTGAAGAAATATATCGTGGATTCCGTGAATTACTGGGCGGATGAATATCATATCGACGGCTTCCGTTTCGACCTGGTAGGTCTGCTGGATACAGAGACGATTAACGAAGTGGTAAGCACCGTCCGCGCAAAGCACCCCAATGCCATCTTTTATGGGGAAGGCTGGAAGATGGACACCGGCGTCACGAAAGAAGGCTATACGATGGCGACGCAGGCAAATTCGGCGCAGACGTCGGGCTTTGCCTATTTCAGCGATACGATGCGCGATTTGTTAAAAGGCGGCAACGACGAAACATCCCTGGGTTTTGTATCAGGAGCGACAGGCAGGGAAGACGATATCAAAAAGAGTTTCATGGCGACGCCGCCGTGGAGCAGCAACCCGACGCAGATTGTCAACTACGCGTCCTGCCATGATAATTATACCTTAAAAGATAAACTGGACGTTTCCAAGAAAACCTCTTCGGAAGAAGACAGGATTAAGATGAATAATCTTGCAGCCGCGATTTATATGACGGCGCAGGGTATGCCGCTTATCCATGCGGGCGAGGAACTGTTAAGGACGAAAGTGGATGAGACGGGAACGATTATCCATAACAGCTACAATTCACCCGATTATGTCAATAGTATCAAATGGGATGGGCTGAATGATTCCTCTAAACGGAATGTGCACGATTACTACAAAGGACTGATTGCATTCCGTAAAAAACATGCCGCGTTGCGCCTGGATTCAGCAGCTGATGTGGCGGCGAATGTCAGCTATAAGAAGATTGCTAATCAGGTAGTCATGTTCGTTATGAAAGGCAGGGAAAGCGTACCTGACGAGACCGCGGACGGAATCGTCGTTATCTTCAATGCATCGGAATCTGCAAAAGAGATTAATCTCTACAATGCAGGTTACGGCATTTCCGAGGGAAGCTGGAAGGTCTGCATCAATGGCGAAAAGGCGGGCGTTACTCCGCTTGAGACCATAACGGACGGCAAAGTGACGGTAGGACCGATATCGGCAATGGTGCTTGTAGAGGAAGCGGATAAGTCGGAATTGAACGAGCTGATTGCAGAAGCGGATGAAATTCTGGAAAAAGGCAAAGGCGCCTATACGGACGAAAGCTGGACGGCATTTACCGCTGCATTGACGTCTGCGAAAGGCGTGGCGGAAGATAAAGCTGCAAAACAGCCCCAGGTTGACAGTGCGGTAGAAGCATTGCAGGAAGCTATCGACAATCTTGCAGACTATTCGTCAGTCGGCTATTTTGTCACCTTCGACTACCGGTGCACGGATATCGAGCCGAAACGCATCGACGTCCTTTCAGGAGCGTTGATTTCAGAAGCGGTTATGCTGGAAGTCAATAAGGTAACAAGACCCGGTTATACCCTGCAATCCACCTGGTATCGGGATGAAGCATGCACCAAGGCATGGAATTTCGACACGGATACGGTGCAGGGCGACATCACGCTCTATGGGGTATGGAGCAGGTCGCTGAGCGCCTCTGGGGGCGATGCGGCAGAAGAGACGCCCCTGTATATGAACGATATCCAGCCGCTGGTTTATACCGGCAGCGCATTGAAACCGGCAGTCATCGTATACGCGGAAGTGGTTGATGAAACCGGCAAGACGAAACAGATACAGCTGAAATCCGGCAAGGATTATAAAGTGACGTACAAAAATAATACCAATGCGTCCGTGACGCCGGATACAGGCGATAAGCTGGCAGTACTGGAGAAGCAGTATACGAATAAAGATACAAAACCCAAGAATCTCTGGTCCGAGAGACCTTATGTGGAAATTAAAGCGCAGGGAGCTTACAGCGGATACATTTATCAGGAATTTACAATCCTTCCTGCCGATATCAACGACGCAGCGTTGAAGTATGCTTCCCAGGCGGAGGAAAAGAAAAAGACAAAAGTCGTGACTTCCCTGAAATATAAAAAGGCGTTGAAAGAAGGCACGGATTTTGAAGTCGAAGTATGCAAGGACGGCGAAAGCACGCCGGTTGCCAGGACGGAGTCTAAAGTAACAGGCAGCAAGACAACCTACACGGCGGCGTCCATTCCGGCGGATAAGGCGGCTGCTGGCAGCTATACGCTTACCCTTACAGGGAAAGGCAATTATAAAGGCACGATAAAAATCGAAGGCGGCATCATCATTGCCAAGAAAGCGCAGCTGATGAAGAATGTTTCCGTTTCCTTAGGAAAGAACATTAAGAGCCGCACATGGACGGGAACTGCCATTAAACTGCAGTCCGCCTATGCAGTAAAAGGAAATAATGCGACGCTTATCGACGATAGTACGGCGTCTAAGAATGATGTTTATACCGTGAAGATTGGAAAGACATTCCTGAGAGAGAATATCGACTTTAAGGTAAAATACCGCGATAACACAGGGATAGGAACCGCGACCATGATTCTTACGGGGCTTGAGAACAAGCAGGATAATATGTCGCATTACTGTACAGGAACCAAAGAAGTTACGTTCAAGATTACAGGCGTTAAACTGGCGTCAAGCGGTAGAAAGGCAAACATCGCAATCAAAGAAGGAACCTCGGATGGTCTGAAGGATGAAATTTATACCGGATTGCCGATTACCAAGGAAAACCTGACGCTGGAGTGCATCGGCGATAATGGAAAGCACAAAAACGGCGAGAAGTTAGCGCTTGGAAAAGATTACACCGTATCTTATAAGAACAATATCAAGAAGGGGACTGCCACCGTTACCATTACCCCGACAGTGCGCTCCGGTTACACGGGTAAACTGACGGCAAGGTTTAAGATTACGCAGGCTGAACTGCCCGCCGCAGTCACAAGTATGACTGGCGCGGAGAAATCTTCCACAGCGGGGGCATCAGGTGCATGGACTGCCACAGCTGCCGTGCCTTTCTCACCGGCTGGCGCGAAACTGACAGGCATTACCCCCGTGAACAAAGACGGCATTGCCTTAAAGGAAAAGGCGGACTATACGATTGTCTATGACAAAAAGACGGACTATAAGAAAGCCGGTAACGTTTCTGTCATTTTACGCGGTAAAGGCAATTATAAGGGCGATCTGACAGTGAACTTTACAATCGGTAAAGCTTCTATAGAAAATCTGAGCGTTACGGCGAAGGCGCTGCAGTATCAGCCGAACAAGACGGATGATACTTATGCATATACGCCGGCAGTTACGGTCAAGAACGGTAAGACGACATTGAAAGGCAGCGGGAATAGTCCGCAATATACGGTTTCTTATAACAATAATAAACCGAGTGACGTAGAAAAATATATTAAGAAAGAAAGCGGTGCGAAGGCTCCTACGGCAACGGTTACGCTGAATCCTGATGATAATTATCAGGAGTCCCAGATAGAGATACCGCTGAATATCTGGAATGTCAAACTGACTGCTTCCAATGTCAGGGTAGAGTTTGCACAACAGGATCACTATTACGAAGGCGGTCTGCAGATACGTCCGGCATATGTGAAAATCTGGTACGACCCGACGACGGATAAGAAGAAATTCGCTGAGGGAACGAAAGACACATGGATTGATTTGTCTGCGAATGCAGCCGATAATTATGACATCGTATGGGGCGCGAACAATAAGACCGGCAAGACGGCGGGAACCATGAAGATTACCGGCAAGGGCGTCTATAGTGGAACGGTTACGGTGAAATTTGAAATCCAGAAGAAGCGGCTGGACAAGAAGGTGGTGCAGCAGCTGATTTCGCTTCCAAACCCGGCATCCTATGCGTATATCAGAAGCAGACTGTCCGGGCTGGAATAGACGGTTCCAAATTTTACGGATAAAAAATTTATAAAGAATCTCTAAAAAATGTATTGACAATGAAAAAGGGCGGTGATAGAATCCTTTTCATAAGAGCAAAGGCGCTGTGAAGAAATTCGCGGCGTCTTTATCTTTTAAGAAAAGCGGTCTGCAAAACGCAGCAGCCGCCATATAAAAGTAAGGAATGTGGAGCAAAGACGCTTGAAGTAATGGGCGGCATTGTATCCACATTTTTTTGCATGAGGAGGAAAAATTATGACAGAAGAATTGATGAGCGTTGTAAGTGGAGAGGTGTTTGGCGTCTGGTTTCTGATTGGCGCCGCGCTGGTATTCTGGATGCAGGCGGGGTTCGCCATGGTGGAGACCGGATTTACGAGAGCCAAGAATGCAGGCAATATCCTGATGAAGAATCTGATGGATTTCTGTATCGGTACGGTTGTTTTCATCCTGATTGGCTTTGGTCTGTTATTCGGTGAAGATTTAATGGGACTGATTGGAAAGCCGGGGCTGGACATTTTCACAAGTTATGCCGACTTTGATTGGTCGAACTTTGTATTTAACCTTGTGTTCTGTGCGACGACTGCAACGATTGTGTCCGGTGCGATGGCGGAAAGAACGAAATTTTTATCATACTGCGTTTATTCGGGTGTGATTTCCGCGCTGATTTATCCGATTGAGGCACACTGGATTTGGGGCGGCGGCTGGCTTGCGCAGATGGGATTCCATGATTTCGCGGGTTCCTGTGCGATTCATATGGTAGGCGGTATTTCCGCGTTAATCGGCGCTAAGATATTAGGTCCCCGGATTGGAAAATTTGCGAAGGAAAAAGACGGCAAGGTAAAAGTCAACGCATTTCCGGGACACAATCTTCCGATTGGCTGTCTGGGCGTATTCATTCTTTGGCTCGGCTGGTATGGTTTCAACGGCGCGGCATGTACGAGTGTGGAACAGTTAGGCTCCGTTTTTGTAACAACCACGGTTGCACCTGCCATCGCTACGGTAGTATGTATGATATTTACCTGGATAAAATACGGAAAACCGGATGTTTCTATGTGTTTAAATGCATCTTTGGCGGGGCTTGTTGCCATTACCGCGCCCTGCGATGTGACGGATGTAATCGGCGCGTTAATCATTGGCGCGGTTGCAGGTCTGCTGGTAGTATTCGGCGTCTGGTTCCTGGATCATAAACTGCATATCGACGACCCGGTAGGCGCAGTGGCAGTGCATTGCTTAAACGGTATCTGGGGAACGATTGCAGTAGGACTTTTTGCAACCACGTCCGCACCGGGAAATGAAGATATCGTAGGTCTTTTCTACGGCGGCGGATTCACACTGTTAGGGATACAGCTTATCGGGTTTGCGGCGGTAGCGGCATGGACGGCTGTAACGATTACGGTTACATTCCTGGTGATTAAAGCGGTTGTAGGGCTGCGTGTCAGCGAGGAAGAAGAGATTGTCGGTCTGGATTCCTGCGAACACGGTCTGCCTTCGGCTTATTCGGGATTCAGCATTATGGACGTTTCCAATACCATGACGATGGATATCAACGAGAATACAAGCCTCGGCGTGGAAGATTACGACGAAGCCTCTGCAGCATTAAAAGATGCGGCGGTCCCGGTCATAGCAGAATACCCGGCGTCTTCCACCGGCATGTACAAAGTGGCTATTGTAGCGAAATTATCCAGATATGACCATTTGAAGAAAGCGATGAATGACCTTGGCGTAACCGGTATGACAGTAACGCAGGTTATGGGCTGCGGCGTCCAGAAAGGCGCGGGCGACGTATACCGCGGTGTAGAAGTGGATGCAACGCTTCTGCCGAAGGTCAAAGTAGAAGTCATCGTCAGCAAGATTCCTGTGGAGTCAGTGATTGCGGCGGCAAAGAAAGCGCTCTATACCGGACATATCGGCGACGGCAAGATTTTTGTCTACAATGTAGCCAAAGTTGTAAAAGTGCGTACCGGTGAAGAAGATTTCGCGGCGCTGCAGGATGTTGAGTAGTTTTTTCCTAATCCCTTAGTTGATATACATATGGAAATCCCCCGGCTTTTTGGCAGCCGGGGGATTTTCAATTACGGATTTATCTGGCGGATTTTATTATCAGATGCGTCCGGATTTTTAAATAAGATTCAAGACTTTCTCAATATTTTTATTGGACTCCGCAATCATTTGCTGTCCGACCTGCAGCATGACGCGCAGGTTGGTATAACGTATCATTTCAGAGGAAAGGTCGGTGTCGCGGAGGCGGGATTCCGAGGTGGTTACACTGTCGGAAATATTATTTTCATTATCTACCGTATGTTCCAGACGGTTTTGCTGCGCGCCGATTTTACTGCGGCTGTCCAGAATGATTTGTAACGCTTTCTTGATGCGCGTAATCGGGTGGTTTTCTTTGGCTTCCTCGTCATCCTCATCTATCGGCTGGATTGTAGTGACGTCCAAATCCCGGATGCCCAGCAGGGCGGTGTCCATGTCGTCGATTTCCAGCCATATGCCGGAACCTTTTTCATACCCGGACTGAATCCAGATTCTGCGATGTGTTTCCGTTTCATCTACCGGGGGCACATCAGGAACCGGCGTTGGGTCGCGGTGAATCGGAATATTGTTTAAGTTGTTATCACGCTCAGCGGCGACGATTCCATAATTAAACGATAACTCGGTAGTATTGCCAGCGTTAATCGCTTTATTCCAGAAGAGACTGAAACCTAAATCCTGGCTGATGGCATTGCCGCCTAAGTTGGAGTTTAGTGAATTATAATAACTCCAGTTTCTGATGCGGGAGTAGATGCCAATAGAAAGGCTGTTCGGTTCAGAACCGGGTACAAAGGACACTTTTTCCGAAAAAGCCAGCGCATTGTCTACATCGATGATGGAAAAACTATCGGGGAGCGGGCTTGTGACGTCATGGGTGGCGCTTCCTGTCAGGGTATCGCCCCATTGCCCGCCGTCTGTAAACATACAGAATTTGTCCAGACGGCTTCCGTTACCGTCTGCACCGTTGATAAAGTATCCTTCGCACTGATCATTGTCATTATATGCAGTATCCGCATGAAACATAAAATCCAGATTGACATTGGTGCTATTATTGCTGTTGTTGGTAAAAGAGTAGGAAATATTGTATTTTTTTTCATCGCTGGGGTCGGCAGGTATGTGGGCGGTAACTTCCTGGGTGATGGTGATGCGGATGCCGTCGGCGTTGGTGTATTCAAAGTCCCTTTTCCAATAGGGGGTTCCGTCCGCTTTCTGTCCCGATTCATAGTTAAAGGCATTCCCGATGGCTTCTTCGCCTGTGCCAAGAGAACTCGTGGAATTTGTCATTTTGATAATTCGGGTAACAGGGGTTCCGCTGCTGTCATTATAAGAAAGCCTAAAGGATGACTGGGAAGTACTTCCATTGCCGAATATCATACGATATTCCTCGTTATACGCCGGGGAGTTGGGATTGCTGACGATAGCTTTTAAGGCAAGGGAATCTCCATCCCGGATATCGGCAAAAGGATTGCCGCCTAGATTTACATCTGTAATGGAAAAATCTTCAAAAGGAATATCGCCTCCGGGAATGGTAGGGATTGCAGGGGTCGCCGGAGTGGAAACGACGCTTCTTAACCCTTTAAAAACCGGTATTTCGTTAAATGCAGTCGTATTGCTGATATGGTCGATTTCTTTCAAAATCTGCGAAATTTCCGCCTGGATATAATGGCGGTCCATCGTAATATTGGTGCCGTTTGACGCCTGTATGGCTAAGCCGTTGATTCGCTGCAGCATATCCGTCACTTCACTTAATGCGCCATCGGCAATCTGGCAGAAGTTGATGCCGGCTTTGGTGTTCTCGATGCCCTGTCCGAGTCCCCTGACCTGCCGCCGCATGGTTTCGGAAATCGCAAGACCTACAGGATTGTCAACCCCGTGATTGATCTGATAGCCGGATGAAACCCTCTGCGAAGATTTCCCATAGGATTCAATGTTAACATTAACAAGCCTGATGGCATTCATTGTCTGTATACTGTGTGATACGATCATTCTGACCTCCCGCCCCGCGGAACTGGATTTTTTTTGTTTCCCGTTTCCGAAGGATATTGACAAATTTGTATTCTGCTATAATATCATATATATACTATCGGAAATTTTCTGGAAAAAGTTTAGCGGTTGAATCTGGATATCTGCGGTTTGGCTGCAGGATGAATCAGTTTTTATTTTCCAGATATAATAAGGTTAATATAAAAATATGTAGTTACGCCTGCGTTGGATTGTATATTCTAACGGGCGGCTGTAAAATCTTAGTTTCACAATTACCTAATATCATTCAAAAAAGAAAGGAACACAACCTATGGCAAAAACAAAAATCGTATGTACATTGGGACCGGCGACGGACGAAGAGGGCGTGCTGCGGCAGCTAATGTTAGAAGGCATGAATGTGGCAAGGTGCAATTTTTCGCACGGAGTCTACGAAGACCATAAGAAACGGATGGACATGGTCAAAAAGCTCCGTAAAGAAATCGGGAAACCGGTTGCACTTCTGCTGGATACCAAAGGACCGGAAGTCCGGGTCAGACAGTTTAAGGACGGCAAAGTGACGTTAGAAGCCGGACAGCTTTTTACATTGACCTCAGAAGAGGTGGAAGGAACGCAGGAAAAAGTTTCTGTTACTTACAGTCGTCTTTATGAAGACCTTGAGGTAGGCATGAAGGTCTTAATGGACGATGGACTCATTGAGATGCGTGTCGAGAAGGTGGAGCGGGAAAATATCGTATGCCGTGTCATAAATGGCGGCGCCCTATCCAATAACAAAGGTATCAATGTACCGGACGTGAACCTTTCCATGCCCTATCTAAGCGAAAAGGACAGAGAGGACATTTTATTCGGAATCAGCCAGGATGTGGATTTTATTGCGGCTTCCTTCGTGCAGAATAAAGAAGATATTTTACAGCTCAGAAGGCTGCTTGCCAAAAACGGCGGCGAGGATATCAAGATTATCGCCAAGATTGAGAACCGGCAGGGCGTGGAAAATATCGATGAGATTATCGAAGCGTCCGATGGCATCATGGTGGCAAGAGGCGATATGGGGGTTGAGATTCCTTGTGAAGAAGTGCCCGTTATCCAGAAGATGATTATTAAGAAAGTTTATGAAGTCGGAAAACAGGTAATTACGGCGACGCAGATGTTAGAGTCTATGGTTAAGAATCCGAGACCGACCAGAGCCGAGGCCGCCGATATCGCCAATGCAGTCTATGACGGTACGAGCGCGATTATGTTATCCGGGGAAACCGCCGCAGGTGCGTATCCGGTGGAAGCGGTGAAAATGATGGTACGGATTGCAGAGCGGACGGAGCAGGACATCGATTACCGGAAAAGGTTTTTCGCCCGCGACAGGAAGGCAAACCCGGATATAACGGACGCTATCTGCCATGCAGCCTGCACGACGGCATTGGATTTAAACGCCAGGGCGATTGTGACCGTCACGAAGTCGGGACGTTCCGCCAAAATGGTTGCCGGATATCGCCCGGTAAGTGAGATTATCGGCTGTACCACTTCGGAAAAAGTGTGCAGACAGCTTGGGTTGACTTGGGGAGTCAACCCGATTCTCATCCAGGAAGAAAAAGATGTGTTCGACTTATTTGACCACGCAATTCAGGCGGCGAAAGAGAGGAATTTATTAGAAAAAGGCGATATCGCCGTCATCCCCTCAGGCGTGCCTATCGGAATGTCAGGCACGACCAACATGCTGAAAGTGCAGGTTGTGGATTGACGATTTTTCGTTCATTATTTTGATATTTTTAGGTAGACACCGGAGTTTTATTGTGCTATACTGTCCTATGTAAAGAAGCGGGGGCTTATAAATGGTTTGATGAAAAAGGAGGTATAGTATGGATAATAGTGAAAAACTAGACGTAATTTTAATGGAAATAAAGGATATGAAAGCAGATATTCAAGGCATGAAAGAGGATATCCAGTATCTGAAAGCGGAAGTAAAGGACATAAAAGAAGATATCCAAGGTCTGAAAACGGAAGTAAAAGACATGAAAGAAGATATCCAAGGTCTGAAAACGGAAGTAGAAAATGTAAAAGAAGATATCAAGGGTATAAAAGCAGAAATGCAAGATATGAAAGAGGATATCTTGTATCTGAAAACGGAAGTAAAGGATATGAAAGAAGACCTTCAGGATGTGAAAGTGAAAACCGTACAGATGAGTATCATCCTTGAAAATGAAATCCGCGTTAATATCCAGCGTGTAGCAGAGGGACATCTGGATTTATCAAGGTCGTTAAACGACTGTATCCTGTTATCAAAGGATGTAAAGAATAGTCAGGAAATACAAGATATTTACATTAATAAACATGAAGCTAAATTAAAAGCAATATAGGCGGTAGTCTCTCGCCTATAGAAATTTGATTACAGCAGTATTGTTGGCAGATTGTACAAAATGTTCCTAAGCTGTCTTGTGAAGAGATAAGAATCCATATCTCGAAACAGACGCGAAGGAACATTTCGTGCAATCTGCTTTTTAATATTAAGCAATAAAAAACGTAACCACTGGAATCGTAATCAGACTTAAAATAGTCGTCAGAATAATCCCTTGTGATATCGTGGATTCTTCCACATGTAATTGCCTGGAAAACATGAGAGGCATATTGCCCGCCGGAACCGCCAGCATGAGAGCCGCAGTATTTAGAATAAGCGCATCTTTCAGAACAAGTCCCAGCAGGAAAGTGAATCCGATGGGCAGCAGTATCTGTCTAAGGAGCGTAAAAAGATAGAGCTTAGGATGGGAAAAAATATCTTTCGGAGCCATCTGCGCCACCGACACACCGAGTACCAGCATGGATAAAAAGGTGGTAGTCCTGCCGGCATAGGAAAGGGAAGAAGAAATGATTTCCGGGACGTCAAAATCCGCCAGATAAAAGAAAAGCGTCAAAACCGCAGATACCGTTCCGGCATTCACGAGCTTATGCAGAGCGCCTTGCGGTTTTTTTGAAGGCATTTTTCCGGCAGGTGCCTCCGGCTGGCGCCCAGACGTCCGGCAGCCATCTTCGGGATTTTGAAGCAACGCCTGTTCCTTGGCGGCTTTCTGCAGGATGGAAAGACCGAAGGTATAAACGAGGACATTATAAATAAGATTGTTTAAAGAAACGAAAATCAAAGAGCCGGGACCCAATACAGCGGAAGCAAGAGGAATCCCGATAAATCCTACGTTTCCAAAGACCGTTAACATGCGGTAGGAATAGCGGGCATGGGCAGGAATCCGCAGCAGCAGGGGCAGCAGGTAGGCAGCCAGAATCAGGATTAGATAAGAAACGAGAAAAACACAAGCGGCGATTCCCAGCGTCTGTAAGGAAACCTTGGGCGTATCGTCGAATGCGGAACAAATCAGAAGGGCAGGATTTGTGATATTGACAATCAACCCGGAAATCTGGCTGGAAGTATTCTGGGAAAGCATATTTTTCCGATAGAGAAAAATGCCCGTCAGAATCAATATCATAATAATTATCATTTGCTGTAATACAACCGTAATACTCATAATCTTTCACAACTCCTCATATCTTTTTCAGACGCGACAGCATCCGGTGGGAAATCTGCATCGTGCGCTGACCTATGCTTCATTTAAGTAATGACACTTTGTTATTGTAGCACGTTTGAAAAAAATAGAAAGAGGGTTACAAGAAAAAGAAAATATTATATACTAAATTTAAAAAGTGCTTTGCGGATCAGTATGCCCGCAGAACGGAGGCTGTATGCAGAAATATATCATGGCGCTCGACCAGGGAACGACCAGTTCAAGATGCATTTTGTTTGATAAAAAAGGAAATGTCCATAGTATGGCGCAGAAGGAATTTGCCCAGATTTATCCCAAGCCCGGCTGGGTAGAGCACAATCCCAGGGAAATCTGGGCGTCGCAGGTGGCGGTTGCTGCAGAAGCGATGGCGAATATCGGCGTATCTGCGCGGGATATCGCCGGCATCGGAATTACGAACCAGCGGGAAACGACGATTGTCTGGGACAAGACGACAGGCGAACCGGTGTATAACGCCATCGTGTGGCAGTGCCGCAGGACTGCGGAATGGATAGATAAATTAAAGGAAAAAGGGTATGGCGACAGGATCCGGAATAAAACGGGACTCATACCGGACGCTTATTTTTCAGCAAGCAAGATTGCCTGGATTCTGGAAAATGTAGAAGGCGCAAGAAAGCGGGCGGAGTCTGGGGAGTTGTTGTTTGGGACGGTAGACAGCTGGCTGATATGGAATCTTACCAAAGGCGCGGTACATGTGACGGATTATACCAACGCTTCCCGGACCATGCTTTTTAACATTCGTGATTTGCGTTGGGACGAGGAATTGTTAATGTTATTTCATATACCAATATGCATGATGCCCGAAGTCAAGCCCTCTTCCTGCATTTATGGGAAAACCGCGGATGGAATCCTGGGTGGGGAAATCCCTATTGCGGGGGCGGCAGGAGATCAGCAGGCGGCGTTGTTCGGGCAGTGCTGCTTCGAGCCGGGACAGGTGAAAAATACTTATGGGACAGGCTGTTTTCTGCTGATGCATACAGGGCAGGAAGCGATTATGTCCAGACATGGGCTTCTGACAACGATAGCGGCAGGCAGCGGAGATAGGATAGAATATGCCTTAGAGGGAAGCGTGTTTGTGGCAGGGGCGGCGATTCAGTGGCTCCGCGACAATATGCGTCTCATACGGGAAGCCGGTCTTTCGGAAAAGTATGCGGAACGGGTGCCGGATACGAACGGCGTTTATATCGTGCCGGCGTTTGCCGGAATGGGCGCGCCCTATTGGAATCCCTATGCCAGAGGCACGATTGTGGGTATTACGAGAGGCTGCCAGAAAGAACATTTTATCCGGGCTATACTGGAATCCATCGCCTATCAGACGGTGGACGTGCTGCGGGCGATGGAGGAGGATTCCGGCGTGCCGATACGGGAATTAAAAGTAGACGGCGGCGCCAGCGCGAATCATTTTCTGATGCAGTTTCAGGCGGATATCATAGGACAGTCGGTGCACAGACCCAGATGCATCGAAACGACCGCGTTAGGAGCAGCTTATCTGGCGGGTATCGCGGTAGGCTACTGGCAGGGAAAAGAAGAAATCCGCTCCAACTGGCAGCTTGACAGAATCTTTGAGAATGGGATGGACGAGGATAAACGGAACGTTTTGTTAAAAGAATGGCAAAAGGCGGTCAAGTGCGCGCTCGCATGGGCGCAGTAAAAGCAATGACAGGAATTGGAAAAGTCTCTAATTTACGTCAAGTGCGCGCTTGCATGAATCCAATAACAGTGGGACAAAGCAGAACGAAATGAAACAAGAACGATATGTCTCAGGCTGAGAAGGGAGTATGGTTATAAAAATGGAAAAAACATTTAAGGAAAAATATCTGGCGGGGGAAGTGGAATTTGAAGAAATCGACGATTACAGTCAGGAATGGGGATTCCACGACGACTCCATGACACTGCGGGAGTACCTCGGTCTCAATGCGGAGGAAGAAGACGCCTGGATTAGTGTGGGGGACGATGCGCTAAAAGAGCTTCTGGATAAGGCAAAGGTGAGGCAAAGATAAGGCGAAGATAAGGCGAAGATAAGGCAGGAGGATCATAGACGATAGGGCGTATTGCGCGCGCCCATTGCAAGCAAGGCTGCAATCAGGCGGCGTAATTATGTCTGTTCAGGCGGCGCAATTACACACCTGCGGAGTTTATGACATAAAAAGGTCGTTTTACTACATTTTGCCGTCGCGCGGCTAAGGAATTTTGAGGAAATGGGCGATATATATAGTATATAGAACAGGAAGTTGTAACAGGGTTTTCGCAGAAGCCCGTTGTGCAGAATAGGCATATCAACGCTGGGCACGCTCTCGCTGCATGACGCTCGTAGCGGTACAAGTGTGAAAAACAAGTTTTTCACACGCAAGTTTGTGCTTACGCCCAAACTCGCAGGTTGAGTAAGAATGG